>JAAAOU010000457.1 GCA_009908745.1 Bacteroidota bacterium
AGGTTTGAAACTGTACACTGATTGAGCCAAAACTGCACCCAATCTGAAAGAACTAAGGTCACGCAATCCCCGCAATTTAGACTGAAACACTGCTCACCAAGGCGAGTTTGTACAGTTTAGCCATTCGAGGCCTTCCGCAGCGTGAAGAACCATACACCCCCGATAGTCATCGGGGTGATTTTTTGTTACTTTTGCATCAAGTCTTTGATCCCGACATTCATCGTCGGGAGCAAAAGTAATGTAAGAATTGCACCCGAGTAAAATCAAGCAGATTAAGCACCACTAGGGCAAACGCACCAAACGTAGTTTGCGCTAAAATGGGCGATACAAATCTTTGAGGGGGGAGGTTTAGCTTGTTCTTCGCCTCGAGCCGGCCACGTACGGGCTCGTATGGGCTGGGCTTTCACTTTTTTCATTGCCAAAAAAGTGAACAAAAAGGCTAGAAATTGCAAACTCGTCCCTCGAACATGCAATTTCGGCAGCCGCCACCCAATTTAACGTGTTCCGTGACGTGTTCCGTGGCATGTTCTCATTTTGATGCGTTTGCCCTGAAGCACCACAATATCCAAACCTATTTCGAATTGCCCAAGCCAAATATACAGGGGGACAAATCGCAACTGCACCCCTTAGCGATGCTTTTCCATCGAGTTAAGGTGGTCTCTAGGGATATTTATCCGGTAGCCCTGCTCCGGGATGATTTGATTCAGCGCCGAGAGTAAGTCGCTCAGTTCGTTGGAGAACCCTTGGTCGAAAGAGTAGCAGACCTTGCTTTGCCCCTGATAGCGGATCATCATTTCGGTCTTGAGGCGGGTGTCACTGGCGGGCGTATACACCCGGCAGTCAATGTAGTTGCTCATGATGCGGTTTTGCTCTATAGTCCGCTGCAAAAGTTCCATACTTTCCTCTGTCAGCGCTTGCTCCACGCTGACCTCCGCTTCGGGGTCATCGTAGCCTTCGATGAGAATCTGCAGCCGGCCTGCTTCCAGGCGGTAGACTCGAAGCTGCTCGCGGGTAAAGTCTTCGGGGAATACGGTTTGGCGGATTTTTATAGTGAGGCTGTCCATTGACGCAGCTTGCCCGAACGAGGCTGCCGGGAGAAACGCAAATAAAGCCAGAAAAAGAAAAAAAGATATAAAATAGCGCATGAATGCTTTTCTATAGAACGGGCGCGGCGACCACATGTTCTATGCCTCCGCCTCGACCAAGCTGCCCTTCCAAGCCGGCGCATCCGCCGGGATCAGCCGTTGCAGTTGATTGGCGAAGGGGTGGAAATGCACTTCCAGCGCGTGCCGTTTGGCACTCATGAACTCTTGGTCGATTTTGTCGCATTCGGCATCGGCCAGTTGACCTATATTATCTGGCATTGGCCAGCGGCCCATCACGTGGTTGGCGGCGAGCTTGGCTTGCAAGTCCGACAAGGGCCAGATACAGCCCTGCGGCTGCGTGAGCCCGATAAAGAAAACCCGGGGATGCCCCGGCGCGATCATGCGCAGGTAGAGGCGGATGCGCTCGGCATCTTCAAAGTCGAATAGCGAACGGTCGAAAAAGGGGAAGGCAATGCGGTAGCCTGTGGCCGCAATGACCGTATCGTAGGCCTCCGACTGCCCGTCGGCAAAGTGGACGCGCTGCCCTTCGAATTTCACCGTGCCCTTGCGAGGGGTTACCCGGCCGTGGCGGATGCGGTAGAGCAACTCGGAATTGAGCGTGGGGTGGGCGCGGGTGATGGGGTAGTCGGGCCGTTCCAGGCCATACTGCCGGTAATCGCCGATCTGTAGGCGGAGACTGAGGCGTTGCAAAGGGGTACGCAGGAAGCGGGGGATGCGTTGCAGCAGCGCGTTGTAGGTATCCGTAGGCTTGCCCATAAGGAATTTGGGGATGATGTAAGTCGGCCGGCGCAGGCTGATGTCCGTGCGCTCTGCAACCCGGCTGATCTCCACGGCGCAGTCGCAACCCGAGTTGCCCGCCCCGATCACCAGCACGCGCTTGCCTGTGAAGGGCGCGTTGGTTTTGTAGTCGTGGGCGTGCAGGTACTCCCCCTCAAAGCGGCCTTCTACCTGCGGCCAGCGGGGGACGGAGTGGTGCCCGTTGGCAACAAAGAGGTAGTCGAACTCCCGCACGCTGCCGTCCTCAAGCTGTATGCGCCAGCGCTGGTCCGATAGCTCCTCGGCATGGGCGACGGTAGTGTTGAATTGAATGTAGCGCTCCAGGCCAAAGCGTTTGGCGTAAGCCTGAAAATACGCCAGCACCTGCCGGTGGGAAGGGTAGTCCGGGTAGTGCTCCGGCATGGGGAAGTCCAGAAACTCCGATAGTTTTTTGGAGGAAATGATATGAGTGGTCTCACAAACGCTAGAGTGGGAGTTGCCAGCGGTGAATACCCAGTTGCCGCCGATTTGGTCGTTCCGCTCGTAGCAGGTGATGTCCGTGACGCCAGCCTGTACGAGATTCTTGATAGTGGTCAGCCCGGAGCAGCCCGCCCCGATGACGCATACGCTTGGATTCATAAGCCTGGTTTTGCTCATCAGATTTCTTTGACAAAAGATAGCACTCTTGCGGACTATTCCGGTAAGCCTGCCCGATAATTTTTACTTTTGCGGCTGTAATCAAACGATACCCATGAAGAATATCAGTCTTTTTACCGTGCTTTTCTTTCCGTTCTTTCTTCTTGCCCAGCAGCAAGGCAATATCTGGTACTTTGGCGAAGGCGCCGGGCTCGACTTCGCTTCGGGCGAGCCAGTGTTGCTTACCGATGGGGCCATACAGACCATTGAGGGTTGTGCTACCTACAGCGATGCTGAGGGGAATCTGTTGTTTTACACCAACGGTGGTGGCGAGTCCCCACAGTCTGACCGGGACGGCGGGACAATCTGGAACCGCAATCACGAGGTGATGTACGATATGGGCGGGGTAGAAGGCGGTGGCTATAGCGCGCGGCAGTCTTCCCTGATTGTCCCGAAGCCCAGTACCCCTGATGTTTACTTGCTTTTTACTATGGAACAAAGTGATTTTAACAACGGTGGCGTAGTGGACGGCCAGCCCAACGGCCGCGGACTATCGTACTTCGAAATCGACATGACCCTTTCTGGTGGTTTGGGGGCGGTTACGGATGCAGATCAGCGCTTGCAAGTGCCTTTGTTCGAGGCTCTATCCGGGACCATCCACGCCAATGGCGAAGACTACTGGATTTTAGCCGCGGATGACACAGAGGATAACAACCGCTTCGTCCGCCTGCTCGTGGATGAGAATGGGCCGCAGGACCCGGCGTTTGTGCCCGTTGATATGGCTACTCCAATTGGCAGCAGCATTAAAATCACGCCGTCTTCCGAATTGCTATATTCCCAAGGTCATCTTTTTATTTTCAATAACGCCAACGGAGCGATTTCGGAGTCTATTGCGACCCTTCACCCCCAAGAGGTAGGCCAATCCATAGCGTTCTCCGCCAACAGCCGGTACTTCTATGCCGTCGAGCAATTCGAGGAGGTAGTGGAAGTCGTGCAGTATGATCTAGCAACAGACGATATCCCAGCCTCCCGCTTCGTGTTTGACACCCTGGAAACGGAACGGACTTACGGCCAGATGCAGTTGGCACCGGATGGGAATTTGTACTTTCTAGACGCTCCCTTTTTCAATGTGGAACGTTCTCGCCTATCGGTCATTCGTTGTGCCAATACACCGAATCCGGAGCTTGCCACGGATGTTATTGAATTGCCTGGAGGGGGAGACTACATTCCTTATTTTGGCTTGCCGAATTACACCGATCATCTGTTTGCCAATACCGGCCCAACCTTAGACTTGGAGCTTGGCGCAGATTCCACTTTGTGCCAAGGGGATGTTTTTGCGATTGGAGACACCTTGCCGAACCCTGGCGCTGCTTACGAATGGTCCACCGGGGATACAACGGCAACCATTGAAGTTTTCGAGTCGGATGCCTACAGCCTTACCCTCACCAATGCGTGCGGCACCGTAGCGGATACCATCGATTTGGAATTTGTGGATTGCGACTCTGCCTGCCAAATCTTCATGCCGAATACCTTCACCCCCAACGGCGACGATACCAACGAGACCTTCGGATTCGTCAGCAACTGCGAGGAGCCCACCTTCGAAATCTACCAGCTTGTCGTCTACAACCGCTGGGGGGAGTTGATTTTTGAAACCGATACTCCCAATAACACTTGGGACGGCACTCAGGAGAATGGTACGCCTGCGCCTTCCGAGGTGTATTTCTACCGTTTTAATTACCAACTAGGGGAGGATGAGGAGCCATCTTCTATGCAGGGGGATGTGAGTTTGGTGCGGTAGGTCGTCCGCAAGCCCTGTTCGGCGTAGGTTCTACCTACGTCGCAGCGCAATCAAAAACGCTGTTTTGTGTATATTTCGGAAAACCCTGTTCGGCGTAAGCTCTGCCTACGTCGCCCGCAGCAGCCTACCCCTGCAGCAGGTCATTAGAAAACACCGCCGAGACATCCTCCAGGTCCTCCTCGATCTTTTGCTGCCGAAGCCAGTCGGTGAAAGCCTGTACCCGCTCGGGAGCCATTTTACCCCAGTTTTCCTTGTCGCCGTAGTGCTCGTTGGTGTATAGTTGGGCGCGGAGGAGGTTGATCTGCTCCCGGTCGCGGTCCGGAACGAAAGGGGCGAGCAAGCGCACCGCATCTTCCGGGTCCTGTTGCGCGTAGAGGAAGCCGCGCTTGGTAGCTTGCAAGAAAGCCCGGTAAGCCGCTTCGCGGGCGCGGATGCGGTCTTGCATCGCCAGCAGGACCGGGGAGTAGCCGTAGGGGATGTCGTAATCGCTCATTTTGAAGTAGCGCAGTTGGATGCCCTGCGTCTCGGCCTCCACCCCTTCCCAGTTTTGGAAAATCCAGGTGGCATCCGCCTTGTTCTCAAGTAAGGTATTCCAGATACCGAGCTTCTCCGGGTAATCAATGTGGAGCTCGCCTTTGCCCCCATCGTTCTGTATCATGCGCTGCACGATTTTGTCCTCGTAGCGGGCCCCGTAGGAAGCGTAGGTTCTGCCATCGAGATCGGCGGGGCGGTCGATGCCGCTATTGTCCAGCACGGCTATAGCACTGACATCCTCCTGCAGCAGAGCGGCGATGGCCACAGCCTCTGCTTTGTTGGCTTTGGTATTCAAACTAATAGCGCTCTCGGTGGGGGCGATGGCAAAATCCACCTCCCCGAGGTCCAGTTTCTTGGCGGGCGTCGTTTCGTAATTGTCTATAGAAGGATCGACGATGCGGACGTTCAGGCCCAGGTCGTTATAATATCCCAGTGCTTGCGCTACGAAAAAACCAGTATGGTTGGTGTTGGGGGTCCAGTCGAGGGCAATAGTCAGTGCAGTGTGTTCCATATTTGTAGAGGTTTTGGATACATTCTACAATCGGCACACGTGATATGTTTGCTGTGTCAGCCTTTGCCGAAGACGAGCGTAGGCACTTTACTGTGGAAGGTCATCTTTTTAGTGAAGCTGCGGTGGAGCAAGCGCTCCCAAAACTTCCGGTCGGGTAGGAACAGCGCCAGCCAGTCGATGTCGTGGTCTTTCACATACTCGTCTATCCCCTCCGTAGCGGATTCGTGGTTGATAACGGAGAAGTCGGAAAAGGGGCGGGGATAGTCTTCCACCATGACGTAGTGCTCGGTGAGCCCGTACTTTTTCGCCGTGTCGACGTGCAGGAAGTGCAGCTTGGCTTGTAGTGCTTCGCTCAGGCCGTTTAGCTTCTCGATGGCTTGCTCATCGCTCGGCTCAAAATTGGTCGCGTAGGCGATATTCTTGACCGGGCGGTACTGCGCGTCCATCGGGATGGCCAAGACGGGGCAGGGGGCGTTCATCATAGTATGGGTCGTGACGCTGCCAAGCAATTTTTCAAAAGCATTGCGTTCCCCTTTGGTACCCATCGCGATAAGCTGATGGCCGTTTTTGCTGGCTACATCCACGATTTCCTGATAGACAAACATGCCGTAGTCGACCCGCATCTGCCCGATCCTTTTGGCCGGGGCACTGTCCGCCAGTTCGTTCAATTTTCTCATCACCTCCCCCCGGCGTTGCCGCAGCATCTCGTCGATCTGATGGGGAGCTGTACGGCTAGCGTCCCCTATAGGCAAGTGGTACACGCTCATGAGATCGATTTGCGTGTCGAGTGCTTCGGCCAGTTTTACCGTGTAATCGAAAGCATGTTGGGCGGCTTCGGAGAAGTCAGTGGGGAATAAGATGTGTGCGTTCATGGTTGTATCGAGTTTGGGTTTACCCGGCCGTCATTACATCCGACTGTACCTGACCGCCGGTGTTTTCTTCGTTTTCTACTTTGTAGTCGATACTGAGTACCGGTATTTCGGAATGGTTGACCAAGGCCTCGACGTTGCTGCCCGTCAGCATGCGGCGCAGTGGGTGGCGGTGGTGGTTGGAAATGCCAATCAGCTTTGCCCCGATTTTCTCTGCAAAGTTGCGGATACCCTGATCGATGCTAAAGTTGCGGAAGATATGCGTCTCGCAACGGAAGGGCGAGCACAACCCCCGGAATTCCTCCATAGCCTGCCGGCTGAGGATATAGGGCGGGTCGAATAGGGAGGAGGTGTGGACCTCAACCAAGTGGATTTCCGGCACGAACGGCTTGACAAATTCCTTGAACTTCAAGAAAGCTTCGCGCTCGTTCTCGTGGAAAGAAGAGGCAAATACGACTTTGTCAAAGTTGATGTTTTCTAATGGTTCTTTGATGACCAATACCGGGCGGTGGATTTCCCGTACGGTTTTCTGCGTGTTGGAGCCGATAAAGAACTCATTTTTCCCGCTCGCCCCGTGGGAGCCCATAATGATAAAGTCGATATGGTGCGCTTCAGCATATTGGTTGATGCCATTTACGAGTTTCCCCGTACAGTAGGCGGTGCTGATTTCCATATCCGGGTAGGCGCGCTGCAGGTCCGCAAAGCGTACTTGGGTATTGTTGATCAGCTGCTGCGCGGCGGGTTGCATGTCGCGTTGCCGGGGGGAGAGCTGCTCCCAGTCTTGCGGGAGGTCCAAGCAAGTGATAAAGTGCAGGCGGGCCCCCAAGCGGTTGGCCATGCGGGCGGCTACATCGGCAGCCTGTTGTGCGCAATCGGAAAAATCGGTAGGAACGAGTATGCTTTTCATGGCGTATGGCTTTGGTTAGGAGGTCGAATGTTTCGGTAAATACAAGATAATTAAAACATTACTTGGTGTTGTTGTGGTTTGTCAGTGCGGGTGCTGATTTTTGTCAATTAAAAAAGGGCAACCCCCATTCAAGAATGGCGGTCACCCCTCGTCCTAGTCGCAAAAGCCAATTTAATCATCGAGGGGATGGCTCCCCTCATTTACCATAAAAAATAGGTGTCCGCTTGATAGGCAGGCTGACACTTATTGGGTGGCAAAAAACCGGACTAAGTCGCGGCTTGTGACGATACCCTTTACGGTCTTCCCTTCCACTACGGGCAAGCACTGAATATTGTGCTTGGTGAAAAGCTCCGCTGCTTTTTGCAGGGAGGTAGCTGGGCTGACGTACACCGGCTGGCTCGTCATCAGGTCCGCTACGGCCAGCTGTTCGTCGATGTCGCTGGCTGTTTTGTTTTCCAATTTGTCGAGCCTTCGGCTGTAAGCCTTCATGACGTCGTTCGCGCTGATGACGCCTATGAGCTGCTGCTTGTCATCGACGACGGGGAGGTGGTGGATACTCATTTCGGAAAACAGCCGCGCCACTTGCGTAAACCCCTGATCGGGCTTAGCAAAAAGCACATGACGGCTCATAATATCCCCTACGGCGGTGCTTGTATCGGTCATGATTCGTGTTTTTCTTTGTAGTGTATCTCGGAGGACCCGCCCTTGCGGTTTTGCTGCGCCAGGCTCCAGCTGTCGGTGGAGGTGGTCTGCATCCACAAGTTGCCAGATTTACGGAACACTTGTGCATTCAGGCCGTAGCGATCGGCGAATAATTGCTCGAACTCGCTGACGCTCATTTCTGGGTCAATGGCCAAGTCGCCTTCCGTGTGCACGGTACGCACTTCGCTAAGACGCTGATTGCCATCGAGCCGCTCCTGTACGGGAGAACCTTCTCCGGCCGCGTGGGATTTGGCGTAGAATTCCAATTTCAAGCCCGGGAACATCTGGTGAAATGCCCGGCTGATATCTTTCAGGGTGGTGCGGTCTGAAATAGTCATTTTTACTTCGGCTTTTGCGCGGTGTCAATAACCGCTTGGTTCAGGCGGAGGTCCGGGAAAAGGGCCGCCAAAAAATAGTATTTTGGCGGCCTCCCGAAAAACTAACCTCACTAAATAGAAGATATATTAAGGCTTCGGAGCCCCCGGCTTACTTGACGATAAGCGTCGGGATATGCTCGTTCAGGCCTAAAAGTTTTTCTGTGACGCTGCCCAAGAGCAGCAGTTCCACTTTGGAGTGCCCTTTGGCGCCCATCACGATGAAGTCGCCTTCCTGCTCCTCGGCAACATCCATGATGTACTGGGCGATACCCGGGGATTTTTGCATGATCAGCTTGGTCTCCAATTGGCCCTGGTAGTCGGGCACCTGTGTATTCAGGAAGGCACGCATGGCCTCCTCGTGGTCTTTTTGGAGCATCCGCTCAAACTGCTCGCGGGTCCGCTGGATTTTGTAGACGCTCAGGTTGGGCATCTCGTATACATTCAGCACCGTTATCTTTGCTGGCTCACTCAAGCTCTCGTTGAGGGCAATGGCGGTGCGCAGGGCCTTGATGGAATTCTCGGAAAAATCAATAGGCACAATAATGCGCTTCATTTGCACTTTCGCCTGATCCGGGATAATCAAGGTATTGCCTTTGGTCTTGCGGGCCAGGTTTTTACCTAGGATGCCGTGCTTGTCGGTCCCGCTCTTCTGGCCAATGACCGTCAACTCTGCGTTCACGTCTTCGGCGTCTTCCAGCAGTTGTTCAAGCGGGTCGCCTTCCTTGACGTCAAACTGTATATGCAGGCCATCATGGTGGTCCATGCGGGCACGGATTTCGCGCTGCATACGGTGCGCCACTTCGTCGTTGATTTCGTAATTGCTTATCGTAGAACCGCCTTCGCGCTCCACCATGTGGCTGAGCACATCAAAGCGCGGCAGTACATGCAGGAAGTACGCGCTGCCTGTAGGGACCTGAGCCGTCAAGAAATCCAAGTATTCCAGAATCTTGTTGTCGGTAGACCCCAGTTCAAGGGCGACCATCGCTTGTTGGATGCTGAAGGGTTCTATTTGCTTGCTTGCTTGCGTCATGGCTGTTTGGCTTGAGGACATCATGGCTTTGTTTATCTTGTAATGTTCAAGACCAAAGATATCCTTCCCGTTATGACAGTGCAGTGATAATTGTCAGACCAAGCGAATGACTTTTATTAGCCTCCCAGCCACTGTTTGAAATCGGCAGCGCGGTCGCGGCTTACGGTGGTTTCAAATGGGGGGGCAGGTTGGAGCTTGAGCATCAGCCGCCCGCTAAAGTAGGGGGCCACTGAGCGGACCGCGCTGATATGGGTGATGATTTTGCGGTTGACGCGGAAGAACTGCTGGGGCGGCAGCAGCGGCTCGAGGGCATCCAAGGTATAGTCGATGGCGTGGCGTTTATTCGAAGGCATCTGGGCGTAAACGATACCCCCCTCAGCATAGAAGTAAGCAACGTCTTCTGTAGCGATGTAGCTGAGCTGCTGGCCGAGTTTGATGATGAAGCGGCTTTTGTACTGTGGCTTAGTGAGGGTGTTGCGCAGTGATTGCAGTACATCGGCAGAGATAGGAGGTGGGGCTTGCTGATGTAGGCGCTGGTATTTCTGCAATGCTTGTTGCAGTTCTTCCGGGTCAATAGGCTTGAGCAGGTAATCCACACTATTGTGCTTGAAAGCCTTCAGTGTATACTGGTCGTAGGCAGTAGTGAAGATGACGGGCATTTCGACGCCGCTTTCCGACAATACCTCAAAGCTCAGCCCGTCAGCTAACTGTATGTCAAGCAACGCCAAGTCCGGTAAAGGGTTTTTGGCCAGCCACTCTACTGCCCCTTTCACTGTATCCACGGGGCCGCAGAGTTCAACCTCCGGCTGGATACGTTGCAACAACTGCGCTATCCGCTTGGCAGCGGGCGGTTCGTCTTCTACGATGAGTATGCGCATAGTAAGGTATAGGTAATGCAGAGTATAAAAATATTGCCACTCAGCTTTCCCGCCAGACGACATCCCCTTGTTCGTTGAGGTACTGCCAGCCCCCTTCGTAGTCCACCAGCGCCAGCCCGGCCCGGAACGGCATGGCTTGCCGGTAGCGGGGCGGAATACGCCATTGCCCATCGGTGCCGATGTAGCCCCAGTGGTTTTTGTTGCGCACCTGAGCCAGGTTGTTGGCAAATACGCCAGCGTCTTGGAAGCCGGCTTTTATGACCAATTCGCCTGCTTTATCCACATAGCCGAAGCGGTTGTGCAGCTCTACCGGTGCTCTGCCGTTGCCGAAATCCCCGGCGAAGGTAAAGCGTGGCGGCACGCAGATGTTGCCAGTGCGGTCTATAAAGCCGTATTGCCCCTCTTGCACAACAACGGCCATGTCATCAAAAAAAGCCCCGTTGGCCAGGCCTTCGATGTATTCAAATTGCGGTTCGGCAATGACCTGCCCGGCCTCGTCGATCAAACCCCACTGCGCCCCTTCCTGAATGACTGCCACGCCGCCTTGGAACGGCCCGGCCCCGTCAAACTGCGGCGCGATGGCCAGCACGCCTTCCTGATCGATATAGCCCCACTTTTCACCAATCTGCACGGCGGCCAGGCCGTGGCTAAAGGGGCCGGCTTGCTCAAATTCAGGGGGGATAGCCCATTCGTTGGCCGTATCAATATAGCCATAGTAGCCGCCGAGGCTAGCTGCCGCCCGGCCTTCGGAAAAATCGCCGGCATCTTCGTACTGTACGGGTATGGCCAAGTTGCCCCGCCGGTCGATGTAGCCCCAGCGGTGGACCAGCTGCACCCGGGCCAGCCCTTCCTCAAAGTAGCCGATGTAGTTGAAGAAATGCTTGAGCAGCAGGCGCCCCATTTCGTCCATGTGCACCAGCTTGTCGTTGAAGCGCACCCGCGCGAAGCCGTTGTAGAAGTCCTCTACCTCCACATACTGCGGTTCAATCACTACATCCCCGATGCGGTCGATGAAGCCGTACCGTCTTTGCTCGCGTATGATGTAGAGTGGGCTGTCCATGCGTGCTCGAAAAAGATTTAGCTGCGAATATAGGCTATACAAACGGGATTATCGAAGGGGGCGGCGTTTCTTGCCGTTGGGCCACCGCCCAAGCGGATGGCCAAGATGAAGAATACCGCCGATTTACTTATGCTTGATAAACTTCTGATTAACGCTGGCCGATGCCGTCCGCAGCTGTATGACGTAGTACCCTGCAGGCAGTTTCCGCACATCCACAGCAAATTGCACCTTGGCGAATGGCGGCCGTTCCCAGCGCCCGCTTTGCCACAGGCGGCCCTGCAGGTCGTAGACGTCGTAGGTGACACTTTCGGGCGCGCCACCGGGCAAGGTAATATTCAGCCAATCAGTGGTTGGGTTGGGAAAGGGCGGGGCAAAGCTGGCTTGGTCATTTGTTTCTTCCGCACACCAGTTCTCGAGCAGACGGGCGGCGTCCGGCAGGTACAACTGGCCAGCGGTGCTCGTGATGCCTTGCAGGCTGCTGAGCGGGCGGACACTTTCCAGCAGCAGCTCCCGGGCAAATGCAGCGGCCGCAGCGGGGTCAGTCCGGGCCAAATCGGATAGCGCAGGGCAGGGCAGGCTGTACAGCCAAGCCACCGCGCCCGATACCAATGGCGTTGCGTAAGAAGTACCGGAGCGGAATAATTGATACGCGCCATTGGGCTGGGCAATGGGGACATTTACGCCGGGTGCCCCCAAGTCTACGGTAGCTGCGCCAAATGCGGCCTGCCCGCTTAGCTCCCCTAAGCTGTCTGTAGCGGTGACCGTCAGCGTGAACGGGGAGGGGCAATTGGAAGGGATATCGGGTTCTTGGTCGAGGTCACGGCCTCCGTTATTCGGCACAGCCAGTACGCTGAGTATGCCAGCTTCGCCCAAGGAGTCCAGCGTATTGCACAGCACCGGCTGATCGGTTGGTGTTTGGGACTCTGCCAGCCCGAGGGAGTTGTTGATGGCAACAATAAACGCCCCCGCTTCGCCCCCGCTTTGGTTGTAACGGCGGCGCTGTTCCAGCGCGTACCAATAAGACTCTACCAAGTCGGCTCCAGAGCGGTTGCCGCTGAGCAGCAGCAGTTGGGATTGCCAGTTGACACCCGACATGCCAATGCCGTTGTTGCCTACTGCGCCTAGTACGCTGCATACGCCGGTACCGTGGGCCGCCGGCGGGTGGACGTCGCTTTGGCTAAACAGGTCCCAGCCCCGCCAGTCGTCTACATAGCTGTTGTTGTCGTTGTCGATGCCGTCATTCGGGATTTCACCTGGGTTCTGCCAGATGTTGGGCCGTAAATCGGGATGTTGCCAGTCGGTGCCCTCGAATTCGACGACGGCTACTACGATAGTGTCTTGATTGGGCGAAAGCCCGCCTGTACTGCTCTCCCAAGCGGTAGGGGCGCCGATCTGCCGCAGCGGCCACTGCGCGGGGAAGAGGGAATCGTTGGGCGTGAGGCTACGAGGCGCTAAGGGGTAATTGCGCTGTACGGCCACGGTAGCTTCCAGTCGGTCGATCCAGGCTAGCGGTAAGTCTTCGGTGGCTTTTAACAGATACACTGGGCTTTGGTGCCCTAGTTGGCGCTGTAGTTGCAGGGAAGGATAAGCGTCAAATAGTTCCTGAACGGTATGGCCAGCGCGGATTTGCACAATGAGCTCGCCGGTGATCGCTTGTTGCGCGATGCTGCTTAAGGTGGAAAAACACAAGAGAAAGAGTAGGCCGTATTTCATGAAGGTGGATTTGCGGACTCTGGCTTTTGCCGCAGCATGCTCCAGGCGATAAAGCCACCGAGCCCTATTTTGATAATTGCTCCTTCAATAAACGGGAAAAAGCCATAATCAAGTGCTCGGGAGAAATCGTATAACACACTCAGCCAAGCTACCCCAAAGGCAAGGATGATTGCAGTGCCCAACAAATTGGCCAGTAAGCTCCAACCCAGATGCTGCCCCCAAGCCCGCTGCCTCAGCCAACCGAGTGCAAAAGCTGCCACGACAAAACCGGCCAAAAAGCCCCCGCTGCCGCTACGCAGCACCTGCCAGCCGCTTTTCGCTTCCGCAAAAATGGGTAGGCCCAGCGCGCCCAGCAGCACGTAAAGCAGTACCGTGAAGCCTCCGTAGGGCATGGGCAACAACAAGCCTACGAGCAGCACCGCCAAGCTTTGCCCGGTAATGGGGATACTGCCCAGCGCTTCGGGCGTAGTCAGCGTAACTTGCGCCATCAACGCAATAAAGAGCAAGGCCAAAAGGCTGTTGATAAGGTGGTTGTAGGGCATGGGTAGTGTTTTGGGAACGTATGAGGTTTACCGCTGTTCCCCGGTGGCTTCCAAGCGGAAGGCAATAGCGTCTACGCCTTCCACCGGGCTACGGCGCATATACTGCTCTAGGGTGATTTGGTAAGCCCCAGCCTGATCAAAGTAGGCACCTTGCTGAATGGGGATGCGCAGGGTACAGGACGCCCTGTTGCAGTCGCCAAACCACTGTCCCGCTTTATTGGCTAGCTCCAAGGAAAGCAATTCGGTGAGGCGTTGCCCGGAGGGAAACTGCGTGTGGATTTGGGTGTAGAGGTTCTGATTGCCGAAGTCGGTGCTGTGGTCCACTTCCAGCCAAAGGTTATAAATGGTGTTGGTATCTTCTATTTCGAATTGGAAGGGCAAAGTGTCGGCATATGCCCAAGCACCGTTTTCTATATCGTAGCTCTTTTCGTACACATAATTGGGCCCGCAGGCAGACAGGGCCAGTAGCAAGATAGCGGAAGGGAACAGAAGTCGAGCAAGCTGCATGCGATCGATTTTGAGGTTAAGAAGTTGGCAAGGCTTATGCAAAGATACCGCTCCCCGGCCCGGCAGTGGGGCAGGGGGCTGTACAACTATTTGAAGTAGTCCTTCATCTTTTCAAAGAAGCCTTTTTCCGACTTGCCGGGCTGAGGGCTGAAGTTCGGCATGTCGCGCAGCCGCTCCAGCAGTTCCCGCTCTTCGTCATTCACCTTCTTGGGCGTCCACACATTCACGTGGATGAGCTGATCGCCCTTACCGTAGGCTTGTACGGAAGGCAAGCCCTTTCCTTTCAGGCGGAAGATTTTGCCCGATTGGGTGCCGGCGGGCACTTTGATTTTTACCCGGCCCTCTATGGTGGGCACTTCAACAGAGGTACCGAGGGCGGCATCGGCGAAGTTGAGGTAGAGCTCGTAGACCAGGTTCATACCGTCACGCTGTAGGTGGTCGTGCTCTTTTTCCTCGATATTGATGAGCAAGTCACCCGCGGGCCCGCCTTTTGCGCCTTTGTTGCCCTTGCCGCGCATCGACAGTTGCATGCCTTCTTCTACGCCGGCCGGAATTTCGATTTCCAGGGTTTCTTCGCCCTGCATGCGGCCATCACCGTTGCATTTGGGGCACTTGGCAGTTACCTGCTGGCCGGAGCCGCTGCAAGTCGGGCAAGTCACCGTGGTTTGCATCTGGCCGAGGAAGGTGTTTTTCACCTGCCGCACGTAGCCCGCACCCCGGCACATGGTACACGTTTGCACGCTATCGCTATCTTTGGCGCCACTGCCGTTGCAGGTGTCGCAGGTGACTTGTTTGCGGACCTTGATTTTTTTGGTGACGCCGTTGGCGATTTCTTCCAAGGTCAAGGTAACTTTAATGCGCAGGTTGCTACCCCGCTGTCCGGTGCCGCGCCGTTGGCCTCTGCCCGCGCCGCTGAAGAAGGATTCGAAGGGGCTGCCGCCGCCGCCATCGCCGAAGATATCCCCAAATTGCTGGAAAATATCCTCCATCGTCATGCCGCCACTGAAGCCGCCGCCGCCACTTGGGCCACCGCTGACTCCAGCGTGCCCGAAGCGGTCGTAGCGGGCGCGCTTCTGCTCGTCGCTGAGCACTTCGTACGCTTCAGCTGCTTCTTTGAACTTGGTTTCCGCTTCTTTATTGTCCGGATTCTTATCGGGGTGGTACTTGATCGCCAATTTGCGGTAAGCCTTCTTAATCGCTGCTGTGTCCGCGCCTTTGGAAACGCCTAGTACCTCGTAATAATCTCTTTTTGCCATAATCGATCGTTAGCCTTTGCTATTTGCCTACCACTACCTTAGCGTGGCGGATAATGTTGCCATTCAGGGTGTAGCCGCGCTCTACCACGTCTACCACTTTGCCTTTCATATCTTCAGAAGGGGCCGGGATTTCGGTCAGTGCCTCGTGAAATTCCGGATCGAAGTCATGCCCTTCGCTGTCCATAGGCTCTAGGCCTTTCTGCTTCAGCGTGGTGTAGAGCTTGCGGTAAACCAGCCCTATGCCTTCTTCGAAAAGATGGCCTTTGTCATTTTGCTCGGCCGCTTTTTTGGCCCTGTCAAAATCGTCTAAAACTGGCAGGAGCGCTGACATCGTGTCTTGTGCAGCGTTGCTCATCATCTGCATTTTCTCTTTGACCATACGGCGTTTGTAGTTGTCAAACTCCGCAGCCAGGCGCAGGTATTTGTCCCTCAGTTCATCGTTCTCCTGCTGCAGGGCTTGGAGCTGATCCTCTGTAGGCACCTCCTGCGTTGATTCTTCTGTAGCTTCATCAACGGTGGTATGCGCTTGTTCCTCGGCTGTATTTTCTGCCGTTTCTTCTGTCTTATGCGAAGTGTCTTTTTGCTCTTTGTCGTTCATGTTACTTACACAATTGTACTCAAAAAATAAACCCGGCAATGGTGCCGGATTGGATATCCAACAGTAACAACGCCCAAGGGACCGCAATTACTCTGCCAGCTATAGATAGGCGACAAATTGTCAGCCTGCGGTGGCTTGGCTAAGCCGCTGCTCCACTTCTTCTACAGTGGGGTTGACGGCAATGATCCGGCCCTCGGGGTTGAGCAGGTACTTGGTGGGGACTTGCTTGACGCCGTAAAGTTGGGCGATTTCGGAATCAAAAAACCGCAAGCTTGATGCCTCGTCGTAAACATGGTAGGGCCAGTTTAGGCTATCTTGTTGTATGGCGTTTACCCAGCGTTCCCGTTTGTCTTCGATCCCTATGCTTACAATTGTGAACCCTTGGGCTTGTTCAAAGTTGGCCGCTTTGTACTTGTTGTAGAGCTTGACGAGTGCCGGGTTTTCTTGACGGCAGGGCGGGCACCAGCTGCCCCAAAAATCGATGAGGACGTACTGCCCTTCCAAGTCGCTGAGCTGGAAATCGCCCCCGTTGAGCAATGGGGCCCGAATGCCGGGGGCTTGCTCGCCGTTGATCATACCGGGTTTCATGTAGAAGTAACGGCCTACGAAAAGCGCCACCAGCCCGACGGCTAGTACGCTCAGTATGGTATTGAAGCTTAGTTTAGGCATGTCTGCTGTGCTTTTTTCCAAACAATAACACCTCAGCGTAACATATTATCGAATAATTGCGTTTTTTGTCACGACAATAAACCAACGTAAAACCTTCACCCTAATGCGGATTATCGACCCAAAGGACACGCCGACCAAAGACCTCCATCAGTATCTGCTTGGTGCGGTAGCGCCCCGCCCTATCGCTTTTGCCAGTACGGTGGACGAAGAGGGGCGGGCCAACCTGGCGCCTTACAGCTTTTTCAACTGCTTCAGTTCCAATCCCCCCATACTCGTGTTTTCCTCCAACCGGCGAGTTTCTAATAACACGACGAAAGACACCCTGCACAACATCGAGCAGACCCAGGAAGTGGTCATCAACGTGGTCAATTATAGTATGGTCCGGCAGATGGCACTGACAAGCGTAGACTACCCGCAGGAGGTTAGCGAATTTGAAAAAGCAGGCCTGACGCCGGTGCCCGGTGACTTGGTACAACCATTTCGGGTGAAAGAGTCGCCCGCACAGATGGAGTGCAAAGTGCAACAGGTCATTCCGCTGGGCGAAACTGGGGGCGCGGGCCACCTGATTATCTGCCAAGTAGTACGCATGCATCTACGGGAGGACGTACTAGATGAAAACGGCAAGATCAACCCCCACAAAATGGACCTAATGGGCCGTATGGGGCGGGCTTTCTACGTCCGGGCCAGCGGCGAAGCCATCCACAAAGTGTTTCAGCCGTTCAATGTGCTGGGCATGGGCTATGACCAACTGCCGGAGCGCATCCGCCACAGTGAGGTCTTGACGGGCAACAACTTGGGTATGCTGGCCTCTTTGCCGGCAGCCCCGGAAAAAACGGCGACCCTGAAGCTGAAAGAGGAAAAAGAGGTGGCCAAGGCGCTGGCGTCGGACTACCCGCTGCGGTCGCTCCACCTGCTTGCGCAAAAGGCGCTTGCCATGGAAGACAAAGAGCGGGCTGGCCAATTGGTTTGGCTGGGAGAGTACCTGCAGTTAGGGTGATGAGTCGGCCCATGTGCTTGAAACGCTCGTTTTTCGCAACACTATTCAAAGTCTGAAGTTGTATACTGTCGAAATGCAAACTCAATCAAGCGGGGGATATGAAACACAAGGTAGCGATTGGCATCGGCGGTTCAAGCGGCAGTATATACGCTAAGGCATTACTCGATCGCCTAGTCAAACTGAAGGACCAATGGGAGGCTGTTGGGGTCGTGATGAGCGACAACGCCAAGTTCAACTGGGAATACGAATTAGGGGACAAGAGTTACGCGGCTTACCCCTTTGACTTCTACGACAAACGGGACTTTATGGCCCCTTTCGCTTCGGGCTCGGCACAGTACGGCGCCATCATCATATGCCCCTGCTCTATGGGGGTGCTGGGGCGTATTGCGGCGGGTACTTCCAACGATCTGACAACACGGGCGGCGGATGTAGCCCTGAAAGAACGTCGGCGGTTGATCCTTGTGCCAAGGGAAACCCCTTACAGCCTCGTACACATCAACAACATGAAAACCGTGACCGAGGCCGGGGGCATCATCTGCCCGGCTAGCCCGTCTTTCTACAGCCGGCCGGCCAGCTTTGAGACGCTGGTGGCCACCGTGACCGACCGGGTGCTAGACTTGGCGGGTTTCGACTTGAAAAGTTATCGGTGGGGGGAATAAAAAGCACGTGCCAACTACCAATCGGTAAACGCGGCGTTGAAGATGTCCTCCATCATCTGCTCGCTAATGGCGGTGATGGCTTCCTCCTCCACTTGCGTCAGGGCTTGGTCGGAGGGGAAATCAAAAAAGAATTGGAAGTTCTGCTTTTTCTTCCAGCTTTTCTGCTCGTTCACATTATTGATGTACTGAATAGCGGTAACGATGGTCAACCGGTTGATCGAGGTGACCTCGCCGGGTTGTGGTGCCTCCGAAGTGACTTCGTAGCGCACGACAGTGCCTTCGAAGACGACATCCGGGTCGGTATCTGACAGCAGCAAGCGGGACTCGGTACGTATCTTTTCTTTCAAATCTTCCGTAAGCCGTACGGAAATAGCAGGGGGGGCGTTGATCGCGTTGTTGTCAAACTGCTCCACAAAGTAAGTGCTGACTTCGGAGTAGTCAATACTAATGCCCTTGAAGGAGTAACAGCCGCTGCCGAGTAACAGTAGGGGTACAAGCAATAAAATGAGCCTTTGCATATGTCTCTCTGGTATTTGTGCAAAGATACATATTGATGCCTGTTTTTGCAGCTTCTGCCCTGCCTTAACCTGCTGTTGGCCTTTTGGGCGCAAATTGCCCAACATGGAGGTGCTAGCAAAAAGGTAGGGTTGAAATAATATTTTTTGTGTTGCTTTTTTTGCCATTCATTTGATTGGTTTTTATATATTTGAATCTGGTGTTACCTATCTAAACCCTTGTTACCCCAGTATTCATTTCGTTTTAGTTTCCACCGCAGTAACAGTCAAACAATCAAGGTTGGAGGCGCAGCCGTCCCCGCTCAGGCGGTTCGGGCCGCTTCGTTCTTCATCCGAACACTTTTTTTGACCAATTAAAATGGATTTAAGTATGAAAAAATGTCTACTGAGTACCCTGACGCTTCTGTTGGTACTCCTAAGCACCTCCCTTTTTGCCCAGCGCAACTGCGGCAGTATGGATTATCTGCAAATGCAACAAGAAAACAACCCGAAACGCTTGGAGCAGCTCAAAGCCGTGGAGCAACATACCGCACAGGTGCTGAGCAACCCTTCCCGTGCTGTGAGCGGTGTTATCACCATTCCCGTAGTCGTGCATGTGGTGTACAACAACGCTACGGAGAACATCAGCGAGGCGCAGATTCAAAGCCAAATCGATGTCCTAAATGACGATTTCCGCCGCCTCAATGCGGATGCCAGCGACACCCCTTCCGACTTCACCGGGGTAGCGGCAGATGTAGAGATTGAGTTCTGCATGGCGACGGTAGACCCACAGGGCAACGCTACTAACGGTATTACACGCACTGCCACCAACCAAACTTCTTTCGGCACCAACGACGAAGTCAAGTTCAATTCCAGCGGCGGCAAAGACGCTTGGCCAGCCGATGACTACCTCAATATCTGGGTGTGCGACATCAGCGGCGGCATTTTGGGGTACGCCCAGTTTCCCGGCGGCCCAGCCTCCACGGACGGCGTGGTGGTCGACTATCAGTACTTCGGCACGGTAGGTACGGCTACAGCACCCTTTGACCTGGGCCGCACCGGTACGCACGAAGTCGGGCACTATCTCAACCTCCGCCACATCTGGGGCGACGGCAACTGCAATGCGGATGACTTCGTTTCCGACACCCCACGGGCGGGTAACCCCAACTATACAGCATCCCCCTGCACTTACCCCGGGCCCAACAGCTGCAATGAGGGCAGCGGTGACCTGCCGGATATGTTCCAAAACTACATGGACTACTCCAATGACGTGTGCATGAACCTGTTTACGCAGGGGCAGAGCAGCCGCATGCGCGCCTTGTTTGGGCCAGGCGGCGCCCGCGAAAGCCTGCTCAATTCGACCGCTTGCGGCGCTCCCCCCACGCCAAGCTGCAGCGACGGTGTACAGAACGGCGACGAGACCGGCGTAGACTGCGGCGGCAGCAGTTGCCCACCCTGCAACACGACCTGCGACAATGGCAATAGCTTGACCTTAACCATTAACTTAGACAATTACCCGAGCGAAACGAGCTGGCAAGTCACCGATGCTGGAGGTACTGTTGTCGCTTCCGGCGGCACCTACGGCAGCCAACCCAACGGTTCTACCGTGACGGAAAGCATCAACCTGAGCGCCGGCGACTATACCTTCACCATATTTGACAGCTACGGCGATGGTATCTGCTGCAGCTACGGCAATGGTTCTTACAGCCTCGCCGATGAGTTTGGCAACGTGCTGGCTTCTGGCGGCGCCTTCGGCAGTTCGGAGGCGACGGGCTTCTGTGCGGGCGACGGCGGGACGACGCCGACTTGCGACGACGGCATCCAAAATGGCGATGAGACGGGGGTAGACTGCGGCGGCAGCGACTGCCCGGCTTGCCCGACTTGCGACGACGGTATTCAAAACGGCGACGAGACCGGTGTGGCC
>JAAAOU010000224.1 GCA_009908745.1 Bacteroidota bacterium
ATGCAAAAAACAGGCCTCGGCTTTCTTATTTCCGCAATAAGCCTTAACTTTGCGTCTCTTTTTAAAAATACAAGAAGAAAACCAAAGATAAAATGGCGAACCATCAATCTTCCAAAAAGCGCATCCGTCAGGAAGCTAAGCGCCGGCTGCACAACCGTTACTACAAAAAAACGACCCGCTCGGCGATCAACAGCTTGCGCGAGCTGACGAACAAGTCGGAAGCCGAGCAGTTCTTGCCCAAAGTGACGAGCATGATCGACCGCCTGGCAAAGCGCGGCACTTGGCACGGCAACAAAGCGGACAACCTGAAGAGCAAGCTCGCCCGCCACGTCAACGACCTGTAAACGCCGGCTTAGCCGTACGTCTTATACCACAGCGGTGGCCATCAGCAACTGCCGCTCCACCCGAAAGTGTACCTCCGCCCGTGACGGAGCTACACTTTTCTTGTGTTAGAAGGACCCGGTAAACCGTTCGGCAACCGCTCTTGCACGCCCTCAACCGGCGCGTTAGCCAACCCTCTTTTGGCCTGCCTCAGTCATTCTTCGGCCTTTTTTCCTTACCTTTGCAAACGAACGTTCATTCGTACGCGTTTTCCTAAAAAGTAGCCTGCTTTGGCAAATACCGCGGGAAATAACAAGAGCGGAAGAAACACGACAGAAGGAAGTAGTATTTCCTCCCCTGTTAATTGCTTTGGGTCATGGGATTTGTCAAAGAACCAAAAGTATTGTGCCTTATGCCGAAATTTCATCCACTGAGAATCAAAGAGGTACGCCCGGAGACCGAAGCGTGCGTGTCCGTCGCTTTTGAATTGCCAAAAGAACTGCGCGAGGCGTACCAATTCCTGCCCGGCCAGTACCTCACCTTGAAAGCCGAGATCAATGGTGAGGAGGTCCGCCGGTCTTACTCCATCTGCACCAGCCCGGTAGAAGATGAACTAAGGGTGGCTGTCAAGAAGGTTCCCCAAGGGCGCTTCTCCACCTACGCCAATGATCAGCTTAAAGCCGGCGACGAGCTAGAAGTGATGACTCCAATGGGGCGCTTCCATACGGAGCTCGACCCTACCCACGAAAAAGAATATGCCGCTTTTGCTGCCGGCAGTGGTATCACCCCCATCATGTCTATCATGAAGTCGGTACTCAGCCAAGAGCCCAAGAGCCATTTCACCCTTTTCTACGGCAACCGCGGTGTGGACTCCATCATATTCCGCGAACAAATAGAAGGGCTGAAAAACGAATACATGGGCCGGCTACGGCTGTTTCATGTACTAAGCCGGGAGAAGCTGGGCGGCCCGTTGCTGAGCGGCCGGATCACCGCCGAGAAATGCGAACAGTTCTACGACAAGCTGATTGACCCCGCTACTGTGGATGAGTTCTTCCTCTGCGGCCCGCAGCCCATGATCGAGGCCATACGGGAGACGCTGCTGGAGCGGGGCGTAGACCGCAACAAAATACACTTCGAGCTCTTCAATACGGGCAATGGCAAAACGGCAGCGCCACGAAAAGAAGCTGTACCCGATGCGCTTCCGGATATCGAGGCGATGATCGACATCAAGCTCGATGGCAACCACTTCGAATTCCCGCTCTCTTCCCGGGCGGACACCATACTAGACGGCGCGCTCAAAGCGGGTGCCGATTTGCCCTACGCCTGTAAAGGTGGGGTGTGCAGCACCTGCCGCGCCAAGCTCACCGAAGGCGAAGTACAAATGGATGTGAACTACGCATTGGAGCCGGAAGAAGTAGAAGCCGGCTTTATCCTGACCTGCCAGTCGCACCCCAAATCGGACAAAGTCGCCGTAGATTTTGACGTCTAAACCCCACGATATGCCCAGTACGCAAA
Organism: Bacteroidota bacterium; assembly: GCA_009908745.1. Classification (GTDB taxonomy): domain Bacteria; phylum Bacteroidota; class Bacteroidia; order Chitinophagales; family Saprospiraceae; genus Phaeodactylibacter. Next base: position 1,837 of record JAAAOU010000224.1, read on the forward strand.
AGAAAAGCAAAAAGGTCATCATACAAGAGACGGCCGCCCGGCTATTCCGGGACAAAGGGTACTCCGCTACTTCCATGCGGGATTTAGCGGAAGCCGTCAACCTGAAAGCCTCCAGCCTCTACAACCACATTGACTCGAAAGAAGAAATCCTACGGGACATCTGCTTCGAAAACGCCCAGCGTTTCCTCAGCAGCATGGATGAGGTGGAAGCCATGCAAGCTTCGGCGGCTGCCAAGGTGAAAGCCCTGTTGCAGCTGCATGTACGCACCGCTATGGAGGATGCGACTTCGGTAACTGCTTTCAATGACGAGTGGCGGCATTTGAATGAACCTTACTTGACGGAATTTAAAAACCTGCGCCGGGATTATGAGCAGCGCTTCAAGCAGTTGCTGCGCGAGGGCATGACGGTAGGAGAGTTCCGGCGGGTGGATGCGACGGTAGCCTTGTACACGATTTTCTCTTCGGTGCGCTGGCTATACGACTGGTTTCAGCCCGGCAAGTCGCGGACCGCAGAAGAGGTGGAAGCCGAGGTCATCGCCTTCGTCCTAGCAGGGTTGAAAGCTTAGGCGCCCGTCAGGCCGTATAAATGGAAATGAGTGCCAGCACGTCGGGGTCTTCTTCCAATTCGGGGATAAGGTCGAACATAGCCGGGTACTGCTCGAAGTCTTCCGCCAAGGCTTGCGCCAGCCACTGACAGGCTTCCTGCCGGCGGCCTATGGCAAAGAGGCAGGCAATGCGGCTGTACAGGATTTCCGTGCCGGGAACAACGTCGCTGCCTTCTTCAAGCACTTGCAAGGCACTTTCCTCCTGCCCGTCGTTGATTAAAAAGGCAGCCAGCAATTTCCAATACGACGATTCCATGTCGTTGAGCTCAATAGCCTGCCGCATACAATCGATCGCCTGCTCGTGATCCTGCAGGTGAAAGCAGGCCTCTCCCAAGGCGGCAAAGTACTCATCCCGCTCCTCGTCTATGCCGATGGCTTTTTCAAAATACTGCACCGCGTTAGACCAGAAGCCTTCGAGGGCATAGCAACTGCCGATATTGAAAAAAGTTTCGTCGCTCATCGGGTCGTGCCGGGCAGCTTGCAAGAAATAGGTCACTGCCGCTTGCGGCCGGTTCATCGCCATATAGCAGTTGCCGATTTGGCTGTACAGCTCGCTTTCTGCTTCTGCGCCCTCTGTCTCCAGCAAGTCCAGGTAATACTTTAGCGCGCGGTGATGTTGATTGAGTTCGGTACACAGGTCAGCGCACTCCTGCAAAGCCTGCACAAAACCCTCCTCAATGGCGAAGGCAAACTCGTAGGCTTCGATGGCTTCTTCGTAGGCCCCTGTAGCGAGACGGGCCTGCGCCAAGTTGTACCAGGCTACAGGCAGATAGGCATCCCGGTCAAGCAGCGCTTCGTGCAAGTCTATACTTTCTTGGTAGCGCTTGCATCGGTTGACGCAGCCACCAAGGCGGTGTAAAGCCTCCTCATTGGTTAGATCAGCATTCACGGCAGACTTTAGGGTATAAAACATGCGTTCGTACTGCCCCTCCTGCTCGTAGATCAGTGACTCGATGAGGAAAACATCACTGAGTTGGGCCGCATCGGCTTCTTCTTTGAGGTATTCCAACACCTTTAGGCCCTCTTCGTATTTCCCCAGATTGACAACCGCCTCCGCGTACAGCAGCTCGGTGTCTATTTGACCCGGCGCCAGTACTTTGGCATGCCTGATGATGGGCAGTGCGTCTGCAGATCGGCCGATATCCATAAGCAATTGTGCCTGCTTGAGGTAAGCGCCCGTGGAAGAGGGGTGGTGCGACACAGCACGCTCGCAAGCCTCGAGTGCTTTGGTCAGTTGGCTGTCCGCTTCGTAAAAGTGTATGATTTCCAGGTAGGATTCGAGCTCGAAGTACAAGTCGCGACCGGTACGAAACTGCGATTCATACCGTGCCAGAAGCTGCCGGAGGTGTGGTGAAAAGTCTCTAGGATGCATGGGTGCTACAATCTGTTTGTGCTTGGCTTTTGGCCAGTGTACGGTTTCTCAATGGTAATATAGGCAATAGCTAGGCACAAAGTCTAGTATTTTACCCGCTTATCACAAACAAATCAGGGAACGGTAGCTTTTCAGCAGAAAGCGGCAGCCTAAAGTATAACTTACTGCCCAATGCAAAAATGAAGATTAGTTTTATTTATATTTTTACCTATATGTGGTTTTATTGATATGTAGATTTTTTTCA
>JAAAOU010000029.1 GCA_009908745.1 Bacteroidota bacterium
CCTGGAGCGACGCGGCGCAACAAATCACGCCCAACCAGTTTCTGGAGATGAAAGAGCAGCTGATTTTCCGCCAGCTTACCACCGACAACATGGAGTTTCTGGAAAACTTGGAGCACCTGCGCCACGAAATCGACGAGCTGGATGAGGAATTGCTCAACTTGCTAAGCGCCCGCATGAAGCTCTCGGAGCGCATCGGCGAGTACAAACAGCGCAACAATATCGCCATCCTGCAAACCAGCCGCTGGTCGGAAATCCTGAAACGGGCGGTAGCCAAGGGCAAGGTGAAAGGCCTGAGCGAAGAGTTCGTGACAGTATACCTGAAAGCCGTCCACCAAGAGTCCATCAACCACCAAGAAAAGGTGATGAGCCAGCCGCGGGCAAAGGCCTGAGCAAGGCTAGTAGGAAGGCAGCCGGTACCCACGCTTGACTGCACAAAGCGTGCGTACCCGGCGCCATTTCGAACGTCAGTCAGCCCTGCCTACAAACTAAGCCCTACGGTAAGTTTGTAGAAAGAGTCGTTTTCTTCCATCACATCTGTACCGAAAGAAAACCGCGCCCAGCTAGAGCCATTCGGGTTGGACAGCTGTAGGTACGGCCCTAGCCATTGGTACACATCCGAAGACTCCTCCACATCAGAGCCCCCCGAGAGGATCAGGTGCTCCCAGTGCCCGCCGAAGGATAGGAAAGGCAGGGCCTTATACCCAGCATTCAGCCAGTAGTGGGTGAATGCCAGCGTTGACCCTTCTTCCCGCAAAGGGGCATAGTAGCCAAAGTACAGCTCCCCTTCCAGTTGGTCTGTGCCTAAAGCCACCGTGAGGTTGGGTACCAGGCCGTCTCCTAAAACGCCACCGGCCTCCCCACCACTAGACAAAAGGCTGCCGCCCAATACACCGACCTGCGGGGTGATGCTGATGGCCTCGGAGGCTTGAAAGCTCAAGCCCATGCCAAATTCTGTCCAGTTGCCCCAGCCGGCACCGGTGCCTCCTGACCAAAGGATGCCGTAGAACGTCAAATCCATTCGCTCGCTGAGGCTGTAGCCCCCGGAAAAGAAGGGGTAAAACCCAAAAAACTGATCCGAGTTGAGGGTGACGTTCATGCTGAACCTATCTTCCTGCTGCGCCTGCGCTTGTTGAGGGGCAAAGCTTATCAACAAGCATAGCGCTACTAGCGCACATAGCATGTGCATTCGATCAAAAACCTTCATTTTGATTGTATTTATGGATGAACAATAAAAAGTGTGTACAACCTGAGTTGCAGATTGAATGACTAACGTACGGTACGATGCCTGATGGCATCGCTTTGGGACTGAAGCCAGGTTAGGGCAAGAAAATGGATAGGGACTACCTCAAAGTCAGGTACAAACTTAGTGGGCAAAAGAGTGCTGCGCCAATTTTATTTTATCGTCTTGCGTAAGTCTAAATCTTCGTACTGTTGTTTAAATGCTTGATTGTCATGTAGTTGTGTAGGTGTGGATTGTGATGCCCAAAAGGGGATTAGCAAGGAAAATTATGAGGCTGGCACCATCATCAGTTCATACCCGGCCTTTGTCCAAGCCGCGACGAGTTTTTCCAGTTGCTTGAGCATGTAGTAGGTATTCACTTCAAAATCGAACTGCCGGCTTTCCCCGTTCTGGATAATACGGACATAATGCCGTTGCGGAGAACCGCTTACCTCGTCGGCCATGTCTTGCAGCGTCTCCTGCGGCATGGGGTAAGTTTCTTTCACCTCAATGGCGTCCACCGTATTCAAATCTATAACTTCTAAGCATTCCCCGTTGGCGTTGAGGATACGAATAGCCTCTTGGTCTATCTCGATGCGCTTGTGGCCCGTCAGCCCCTTCATTTTACGCTGGTTTCGCCACGAGGCCCAAGCGAGGATCACATAAGCCACAAGTGCCAGGGCAGCCAGCCAAACAGGCAGGTCGAAGACGTTGCTCATCAGGGCTGTGGGAGTAAAGATCAGGAAAAACAAAATCAGCTGCCGACGGCGCAGCGCGTAGTATTCGGGGTCCGTTATGAGCTTGGCTTTGAACATAGATTGCGACATGATATAGGGTATAAATATACGCCTTTTGCGTCAATTTTTCCGGTTTTCAGCGTAGTCCTACCCCCGCTGCCTCGCTGCCCGTAGTACGTCTCATTAAGTCCACCACCTGCACCCAAAAGCAACGCTGCAAGGAGTACGGTCTGACGCTTTCGGTACAGACCAGGAACGCTTTCGGTTCCAGGAAGCTGACCAATTGCGTCAGTTTAGCATCAAAGAACGGCGTCTCCCAACCTACGCTCGCTCCGGTTGGCGGTGCGCGCCGTTATTTCGAATACCAATCCTACAGCAAGCTGCGCTTGCGTCAGGGTTATAGCGCAACATCATTTCCCTGTTTCTGCGCCCCCCGCTGCTTGTATACGGGCTCCAAGCCAGCCTGCGAATAGGCCGGCGAAGCATCCGCCCGTTAGGGTGTACTTTTCGAGTACGCCCTAACTTTATTAGAAGGGGAGAACTTTTTTCATCAAAAAGCGATTAACACCATAAAACAGGATGTTATGAAAATCACCAATAAAAAGGATGAGCTATTGATTTCGATTCCCAAAGGGCTAATTGACGTACAGGATATTCAAGACTTCCTAGATTTCATCCGTTACAAGATGATCATTTCAAAAAGTGAGGCGAAGGAAGCGGAAATCGAGTCGGTAGTAGAAGAAATAAACCAGCAATTAAGGGAGCACAATCAGTCTTTCGTAGACGCTAGGTTATGAAAATCGTTATCGATACCAATATATTGATTAGCACCTTGATGCGTTCTGATGGTACTGTAGGTAGTTTTCTTTTAAAGTCTCTCCAAGGATACGAAATGATCTCCCGCTTGCCTGTAGACGGGCTCGAAGCCAGCCTACAGGTGAAAGGGTATAAGCTATAACTTCATTGTTTCAAACCATTCTCAGCTTCTCCCTTTAATTTTGGCAGGTGCTTCTGTAGTATCGTCCAAACTATAGCGTCATCAATATTGTCGTAGGAATGGATGATTCGGTTTCTGAACGAAACAATTTGCCTAGTATTTGTCAACTCGAATTGCTCTTCTAGCTTCCTGTAATTATTCACTGCCTCACCCACGATGGACAGCTGCCGCTCCACCGCACTTTTCGTTTTGGAATCAGCTTGGTACTGACTGAATTCACGCACGTTTTCGGTAAATTGCTCGATAAGTTCGATAGCAATTAGACAAGTACTTCTTCCCTTTCTTCGTCATAGATAAGACGTTTTGATTGTTCTATGTCCTTTCTTAAGAAGGGGTTTTTAATGGGCTGGTCGGTTAGTAAATCTACTTTTCTTTGAAACAGCGCCTCTAATTCGTCCCATAACGCTAAAAGGTGTTCTCCTTTTTCTTCTGGAAGCATAGGCAAGAGCTCTACCATCAAATCAATATCGCTGTGCGCTGCATCAAATTCCCCACTGATAGCAGAACCAAATACAAATAACTTTGACACATGATGCCTTTTACAAATGTCAACCAAAGATTGAACATTGTCTTTTAAAATTGGGATGTGTTCGATCTCGCGCATGTATTCAAACTTTACTGTTGCCCTAAGATAACACTTATTCTGGGTATTTCAGTTCCGGTTCGTCGCCATGACCCATCGGCTGGCAGCGCAACGCCCGGCAGCCTGCCGAGCTGCAACTATCGGTGACTGAAGTCGCCGGGACAGCGTGGCTGGGCTCGAAGCCAGCCTGCGGATGAGCCGGCGAAGCGTCCGCCCGTTAGGGTATTACAACCCCGCTGTCCGTAGTATGCCCGATTAAGCCTACCACCCACCCCAAAAGCAACGCTGCAAGGAGACTGCGTCTCCGCGCCGTTATTCTAAAAACGAACCCTATAGCAAGCTGCGCTTGCGTCAGGGTTATAGCGCAACATCATTTCCCTGTTTCTGCGCCCCTCGCTGCTTGTATACGGGCTCGAAGCCAGCCTGCCTTGTCCAACTCCGGCGGCGATTAGGGAATCGCGGCCGGAGCCAGTCAGGTCGCCCCCATATAGCTATCGGGGTCAAAGTCGCCACCTG
>JAAAOU010000320.1 GCA_009908745.1 Bacteroidota bacterium
TCCTTTGACGATTTCCCGACCGCTTTGAACGTCGTATTGACGGACCCGGGGTGTTCGGGGGAGGAAAACGGGGGGATTCAGGTCGCTAGCGTAGAAGGCGGGACGGCCCCCTATGTCTATAGCTTAGAGGGCAGCGTGTTTTCCCCACAGACGCTTTACACCGGTTTGGCCAGCGGAAGCTACACATTGACGGTCCAAGACGCGTTTGGCTGTGAACTAGAGTTACCCATTACGCTGGAAGCGGGGCAAGACGTGCTGTTAGAGCTGGGGGAGGACCAATCTATCGATTACGGAGAGAGCGTGCAGATTATCGGCCAGACCAATTTGAATGAGGGCGAGATTGCCTATATCGAGTGGGAACCGGCAGATACCGCAGCCTGCGATACCTGCTTGTTCTGGGAGGATCAGCCCTTGGAGTCAACCTTGTATGTGGCTACCCTAACCGATACCTCAGGCTGCACGGCAACGGACGAGATGCGGGTGATCGTGCGGCGCGACCGCGACATTTACATCCCCAACGCGTTTTCGCCCAATACGGACGGGAAAAATGACTTGTTTACTGTTTTCACCGGGCCGGAGGTCGTTAGCGTACGTTCGCTGCAGATATTCGACCGCTGGGGCAATCAGGTATTCAGCCGGGAGCAGTTCCCCCCTAACGACCCTGCCTACGGATGGGATGGCCGCTTCCGGGGGCAGGCTATGGATATTGGCTACTTCGTGTACTTTGTAGAAGTAGAGTTTGTAGACGGGCAGGTGGTGCTTTACGAAGGAGGGGTGCATTTGGTAAAATAACCCCCCACTTAGGTCAAGTGCTAGTTGCAGGCAAAGGAGTGTGTTTTTCTTTTGAATTGTGTTAGTTTTGTGTTTGATTGTTCGGTCAGATGGGCGTCAAATGTGTCCTGCTAAGCACAAATGAAACACAATAATGAAACTACGCAACTACCCCCCAAATGTCCTGTGGATTCTGTCTTTCTATCTTTTCTCACCCGTAGGAGCACTGTGGGGGCAGTCGGTGTCAGATTGCGATGGCGCCCAAGTGGTTTGCACCAACTCCACCCTTTCCTTCAACCCTAATGGCATAGGCAGCGTAGATGACTTCAGTAGCCCAAATAACTTTTCGGGCTGCCTTGCCACCGAGGAAAACAACTCCGTCTGGTATTATTTTGAATTTGACAACAATACGATGCCCGGCGAGATCATCACGTTTGTTATTGATGCCAATAACTCGGCGGATTATGACTTTGCCGTTTTTGGGCCAGATACAGATTGTGGTTCGCTTGGTGCCCCTATCCGCTGTTCTTACGCGGGGGGTAATGGGGACACTGGTTTGGATACCGGTTCTGTCGAAAATACGGAAGGGGCGGGGGGAGATGGCTTCGTCGCGCCGATCTCCGTAGGCCCCGGCCAAGGGTTCTATCTATTAATCGACAACTTCTCCGGCAACGGCCAGTCTTTTACCCTCACTTGGGGTGGCGGCGCTGCGGACAACCTCAACTGTAACCCTTGCAACATAGAGGTATTAAGCTATACCCCGTCTTGGCAAGCATGCCCCGGCGGGCCAGGGGTGACTTTCGATATTGTGCTGGACGGTGCTTCTCCATCCACGCTTTACGAGTGGAGTTCCCCCGATGGCGGCATGCCCTATCTGTCAAATGGCTTTATCCTCAACCCGACGGTAACGATTCCGCCGGGGGTGAACGGCACTTTTACCTACAACCTGACCATCACAGAGGGCTCTTGTACGGAACAGCTTACGGTTACGGTTACCGCTAATGGGGTGCCGCCGCTGACCATCACCGGCGATAGTGAATTTTGCCCCGGCGAGTCGGCAACGTTAACGGTAACCCCTGGCAACCTTTCCTCTTACAGCTGGTCCAATGGCGGTACAGGCTCCAGTATCACGGTTTCGGCCGGGGGCACCTACACCGTCACCGCGACCAATGCCTCGAACTGCACGGGCACGGCATCCTTTACGGTTACCGAGTTGCCGGCACCCACCGTAGATATCACCGGCGATCTCGACATTTGCGTTGGCGAATCTACGACCCTTACGGCGAGTCCGGGCTTTACTGGCTATGATTGGAGTATTGGGGCAGCTACGCCTTCGATAACGGTTGCGAATCCGGGGACTTACAGCGTAACAGCAACTTCCCCTACTGGCTGCGATGCGATCAACAGTGTGCAGGTGACCCAAGCGCCAGCTCCTACGCCGGTTATTGATGGCCCTGTTTCGCTTTGTCCCGGCCAATCGGGTACCCTAAGCGTGGTTAACGGCCCGTTTTTCTCTTACTTGTGGTCGGACGGCACTACCGGCAGCCAAATCAATATCAATGGTGCAGGCACTTATAGTGTTACCGTGGCCAATGCCTCGGGCTGTACGGGCAGCACCTCTTTTACGGTATCGCCTGCTGCCCCGCCGGTACCGCAAATCACGGGGGACCTGATGGTGTGCCCGGGCTTACCGGGTACCCTGCAAGTAGCAGGCAATTACCAAAGCTATATCTGGTCTACGGGGGAGACGACGCCAAGTATAACCATACCGGGCCCTGGCTCTTACTCCGTGACGGTCACCAACGCGGCGGGCTGCATAGGCTCCAATACCGTAAACGTAACGGAAAGCCTCGTCGTTCCACCGACCATCACGGGGCCGTTCGAGTTGTGCGACAACGTAGGGGGCGTATTGGAAACAACATCAGATTATTCATCCTACAGCTGGTCTACGGGAGCTACGCAGAACTTTACCGCTATCCCCGGCCCCGGGACTTACAGCTTGACGGTGACGAATGCAGACGGCTGTGCTTCCAGTTCGAGCTACTTGGTGGGCGTCGCGCCGCCGCCGGTTCCCGTTATCACCGGCAATACGCCCTTCTGCCAAGGGGAGAGCATCACCTTGGGCTTGAGCGAAAGCTATACCAATTACGCTTGGTCAACGGGCAGTGCCGCCCCCACTATCGAGGTATTTGATCCGGGCCCGGTAAGTGTTACGGTCACCGATGCTAACGGCTGTACAGGCACGGCTTCGGTAGGTGTTGTTTCTACACCTGCTCCCGTGGTGGAGATAACGGGCCCTACCGAAGTCTGCCCCACGGCTACCGCCACTTTGAACGCGACCCCCGGCTACGACAGTTACATGTGGAGCGACGGTACGCTTGGCGCCGTACATCCTGCTGCCACGCCTGGCTTGTACAGCGTTACAGTTACCGATGCCAATGGCTGTACAGGTACGGCAACCTATACCTTAAATCCCGCTTCCCAGCCAATGCCCACTATTACGGGCGACTTAACTTTTTGCGAAGGCAGTGCGACTACGCTGACCGTCACGGGCGGATACAACAGCGTCATTTGGTCAAACAGTGAGGTCGGGCCTGTTATCTCGGTAACGGCTTCGGGGCAGTACACCGCCACTGTGACGAATGCGGCCGGCTGCACAGGTACAGCCACCGCTCAGGTCACGGCTTTGCCTTTGCCTACCGTAGACATTGACGCGCCACCCGGATTATGCTTGGGCGCAACGGCGATGCTGCAGGCCACCCCGGGCTACCCTAACTACCAATGGTCAGATTTTAGCAGTACACAGTCGTTTACGCAAGTCTCCGCTCCGGGAGTATACAGCGTTACGGCGACTGATGCTAGTGGTTGCCAAAATACGGCTTCTGTGGTATTGGATGTTTTTGACCCACCTCAGGTTACCATTGAGGGGCCGGATGCCTACTGTGCCGAAAGCGGTGAAGCATTGGTAGCGGCCGGCGGCCCTTTCGATACCTACTCTTGGAACACAGGGGCTACTACTGATTTTCTGCCGTTAGACGAGGCTGGTACGTACAGCGTGACGGTTACCGATTTCAATGGCTGTACTGGAGAAGCCAGCATTGCGGTAGCAGAAGGAGAGGACCCCGTGCCTGTCCTTCAGGGCGAGCTCTTACTGTGTAATGGAGGCAGTACCACCCTAAGCACCACCGAAGATTTCGCCACTTATGAATGGTCTAATGGCAGCACGCAAGATACCGCTGTGTACCTGTCGGCAGGCACAGTGGCTGTGACCGTG
>JAAAOU010000133.1 GCA_009908745.1 Bacteroidota bacterium
GGTAGCTGACAATCCGCACGAGATGGCGGAGCAGCCGGTGGAGGATATCCGCGAAATCATCAAGCCGTGTGGCCTGTCGCCGCGTAAATCCAAGGCGATCAGCGAGCTGTCCCAGATACTGGTGGAAGAATACGGCGGGGAAGTGCCTGAAGACATAGAAGCCCTAGAAGCACTGCCGGGCGTAGGGCATAAAACCGCTTCGGTGGTCATGTCGCAGGCCTTTGGCGAACCAGCCTTCCCCGTAGACACGCACATCCACCGGCTGGCCTACCGCTGGGGGCTGAGCACCGGCAAGAATGTGCAGAAGACCGAATCGGACCTCAAACGCCTCTTCCGCCGCGAACTGTGGAACAAGCTGCATTTGCAGATGATCTTCTTCGGCCGGGAGTACTGCAAGGCGCGGGGGCATGATCCGCGAGAGTGCCCGATTTGCTCGAAGTATGGCCGGAAGACGTTATTTAAATAAAATGGGAAAGAGAGATTTCATACACGGTGCCGTCGTGAGGGCCCTTGAGAAAAAAGGGTGGCGTGTTACAAACGAAAATATTGAGTCATGGATAGCAATATGATGAAGTACTCAAAAATAATCATGAGTTTTTTGACGGAGCACGCTAAGCACCCTATTTCAAACGCTCCTCGCGTCAGGCACCATCTGATTGTAAATAAGGAACAATCTGAATTTGTGTTGCTATCTGTCGGCTGGAAAGGAAATAAATACCAGCATGGCATTATCTTCCACATCGAAATTCAGAATGGCCTTATTCATATCTATAAAGACAATACAGATATAGGCATAGCTGACCAATTAGCAAAAGATGGGATTCCAAAGTCCTCTATTGTCCTAAGTTTCCTTCCCCGGTATATCCAAGAGGAAACAGAGTTTGCTACCGTAGCAGAGCCGGAATAAACCTGCCTCTGTCAAAAATCCGCAAAAACTTTCCTTGCACTCGACCCGTCCGCCGAGTGGGTTGTTGATGTCAAAAAACACAACAAACATGTTCAAAAAATATTTTGGCACGACCATCCAAAGCTTGCGTGTGCTCGCCCTGTGGGAGGGCGTATCTTTCCTGCTCATTCTTTTTGTGACCATGCCGCTGAAGTACATGGCTGACATGCCGGAGCCTAACAAAGTCATAGGCATGGGGCATGGTGTGCTTTTTATTGCGTACGTCGCTTTTGTCATCTTAGCGCGGAGCGAGTATGGTTTCACCCTGAAACAGACCTTTTGGGCATTAGTAGCTTCCGTCTTACCCTTTGGCACCTTTGTAGCGGACAGCCGTATTTTCAAGCCGGTGCAGCTTCAAAAGGGATAGCCAAAGCCCAGGTTGAAAGCCACGATGTCGGTAAAATTGAGGTCTACCCGGTTGCCGTTATCCCGGAAATCACGGAACCAGTAGTTGCGCCAGTTATTAGAGTCGGCGGGATTGTCGGGAAAAGGAGCGGCGTGCCTTAGCTTGACGCCCATATCCAAGCGGAGGATAAAGTAGGAAAAGTCCATCCTCAGCCCGAAGCCGCCGCCGACGGCTATCTGTTGGTAAAACGGCTCATTGGTGTAGCGGATGTCGCCCCCACTTACTTGGTCTACGCAGTTATAGGTCCTTTCGGAAAACAGAAACTGCGAGCCACAGCGGTTGGGATCGCGACGGAGCGTCCACACATTGCCGGCATCGATGAAAAAAGCGCCGTTGAGGAGCCAAAACATCTTGAAGCGGTACTCCAGATTGAATTCTATCTTCAGATCACCCGTTTGGTACAAGCGCGTGTTGTTGACACTACGCACCGCCAGCGTATCTTCGTAGGCGCCAGGGCCCAAGCCGCGGGGTGCCCAAGACCGCAAGCTGTTGGGCCCGCCCGCAAAGAACTGTTTGACATAAGGCACATCCGAGGTGTAGCCAAACGGCCGGGCCACACCCAAGTTGAAACGCCCCGCCAAGCTTTGGTTAGGGGCCAGCTGCCAATATCGGCGCAAATCAATTTGGGTACGGATGTACTGGGAGAAATCTACTTTGGTCCCCTCCCGTAAATTCAGCCGCAAGGTATCCGGCTGCAAGGCGAAGGCATTGTACAAGGCATTACCGCCCCACACTTCCGCCCCCGCCAGCTCTAGGTTGAAGCCGAAGTAATAAGAGTTCCCCCTCCGGTTTGGCCGGGCGTTGTAGACGTAGTTAAGGTCCCGGAACAAGAAGCTGACGAAAAGCTGCTCGCCGAAGGAGCGTTCCAAAAAAGGGTTGATATCCAACAGGTTGTCAAAGTTCTCGGCAGTACGGGGAAAGAGGTAATCGATGCCCAGGTGATTGAGGATCAAACGCTTGTTGGTGGCTGGCTGATAGTCAAAGCCGTAGGTGCCAGTAAACAGGTAATACTCATAAAAATCAAGGATGAGCAGGTAGTTAAAATTGGCGGAGATACGGGTGGAGGCGTTTTCCCGCAGCTTGTTGTACTGCTCATCCCCCAGAAAAACCGACTTTTTCTTGTACTTCGCGCCGTTCAGCCGGCGGGCAATTTTGAGGTAATCGATATAACGGGGCAGGTAAATATCTGTCTGCAAGCCCAAATCCACGGTGTTCCAAAATTGCCTATTGGCGATAGCCGAGGGAGCCGGGTTGAATTCTACCCCCGCATTGAATTCCGTGATGAGCAGTTCGGCCCCTTTGAGCAGGTTGCGGTTGCGGTAAGAGGGGCTCACACTCAGCCCGATGAGGTTGCCGATACCCGTGGCGCTGCGGCTGGCGTAGTTCAGCTCCCCGTCTATACCGAACTCCATCCGCTTGTTTTGCGTCAGCTCTATGCGGAAGTTGAGTTGGTTGGCGTGCAGCTCATCCACGGATTGCTTGATGCGGACAAAGCGGAATACCCCCAAGCCTGCCAACTGCCGGTTGGTCTGGTCAAAAGCGCTTTGATCGTAAACCTTCCCCTCCTGTAGATAAATAGCACGCAGTATGGTCTCGGGCTTGATGCGGAAGGCTTGGTGCGGGCTGTGCATCAATAATCCCCCGATGACGGTATCCACGAGCACCGAATCCTCCTGCCCCGGCGTGTAGTCCATGTATACTTCTATATCGCCGACTTGGTAGACCCGGTGCACGCTGTCTTCTGGTGGCAATAGCACCTCCAACATCAGCTCAGCGCAGTTCCCCTGATGGGTGGTGTCTGCTTGCAAAGGGGCGATGTAAGTATTGTAGAAGTAAGCGTAGCCGTGGTTGCGCAAATAGCGGGTGATACGGTCGCGCTCCCGCTCGTACAGCTTCTGGTCGACCGGGGAGGTTGGATCGAGCAAGCTACTGCCGCTGATGTGTTGCAAAATGCTGTCCACCTGCCCGTCTTCGCTGAAGAAGCGGATGGTATCGACGGTGTATTGCTGATTGGGCTTGACGACATATTCCACCTTGATGGTCCCCTTGTTGCTGTCCTTATAAGGCGCTTGGTCTTTTTCGAAGATGACCTCCGCGTCGAAGTACCCTTTTTGCTGCAGCAAGCGCTCCATATTCTGCCGGGTCTGCTCGGTGAGGGTATCGCTGTAGACCACCGGCGTTTCGGCGATCACCCGGCGCTGCCAGCGGTCAAACTTGGTGGTATCCTGCGGGCCCTCCGTGGTGAAATAGAACCACTCCCGGGGGATGAAAAGAAAGCGGTTATTCTCGGTCTGCTTGTAGAGGGTGGACAGCTCGTACTTCAGCGCCCGTTTACGGTCAATATTGCCGGGCTTATCCAGCGTGATGGTATTGCCCCGCAGCAGGTATTCCCCCTCGTCCAGGTACTTGCTCGTGTTGCAGGAGCTCAGGGCAAACAGGGTAATTATGCCCACGATTATGTATTTTGCGCTCGACGCAGCTTGCATGGCAGTAATCATCATAAAATTCAGCAATGCCGCTTTCTAAAAACGACATCAAGTATATCAAATCGCTACGGCAGAAGAAGTTCAGGCAAAAGTATAACAATTTCGTGGTCGAAGGGGACAAAATCGTACGCGAGCTGCTGGAACAACGCCCGGATTGGATAGAAGCCCTCTATGGCTTGGACAAATGGATACATGAGTTGCCGCCCAGCCCAATAACCGCTACCGCCATCTCCCAACGCGAACTGCAACAGGCGTCCCTCCTTAAGACCCCCAATCAGGCTATCGCTGTAGTCCGGCAGCCCAAAGCCAACTGGCACGGTCTAGACTTGGAACGGCAGCTATCCCTCTATCTAGAAAACCTGCAGGACCCCGGCAATATGGGCACCATACTGCGCATCGCCGATTGGTTTGGGATTGAAACGGTGCTTTGCTCCCCAAATTGTGTAGATGTCTACAATCCTAAGGTCCTTCAAGCTTCCATGGGGGCGTTTTTGCGGGTCCACATAGCCACAGTCTCCATAAAGGAGGTAAAAAAAGCCTACCCTGCCCTACCGCTGCTCGCTACTACCATGGATGGGGCAAATGTTTTCGAATTCGATGCACCGAAGGCGGCGCTTGTTGCCGTGGGCAACGAGGGTGCAGGTTTGAGCGAAGACCTGCTGGCACTGGCCGACCGCCGCATCGCCGTGCCCCCAAATAGAAACAGCGGCACTGAATCACTCAATGCCGCTGTCGCTACGGGTATTGTTTGTGCGGTGTTGCGCCAAGCGGGATTATAGCAGCTTCTTAATCTCCGCTTCAATTTCCTCCGCGCCGCGCACGCCCACCGCAGCGATCTTACCGTCCCGGTCGATGATAAAGGCTTTAGGAATACTGCTCACGCCGTACTTTTGCGCCGCTACCGATTCCCACTTCTTGAGATCGCTGACGTGGTATTTCCAATTCAGGTTGTCCTGCTCGATCGCCCTTACCCAGCGCTGTTTTTGATTCTGCATATAGGCCTCAATCTGTGTCTCAGAAGTCATCCGCTTGCGGGTCTTGCTGTCCATGCCATCTAGAGAGACGCTGTATACCGTAAAGCCTTGGTCTTTATAATCTTCGTATACGCGTACCACGTTGGGGTTTTCCTTACGGCAGGGGCCACACCAGCTCGCCCAAAAGTCGAGGAGCACGATTTTGCCCCGCAGATCGGAAAGGGAGTAAGTGGTGCCATCCGGGGCCGGCAAGCTGATCTCCGGTGCTTCCTGCCCCACCTTGATCAATTGGCTGGCTTCCATTTTAGCTTTATTCTGCTCGATGGCCCCTAGCAGTTGATCAAAACCTTCGATCATGCGGGAATCGGGGCGTTCTTGTTTTAAGCGCGCAACGGCGTCTTTCTGCACATCCAAAAACTGTCCGCTCGTACCTAGTGCCTGCATAGCCATGAAAGCACCTAGGCCAGCATCAGAAACCGTATCGACAAAAGTTTTCACCTCGTTTATTTTGGCTTCCCGGCGCACCAGCTTTTGGAACATGTTGGCCATAGACTCCGAAGTCTCTGACCCTTCCACCTCAAAATCGTAAGTCTGCAGCTTAGACAACTCGCCATTGATCTCCACTACCTTCTCCGTACCGTCTAAGAAAAGGCCAATCCGCTGTGCGCCGACCCGCAATTGGTAAGGGCCGGGTTCAATGCCTTCGGGGAACTTCAATTCGAAACCACCTTCTGGGCCCATTTCGGTTTTGCCAACCACATTGCTCGCTCCGCCTACGCCTACGTCATCTAAGAATACCTGCAGGTTTGAGCCATTGTCGATCTGCCCCTTTATGACAGTACCCTTCACCGGCTGCTCACATTGCCAGGCCAAAAGGGCTAGCAGGCCTACAGCAAAAGTCGTTACGATCTTTCTCATATTGAATCACTTATTATTTTTCGAATGCTCCACTTCTGTTCTGTAAAGGTGCAAAGATAAGGAAGTGGGCGGAGTTTGGAGAACGATAAAGGACTTTAACCTGCACAGTGGCATTCAAACCGTTATGCAGGCCGATCAAAGAATGGGAACGCACCTTTAGGATAGCAAGGAAAGGAATAATAGGGTGTGGTTTTAGTGCACTGCTACTACTTAGCTCAAACCACCTCCCCAAACAAGTCATAATCCAACGCATCCGTAATCTTTACCTGCGCAAAATCGCCGATCCGCACATAGTTGTCGGCGGCTTTCACCAGCACCTCATTGTCCACTTCCGGGCTGTCGCCTTCGGTACGGCCGACGAAGAACTCGCCTTCTTTACGGTCAAACAGCACCTTTAGCGTCTGCCCGATTTTCGCCCGGTTTTTAGCCTCGGAAATGGATTGCTGTATTTCCATGATGCGGTTGGCCCGCTCGGCTTTGACTTCCGCCGGCACATCATCTTCCATATCGTAGGCGATGGTGCTTTCTTCGTGGGAGTACTGGAATACGCCGAGGCGGTCAAATTCCATTTCCCGGACGAAGTCGCAGAGGTCTTGGAACTCATCCTCTGTCTCGCCGGGGAAGCCGACTAACAGGGTGGTACGCAGGGTCAGGTCCGGCACCTTTTCACGGGCGGTGCGCACAAGTTCCACCGTTTCTTCCCGGGTAATTTGACGGCGCATGCGGTCGAGCACGGCGTTGTTGGCGTGCTGCAGCGGCATGTCGAGGTAGTTGCAGATTTCCGGATGCTCCGCCATCGCGTCGAAGATTTCGATAGGAAATTTGCTGGGGTAAGCGTAGTGCAAGCGGATCCATTCAATACCTTCTACTTCTGACAGCGCGTGTAGCAGGCGGGGCAGTTCCCGTTTTTTGTAGATATCCAAGCCGTAGTAGGTCAGCTCCTGCGCGATCAACATCAGCTCCTTGACGCCGAAGCGGGCGAGGTTTTTGGCTTCTTCCACCAGTGCTTCAATTGGCTTGGAAACATGCTTGCCGCGCATGAGCGGAATGGCGCAGAAAGCGCAGGTACGGTTGCAGCCCTCCGAGATTTTCAGGTAGGCGTAGTGCTGCGGCGTGGTGGTGATACGCTCGCCGATCAGCTCGTGCTTGTAATCGGCATTGAGCTTGGCAAGCAGGCCGGGTAGTTCCAGCGTACCAAAATAGGCATCTACCTCCGGGATTTCCTGCTCCAGATCGTCTTTGTACCGCTGCGAAAGGCAGCCGGTGACGTAGAGCTTGTCAATGCCGCCCTGCTTTTTTACATCGGCGTATTCCAATATGGTATTTACGGACTCCTCTTTGGCCAGGTCAATAAAGCCGCAGGTGTTCACGATGACCACATTAGCGTCCTCGTCGTTGCTGTCGTGTACCACGTCGTAATCGTTGCCCCGCAGCTGCGTGATGATATTCTCGGAGTCTACGAGATTCTTCGAGCAGCCCAGGGTGATGACGTTTACTTTATCGCGCTTTAAAGTCTTGGTTTTCATGCTTGTATATTACCAATATTGAAAAGGTGTGCAAAAGTACGACCTATTCATTGGTTTCACAAGGGTTTGGAAGCTTTTGGGGTGTAGCAATCAGTGCAGCTCTACCTGTCTCCAGTTAGACAGGTCCGATGGAGTCGGTCAGGGTTTTCTATTTTCTTGTTACTGAGGGGTGACTACACTAAATGCAAGTCTGCTAGCTTAGCCGCCCTGCAACCAAAGCAGTTGTGCTGCAACGCCTACTTTTACATATTTTGCATTTTGCGGTTTAGTTACTGTATCAATTCTTTCTCCTCAAGTATCGCAAGCTCATCATCATACATCAAAGACAGTAGTATCCATTCTGGATTTATTTATTAAGATAATTGTCATTCACCTCCGAGTGTATTCCCTTTACTTTTTCCCATCGCGGCAAAAAGTAACAAAAAGCGCTAGGCTGTGTATGGTTCTTTACGCTACGAAAGGGCGATGAGGACTAAACTGTACAAACTCGCCTTGGTGTTCTGTATTTCATATATATTCATAAGTGATTGCAAGACTCATTATACCTCGGCTTTGGTGCGGCGTTGGCTCAATCAGTGTACAGTTTCAAATTTCCGAAAACTTCGTTTTCGGAAATTTGACGCCCTCATCGCCATTTCTCCGCTAAACCATACAATGCCAGGATACACTGAACCATAAAGCCAATCGACTACACTAAATACAAGTCTGCCAGCTTAGCCGCCCTGCAACCAAAGCAGTTGTGCCGCAACGCCTACTTTTACATTTTTCATTACGTATTTTACATTTTGCGGTTTAGCTACTGTATCAACTCCTTCTCCTCCAATATCGTAAGCACTTCCCCATCCATCAATATGTCCGCCAGGCTATCCACCTTGCTGAGTTCGTACTTGTAGAAGAACTTCAGCGTGTGCACCTTGCCTTCCAGGAATTCGGTACTATAGGTATCATCACCGGTCACCAGCGCTTGCTTGGCGGCGGTGCCCATTTTCAGCCACTGCCAAGCGACGACTACGGTGCTCATGAACTGCATAAAGAGGGTCGCATCCGACAGGTAGCGCTCGTACTGCCCCTTCATGGCAAAGGGCATCAGCTTGCCTAGCACTTTTTGCGTCAGCTGTAGCTTTTCGCCCAGTTTGGCAGCGTAGGGCTTGAGCTCGTCGTAGGTCATTGCGGCTTTGATGTCTTTCTGCACCTCGGCGGCTAGGTATTCCAAAGCTTTGCCCTTTTGCATGGTTACCTTGCGGCCCAGCAAGTCCTGCGATTGTATGCCGGTAGTGCCTTCGTAAATCGCCATAATACGGATGTCCCGGTAGTACTGCTGCAGCACAAAGTCGTCGCAGAAGCCGTAGCCGCCCAGCACTTGCAGGCCATCATCAACCGCTTCCCGCCCTTTCTCAGAGGGGTAGGTTTTGGCGATGGGCGTCAGCAATTCCAGCAGCAGGTAGTATTTCTCGTGCTCCTCCCCTTCTGAGACCATTTCCAAATCGTGGTACAGCGCGGTCTGCATCACCAGACTCAGCGCCCCTTCGTAAATCGCTTTTTGCGAAAGCAGCATCCGGCGTACATCCGGGTGGTTGATGATGAGGGTTTGTTCTTCGGACACGTCCTTAGTGCCGTCATTTTTCAGCCGCCGGCCCTGTGGGCGCTCCTTGGCGTACTGCAAAGAAGCGTGGTAGGCGGCCGAAGCAATGGCCACCGCGCCCCGCCCTACGGCAATCCGCGCCTCGTTCATCATCTGGAACATCTGCTTGAGGCCCTTATGGGGTTCGCCGACTAGCCAGCCCTTCGCACCTTCGTTTTCGCCAAAGACGAGGTGGGTGGTACAGTAGCCTTTTTGACCCATTTTTTGGTAGTCGCCCGCAGTAGTTACGTCATTGGGCTCTAAGCCGCCGTCGGCAGTGGGTCGCTTTTTGGGCACGGCGAAGAGGGAAATGCCTTTGGTACCCGCCGGTGCGCCTTCAATCCGGGCAAGCACCAAGTGTACAAAATTCTCGTTGTACTCATGATCGCCACCGGAGATGAATATCTTTTGCCCTTTGATGATGTGGCTGCCGTCTTCCTGCGGGTAAGCGGTAGTGGTAATGTCAGAAAGCGAACTGCCCGCTTGCGGCTCGGTCAGGCACATGGTACCGCCCCATTCGCCAGACAGCATCTTTGGGACATAAGTAGCCTTCAACTCTTCATCCCCAAAAGCGATGATCAGGTGTGCCGCCCCCGCGGTAAGGCCGACGTAGCCCGGCACGTGGTTGTTGGCTGCTTCCATAATGTAATAAGACGCGTGGGAGGCTATGCCCGGCAGTTGCATGCCACCCGCCTCGGCATCGTACGGGCCGCCGATAATCCCCAGCTCGCCGGATTTTCTCATGGCTTCCTCTACTTTGGGATGCACTTTGATCTTGCCGTCTTCGTAACGGGCGGGATCGGCGTCCATTTCCCGGAAGGAGGGGTATAAATCTTGGTCGGAAAAGTCTTTGATGGAGTCTAGGAAAATATCTATCGCGTCCTTGTCGTAATCCGCGTAGCGCGCGTACTGAAAGAGCTGCTGCATATCGTGCACTTGGTGCATCTGAAAGCGCAGGGTGTCCATATTGAGGTACTCGGCCATGGGAAGATTGTTTTTTGAGTTTAGTGAAATGTCCTGCTAAAGATCGGAAATTTCCGCTTGCCACGCAATTATATTTAGCGAATATTCGCTAAATAATAGGCTTCATAAAAGTCTAGCCGAGTACTATACCTTTTTGTTGTTTAAACGTTATAGTAGGCGAACGATCAAACTACACATTATGCGTTACACGCTACTACTCTTAGCTTTTACGGCTTTATCCGCCACTACTTTGCAAGCGCAGCTCGGCATCCGGGCGGGTTACAATATGAATGACGCGCCCGATTGGGTGTTCGAAGGCGACTTCACCTCGCAGGCGGACTTGCTCTCTGACGGCTATTCATTCGGTATCGACTATTGGCTGCCGATGCAGTCGTACCGGGTCGATTTTCTACCGGAATTGAATTATGGCCGGTTCACTGAAAATGCCCTAACAGAAGCGCAATGGTTCAGCTTCTTTTTGAACACCCATTTCTATTTCCTTGACTTTGAAGGGGACTGCGACTGCCCGACTTTTTCCAAATCGGGCGGTGCCTTTCAAAAAGGGCTTTTCTTCCAGCTCTCCCCGGGTGTCACCTACCAAAATGCTACCGTAAACGAATTGGAAAATGAAGATACGGAAGGGTTTTGGTCCTACAGTATCGGTGCCGGGCTGGGGCTGGATATTGGAGTGTCTGATTTCTTTACGATTACGCCCATCGTCAGTTACCGTTACTTTCTGCCGTCTGACTGGCAAGCCTTGGGTATTTATGAAAATGACGATCCCCTGTTGCCACAAGTCCGTAGCAGCGAGAGCGCTATCAATCAAATCTACACCGGTGTGCGTCTAGGGTTCCGGTTCGATCAAAGGTATTGATATTCGCTTCGCCTTTTGGTGGTAAAGTGGCGTGCGCTCGGAGCCGATCAGCACTTGACCTGTATTGATAAAGTCGATGGCTTCGTACTGTGTGGGCCAGAAACAGCGTACCCCCTTTACCCGCGTCATTTCCCCGGCGAGGAAGTCGTTTCCGGTATAGTTCTGGAACAAAAAGATGTCCGCCGGCGTGAGCGGGAAAATGCCCAACACCATCTTGAATCGGTAGGCGAGCAAAACCACGGCCCGGCCATCCGGGCTGATCGCCGCCCCCGTCACCACCCGCTTAGGCAGCTCAATACGCCGCTTCAGGGTAGCCGTGTAGGTACCGGGCTGAGCGGGCAAAACGTAATGCTTGGTAATAAAGCTGTGCTCCCGCGTTTTGTCTTTGGAAAATAAGTGCAGGCTATCTTGGTGGTAGAAAAAACCTTCCATGTCGAACGTCCAATCTTCCACGGAAGCCGGCGGGAAAGCCTCCTGATCGGGGTAGCGGAAACGGATACTATCCAAAGCTCCCTTTTCCTCCTCCCAAATATAGATACACAAGTCCTGCCTGCGGTTGGCGTTATTGCCAAAATCACCAATGAAAATGCGGCCCTGCCGGTCGGCCGTCAAATCTTCCCAATCCCGGTTTTGGCTGTTGGGGATTGGTATCTTCTCCAGCAAATCGCCTGCGGTATTGGTGCGGTAGAGCTCCGGGGCGTTGCCGCTGTCGTTGAGCCACAGCAAGCTATCGGCGCTTTTGGCAAATAGCCCGGACGTCTCGGTAATTTCTTTAGGCAATTCAAATTTTTTATTGCTGAGAAAATTCTGGCTGAGTAAAAGTGAAGGCAATACAAGTAACAGCGATAGCAATTGAAACAGCTTCATGGTGGATGATTTTAGCGGCAAGATACAATTTCAGCTTTTGGGGGATGGTTATTAACGTGTTTCGTTATTAGGTGGCGCGTAATTATGGTTTTAAACAAGTGAGAAAACTTTGGCTGAGTATTCCCCTGAGCTAGCTTCGACGGACGAAGCATTTTGCAGTTTTGCGGTTCAACAAAATTCCCTTGCTATCCTTACATTTGCCAAACATCAAAACCAAGACCATGCGCGTAGAACTCACCCGCCTAGACCAAGACTTCCACCTCCAGGCCAGTAACGAAGACGGCCTGACCGTAGCATCCGACGGTGCCCCCAGCATCGGCGGGCACAACAAAGGCCTGCGCCCCATGCAGATGCTGCTCGCCTCCCTCGGTAGTTGCAGCGCCATAGACGTCATCCACCTGCTGCGCAAACAACGACAAGAGCTGGAGGACATCAAGATCACCGTGACGGGCAAGCGCGACCCGGAGGCCGTCCCCTCCCCTTTCACCGCTATCCACGTCCACTACATCCTCTACGGAGACATTGCGGACAACAAAGCAGAACGGGCCGTCAACCGCTCTATGGAAAAGCTGTGTTCGGTGAAGATCATGCTGGATAAGGCGTCGGAGATTACTTGGAGTTGGGAGAAAGCGTAGAGATGAGTGGAAATCGCCAAAGCCATGAAAAAAAATGGTGAGCCCATTGAAAAAATCATGACGTACACCGGCCTTACAGTGGAGGAAATCAAGGCGCTGTGATTGGCATGGTAAATTCCACTTTTTGTAAACCTACACCCTCCACAGTTCCAATTACGCCAAAACATTCCTATTTTGGCATACGAACGAAAACCTAAAAAAAGACCTACATGGCCAACGTCCTTTCCCATTCTCTACTCACCGATCTAGACATCCACCTCTTCCGCGAAGGCAAGCACTACCGCTTGTACGAAAAGCTGGGCAGCCACCCCATAGAAGTAGACGGGCAGCAAGGCACCTACTTTGCTGTGTGGGCCCCCAATGCCCAAGCGGTTTCCGTCATCGGCAACTTCAACTACTGGAACCGCGACAGCCACCCGCTTACGGCCCGTTGGGACGGCTCCGGCATCTGGGAAGGCTTCGTGCCCGGTATGGGCAAAGGCGAGCTGTACAAATACCACATCCACGCCCGCGACGGCCGGCATCTGGAAAAGGGCGACCCCTTCGCCTTGTACTGGGAAATCCCGCCCAACACAGCCTCCATCGTCTGGGACATCAGCGATTACGAATGGGAGGACAAGGACTGGATGGCTACCCGCGACAAAAAAGCGGGCCTGGACCAGCCGTATTCCGTCTACGAGGTACACATGGGCACTTGGAAGAAAACGCACGGCGGCCTGCGTAGCCTGAGCTACAAGGAAATGGCAAAGGACATGGTGGAATACATCAAGGAAATGGGCTTCACCCACGTGGAGTTCCTGCCGGTTATGGAGCACCCCTATTTCCCCAGCTGGGGCTACCAAATCACGGGCTACTTTGCCCCTACGAGCCGCTATGGCAACCCGCAGGAATTTATGCACTTGGTGGATGCTTTCCACAGGGCGGGCATTGGCGTCATCCTAGACTGGGTCCCCTCCCACTTCCCGACGGACGCGCATGGCTTAGCAGACTTTGACGGCACCCACCTCTACGACCACGCCGACCCGCGCAAGGGTTTCCACCCGGATTGGAAGAGCGCTATTTTCAACTACGGGCGGCATGAGGTGAAGGCTTTCCTAATCTCCAATGCACTATTCTGGCTAGACAAATACCACATTGACGGCCTGCGGGTGGATGCGGTGGCTTCCATGCTCTACCTCGACTACTCGCGCGAAGAGGGCGAGTGGATCCCCAACGAGCACGGCGGCAATGAAAACCTGGAAGCCATCACCTTCCTCAAGGAATTCAACGAGCACGTCTACAAGGACTTCCCAGGCGCCATTACCATAGCCGAGGAGTCTACCGCCTGGCCGGGGGTGTCCCGCCCCACCTTCGAAGGCGGCCTGGGCTTTGGCCAAAAGTGGATGATGGGCTGGATGCACGATACGCTCAGCTATTTCCAGCATGACCCCATCCACCGGCAGTACCACCACGGGGAAATCACTTTCAGCTTAGTCTACGCTTTTAGCGAAAACTTTATGCTGCCGCTCTCGCACGACGAGGTGGTACACGGCAAAGGTTCTATTATGGGCCGCATGCCCGGCGACGAATGGCAGCGTTTTGCCAATCTGCGGCTAATGTACGGTTACATGTTTACGCACCCCGGCACGCAGCTGCTGTTTATGGGAGACGAATTTGCCCAAACCAGCGAATGGAATATCGAAAAAGGCCTGGAGTGGTGGCTGACCGAGTTTAAGTACCACAAAGGCATGCAAGAGTGGATCAAAACCCTGAATGCCTACTACCGGACAACGCCTTCGCTGCACGAAAAGCAATTCAGCCCGGAAGGCTTCCAGTGGATCGACCACAACGACAACGCCAACAGCACCATTTCTTACCTGCGGTACGACAAGGAAAAGGAACGGCCGCTGGCGGTGATTTGCAATTTCACCCCCGTACCCCGCTCTGCCTACCGCATCGGCTTGCCCAATTCCGGGGTTTGGAAAGAGGTGCTCAACAGCGACTCCAAGCCTTACGGCGGCACCGGCGAGCACCTGAACAAGGGGGCGGTCAAAGCGGAGCAGCATACCTACCACGGCCGGCCCTATTCCGCGGAAATCGCCTTGCCGCCACTCGGCATGGTGGTGCTGGAGCACGAAGGCCCCATCCGCGTCAAAAAAGAGACGGAAAATGTGGCGACCAAAGCGCCTAAGGCCAGCAAAAAAGATTGATGAGCGGCCGCAAACGACATATCCGGTTTGATTGGGCCATCAAGCGTATCTTGAGGGACAAAGCCAATTACGGCATTATGGCAGCTATAACAGACTTGACTATTGAGGAAGTAGAGCAGATCATTGCCGGACTATGACAGCCAAACCAAGAAGTCAAGACCATGAAAAGCGTATTGCATAAAGCCAACACCCGCGGCCACGCCAACCACGGCTGGCTCGACACCAACCACAGCTTCAGCTTTGCCAATTATTACAATTCAGACCGCATGCACTTCGGCGTGCTGCGCGTGCTGAATGATGATACCGTCGCACCTGGCAGGGGCTTTGGCACCCATCCGCACGACAATATGGAGATTATTTCCATCCCATTGCAAGGCGACCTGGAGCACAAAGACAGCATGGGCAACACCGCTGTCATCAAAGAAGGCGATGTACAGGTGATGAGCGCAGGCACTGGTGTCTATCATAGCGAATATAATCGCAATAAGGACAAAGAGGTAAAATTCCTTCAAATCTGGCTCTTCCCGAACCGCAAGGATGTGCAGCCCCGCTACGACCAAATCACCTTAGAAAGGGGCAAAATGCACAACCAACTTCAGCAAGTCCTTTCTCCAAGCGCCGAGGATGAGGGCGTGTGGATACATCAAAACGCTTGGTTCCACATGGCCCAGCTAGACGCTGGCAAAACCGTAGATTATGCACTAAAAGATGCCACTAACAATGGCGTATATGCTTTCCTACTCGATGGGGATGTCACTATCGAAGGCCAATCGCTAAACCGCCGCGACGGCTACGGGCTTTGGGATACCCAGCACATCCAGATTAAAGCGGACAGCAACGCCAAAGTGCTGCTGATGGAAGTACCAATGAAAATGTAAGAAATTGGGAGGTCGGAAATCGGGATTTCCCACTTCCAACCCTGAAGGACTTCACTCCTTGTAGTCGTTTCGCCTTCAGGGCAAGCTTCCGATTTCCGACTTCCGATTTCCGATTTCCGACTTCCAACTTCCGACTTCCAATCTCCGACTTCCAATACCCCATTCCCACTTCCAATCACCTCAACAACAGCACCTCCCCTTTAAAAAGCACCGTCTCCCCATCCACAAACTCCACCTCGGCCTGCCAAGCGAACACCCCGCTGTTCATCCGCTCGCCCTTGAGGCTGCCGTCCCAGCCGTAAGCCGGGTCATTGGGTGGCGCGTTGGAAACAAAGAATACCGCTTCCCCCCAACGGGAGTACACTTCAAAAAAGCGGACTTTCGCCACTTCCTGCCCGCCCTGTATGAACAGACGGTCGTTATTGTCATCCCCATTGGGCGAAAAAGCACTGGGCATGTAGATACCCCGTTCCTTGTTGAGGAAGACCCGCAGCTCGTCAGAGGCTGTACAGCCATTCTCATCCACCACCGAAATCGTGTATAAAGCCGTAGCGGAGGGTTGCAGCGCCGGCGCCAGGCAATCATAGCAAGACAAGCTGTCCAGCCCCGCCCAGGCCAGGCTCGCTATAGCGGAATCGGGGATGCTGACCTCAGCAGATAAAGAAACGACCTCGCCAAGCTTCGCCTCCACGTCGGGGCCGGCATCCACCCAGAGGTCATTGCCCTCCTCCAGTTCGATGGCTATCTCGTGTTCACAGCCGATCATGTCTTGCACGATTAGCGGGTATACGCCTGCCGGCAGGTTGCTAAACTGGGTTTGCTCCGTAAATGCCGACCCGTCAAAACTGTACAGGTAAGGCGGCGTCCCTCCTTCTACCCCACTGAGCGAGATGCTGCCATCCATATCGCCAAAGCAAGTAGGGCCATTGGCTTCGTACTGTAAAGACGAAGGTGCTGCATTTTCCTCCACCACTTCTACCGAGGCTGTGCTTACACAATGATTGTCTAGATTCGTGATGATGATATAGTAATCCCCAGCTTCCATAGCCGTGTAAGCGTAACTGCCTTCGTTTACTACATTGGCCGTATCTTGGTAAGCCCAAGCTACGCTATACCCGTTGCCCTGAGAAGAAGCTGAGCCATCCAAGGTGACCTCGGGGTTTAGGCAATCGATAGACTGGGCAGAGCCAGCATCCGCCACCGGATAAACAACATTTTCTGTAACCGATACAGCATCCGCCGATGTGCAGCCATTGGCTAAGTTGAGCACATGGAAGTAGAAAATACCCGCTTCGCTCACCGTAAGCGTGCTGCCGTTGCTAAGGGTTTGCCCAGCCGTATCCGTCCATTCCATTTGCAAGTTATCAAATGCGGCCAAGGGCGCTCCTTCCAAGCTCACACTCGTTTGCGCGCAGTCCAGCCGCCGCGGTTCGCCTGCTTCTGCGCCTGGAAGCACGGTGTTCTCCGCCACAAAAGCATCATCCATTTGCCGGCAGCCACTGCTTTCGTTGACGACTTCCAGGAAGTACGTGCCACTGTCTTGCACCTCCAGCGTTACTGTATTTTCCGCAATCAGCGATTGGCCGCTGTCGTACCAGGCGTACAGCATTTCCGGCCCGGAATCAGAGCCACTGCCGTCCAGCTTGACGGTAGACGTTTCGCAATCCAGTGTATCGTTGACTTCCACGACGACCTCCGGCAGTGTAGTATCTGCTTCCACAACCACCAAATCGGGCTGGCTTATACAGCCGTAGAGCGTATCTGTCACCGTAAAGGTATAGGTGCCGGGGGCGCTCACTTCGGGATTCGGGCTATTAGCCTGCCCTGTTGCAACCGCAGGGCCTTGCCACAAGTATTCCAGCTGATTGCCCAGTGAAGTCGCCGGGCCGCCTAAGGCTACTGTGTTATCCGTACAGGTGATTATAGCGTCCAGTCCAGCGTCGGCAATGGGGAGTTGAATTTCCTCCACAGTCAGTGCAGCCTCTCCCACACAGCCGTTCTCGTCGGTCACCGCTACGGCGTAAGTCCCCGGCTGCATAGCGGTCACAACTGGCGTCGAAGCGCCGTTATTCCAATCGTAGGTTACGAAGCCGTCAGGCACAGACAAGCTCGCACTGCTGCCTTCGCAGAAGTAGTCTTGGCCATCAATGGCAATTTCTGGCAATGGGTAGGCGGCTATCGTCACGGTGGCGGAGTCCACGCACCCATTGATATCCGTAACCACCACGGTGTGCTCACCAGCCGTACTGATTGGCTGCTGGGCTTCAAACCCGCCGTTTGACCACTCGTAACTGCTAATGTTGTCGCCCTGAGCGGTTAGGGCAATCGATTCGCCGAGGCAGAAACCAGTCGGCCCCTCAATACCAACCTCTGGCATGGGGTATGCTTGCACGTCCACTTCCGCTGTGCCGCTGCAACCAGAAGCATCCTCTACGGTTAAACTATAGGTCCCCGCCGTATTCACCGTGAGCGTCTCTTCTTCGGTACCGTCCGACCATTGGTAATGCGCAAATCCACCCCCCGCGCTGAGCGTTGTGCTGGCCCCCGGGCAAAACGCTGCTTGCCCCGCAATGACGGGCGTGAGCTCATTCTGCTCGACAACGGAGACACTGCTACTATTCGTACAGCCGTTTTCGTCGGTAACTGTCAAACCGTATATACCTTCTTCATCCACTTGTATGCTTGGCGCACTGCTGCCGTCCGACCATTCATAGGCCACATAAGTCCCCCCTGCATTCAAACTGGTAAAACCGCCAGGGCAAAAGCTCGAAGAACCGCCGATGGTCAAGTCGGGCAAGCTGTGCTGCTGCAGTTGGAAACTAGCCTGTGACGGGCAGCCGTTCGCATCGGTTACGCTTACGCGGAAAATGCCCCCCGTATCTATGGTAATGCTGGTCCCGCTCTGGCCATTGGACCAATTGTAGGATTCGTAGCCGACGCTGGCTTGCAGATTGGCTTGGCTACCCGCGCAAAAACCGGCCGGCCCGCTGATTTGCGGGGCTTCTACCTCGAATTGCCCCACGGATACCGAATCTATTGTTTCACAGCCATTAGCGTCGGTTACGCTCAGGCGGTATACCCCCGGGTTTTCTACGGTAATAGAAGGCTGTACCGCGTTCGTGCTCCACAGGTAGCTGGCAAAACCAGGCTCGGCTGCTAAGAGCGCATCAGACCCTGGGCAAAAAGCCGCAGGGGCGTCAATCTGAGGAGCGTTCGTAGCGTAAGCCGACAAAGCGATTGAGGTACTGCCTGCGCACCCCCACTCATCTGTCACGGTAAGCGAGAAGGTATCCTGTGCGGCCGTGGTGACGGAAGGCGTATTGCTTCCATCCGACCATTGATAAGTGACGTAGTTTTGATCGGCGGTAAGCGTGGTCGCATCACCGGGGCAGAATTGAGCTTCCCCTAGGATGGCCGGGGCCGGCAAGGGAATTTCTTCCAGCTCGAAAACGGCCGTGTTTTGACAGCCAGCAGTATCGGTCACCGTCAAGCTGTAAGTGCCGGGGGCCGACAGCTCTAATTCTGAAGTACTGTCCTGCGTATTCCAAAGATAATCGTCGAATCCTGTGGTAGCGGTAAGCAGCACACTGTCTCCCGCACAATAGGTATCGGGGCCGCTCACAGCCACCTGTGGCAACGGTAGGGAGGTTACCGTTATAGTCTCAGTAGCGGTGCAGCCATTAGAATCGACTACCGTCAAAGCGACATTGCCAGCGTCGCTCACCGTTTCACTGGCCATATCCCCACCGGTCGACCAACTGTAAGACGCAAAAGCGGTACTGCTTTCCAATACGGTGCTTTCTCCTTCGCAAAAGGCTAGCTCACCGGCAATGTCCGGCTGCGGGCTGGCCCAGACTTGCGCATTCACCGTATCCGCTGCCACGCAACCATTAGCGTCTGTCACGCTTACCGCAAATAGGCCGGCTGTGCCAATGGTGATGCCCGCGTCTATGCTGCCGTTGGACCAGCTGTAACTTTCGTAGCTTTCGTCCAAGCGTAGGGTGCTGCTGTCTTCCGGGCAAAATTGCAGTGCCCCTTCGATCTGCGGTTGAGGCAGCGGGTAGGCCGCTAGGGAAACGCTAGCTTCGTTTTGGCAACCATTGGCATCCGTGACGGTCAGGCTGTAGTCCCCGGCTTCGCTTACGGTAAGCTCCGGGCCGCTGTTGCCTGTGGTACTCCAATCGTAACTGGCATAGCCCGAGGTAGCCGAAAGCAAGGCTTCCTCCCCCGCGCAAAAGCCTTCAACGGCATCGATTTGAAGCTCCGGAAGCGGGTTTTCCATAATTTGCACCTCTGTGCTGCCGGTGCAGCCGTTGGCATCGGTCACGGAAAGCGTGTATGCGCCTGCACTGTCTACCGTGATAGCCGCTGTAGCCGCTCCCGTCGACCATTCATAGCTGACGTATCCAGCCTCGCCTTCGATTTGTATGCTTTGGCCCTCGCAGAACACTTCCGGCCCTTCTATTTGCGGCAACAATTCCTCTACTTCCTCTACAGCAACGCTATCGGTGCCCAGGCACCCGGCGGCATTTTCTACGGTCAGGGTATAGGTGCCGGGCTGATCGACAAAGATTTCTTGGGCTATGCTGCCGGTAGACCATTCATAAGACAAACCGTCCTGTGCACGTAACAGGGTGCTGCCCCCGTCGCAAAAGCTCAGTATGCCATCGATACTCGCATCAGGCAGTGGCGTGACTTGCAGGGCTAAGCTGTCGGTATTCTGGCAGCCGTTTTCGTCGGTCACCGTCACCCCATAGCTGCCGCTGCTGTCCACTGATATACCCGGGGTGGTTGCGCCGGTATTCCAGGCATAGTCCGGATAACCGGAGCTAGCGGTGAGTTCAGACTGCTCCCCCTCGCAAATAGCCGCTTCACCACTGATATCCAAAACCGACAAGCTATTCTCGGTGAGGGTGTACACGGCAGTGTCCTGGCAGCCCGCCGCGTTGGTGACGATCAGGCTGTAGCTGCCTCCTGCTGTGGCTGTCAAATTAGTTTGCATCACACTATCCTGCCAGAGATAAGCCTCAAATCCCGCGGGGGCCTGCAACACTACGGTATCCCCCGTACAAAAAGCAGTATCCTGGCC
>JAAAOU010000015.1 GCA_009908745.1 Bacteroidota bacterium
GTGTGCAAAATAGCCCCAAAGACAAAAAATACGACTTGGACCTCACCTATATCACTTCCCGCGGCCATTGGTACTACGCCAGCTGGAAAGGCGACCTGGCCAAATCCGGGGGGATCGCCACCAATATCGGGGTCCACTTCTACGATATGCTGCAGTGGATCTTCGGCGAGGTGCGTGAGAATACCGTGCATATCCATACGCACGACCGCGCCGCCGGCTACTTGGAATTCGAGCGTGCCCGCGTACGCTGGTTCCTCAGCATCAACGCCAATACCCTGCCGGAGGAAGTGCAGCAAGCCGGCAAGCGTACCTACCGCTCCATCGAGATCGGAGGGGAGCAGTTCGAGTTCAGCGGCGGCTTTGAGGACCTGCACACCAAAAGCTACCAAGCCATACTCGACGGGCAGGGCTTCCCGCTGTCAGAAGCCAAAACCGCCATCAGCATCGTGCACGACATCCGCCACCAACAACCGGTGGGGCTGAAAGGGGATTACCACCCGCTGGCTAAATTGCCGTTGGAGGGGCATCCGTTTGGGTAATGCCATGAGGAACGATTCTGATCCCAAATGGGTTATGTAATTATGTCAAAGCAAAAGATTACAGCATACTTAATCCAGCATAACCACCTATGGTCTTACGATACCCAGCAAGTGGAAAAACTGCCGGATAGCATACTGATTGAGCATGCACTGCTTTACAGCGATGTAGAAGGCTTATTTTTACTCTTCGAGAGCTTTGACAAAGAAGATATAAGACAAGTTTGGGAGCAAAAAATAGTACCCCATAGACGTTATCATAAGCTTAATGTTTATCTCGGCTTGTTCTTCTTTCGAATACCGGATATCCGTACTTTCCTAGAACAAAGAATCGTTGAATACCCCAGGCTTAGAAGACTTGAACTACTTGCTTCCGAAAACGAAGCAGGTACTCCTTGAGATTGCGGAATTTGACTGGCTCCAACAATTTACTTTTGTCGGAGGCTCGGGGCTTAGTTTGTATCTACACCATAGATTGAGCGAAGACATCGACCTCTTCACTTGGGAAAAACAGCTGGACAAATCGCTGATTTTAAAGACATTAAACAGTAAGCATAGCACTTATTCCATTCAACAAGAAACCGATAAGCAGTTAGACCTGATTATTGATGGCGTGAACGTAACGTTCTTTGCCAATGACTGGGAGGCGCTTAAAAAACATACTTTACTCTACAAGTACCTACACGTTGCCCAGCTTGACTTGCTAGTAGCCATGAAAGTCAACACGCTATTCCTCAGAGCAAAGTTTAGAGACTATTATGACCTCTACGCTTTAAACCTTGCAGGCTACCGTGTTGCTGACATGTATGCTATAATAGAAAAGAACATGCCCGGCATGAACAAAAGGCTGTTCCAAATGGCAATGGTTTATACGGATGACGTGGAAGATGACAATATCAGTCATCTCCAACCCAATTACAAAGTGACTAAAGCAGACATCGCCAAGCACTTTCAGAAGGAAATCGAAAAGTGGTTGTTTGGAAATTAGGGGGCAAGTTCTGGATACGGAGCCCTCCTATCTAAAACAAGGATTGCCATCGAGATACTTTACGATATCCGCCATCAACAACCGGTGGGGCTGAAAGGGGATTACCACCCGCTGGCTAGCTTGCCTTTGGAGGGGCATCCGTTTGGGTGAAGAAATGAGGCAATACGGTCAGCCTTTTACAGATGAACTTCTAAAGAAAGGAATCCCTGCAACGGATATAGTACTCGGTTTTCACCCTCCTGAACTCCGTAAGTTTACGGGCTATGCGGAAGCTTAGTGCTTGTTTGGAGGTGATTTACCCGTGAAAATCAGTGATTTATGGTTCTGGCTAACGGTTTTTCAAGGGAGTTTAGCGGGTTAAGACAGTCTTAAACCTCATAGTCATAGTATCCGGAACTAATTCCTTTCAGCCCCAGTTAAATTAAAGAGCCAAAACCGTATACCATGTCGAAGCTAGAACAAGTCAGTACACTCATCAGTGATTTAACGCCCCAAGAACGTGCGCAAATCCTCGCCCAAATCATGGAGATGATGAACGTAACTGAGTTGGGCATTCGGCATACCCCCGGCGTATGTGGCGGTCGCGCCCGTATCCGAGACACTAGAATCCCCGTTTGGATAATCGTAGAAGCCAAAAACACTGGTGCCAGTGACTTAGATATACTACATGACTTCCCTAGCTTGTCAGCTGAAGACATCACCAATGCCCTGCGTTACTACCAAGGCCATCAGGCGGAAATTGAGCAAGACTTGAAAGAGCAGGAAGTAGAAAAGCTGTAACATCGGAACCACCTCAAACCACCAAGCGTTACTATAAGGTAAAACGATATCATGAATATCAATCAACTATACCATACCTACCTAAGCCAGCTCGGCTGGAGAGAAAAACTCGAACTCGCTGAGTTGCTTATGCAGTCTACGCTTGAATCCGTAAGACAAAAAGAGCAAGCTACACTAGCGCCACAAGGCGAAGAGACTAAATATACCCCGCTTCAAAACAAACTGCTCAACGGTCCGGTAATGGCTAATGAAGATTATGAACTCTATCTGGAAAAGAAGAAGCACTAATTTACCTTTGGCTACCATCAACGTTAAAGATTTCTCGAGGATAGAAAACATAAGCCTCCTAACACCAAACCAAGGCTAAAAAGCAGAAAGCAAAAGGTTAAATTTATCTACCCCCTACATCATAACACCATAGGACACAAACACCATACATACTCCCAGCAAGGCTAAGGCTAATGTCCCCGACTCCGCTTTGCAAGCTACGTCGGACAGGAAAGGCATACACGACGTGTTCGCCAACCGCGCCAGCAAGCTGGCTTTCTGCTGCAATCGGTATCGCAAACTTGCTTTTCATTCTCAAGAGTACTATCCATACTCCCAATTGATAAATTTGCCAGGAACAGCTCGCTGTTCCCCCCAAGCGTACACGTTAGCTTTGCCTCGACCTCAACCTCGACCTTAACCTAGCTCCAAGTAGCAGTATCCAACATCAGCTCGAAAACGGCAGCGTTTCAGCGTATGAGCAAGACGAACCAAAACCGTAGAACTTAGGCTTACAAATCATTGTTTCATAAGTTGTTGAATGAAGCAATTTGATCCTATGATTACAGATATTAACCAACTAGATGCTAAAAAGACTTATTCCTATAAAGACTATCTGTCTTGGCAATTCCAAGAACGGGTAGAGCTTCTACGTGGTTATATCGCCCGCATGGCGCCAGCCCCGTCTCGGCGGCACCAAGAAGTAAGCGGGCAGCTGTTTCTGCAGATTGGCAATTTTCTCAAAGGGCAATCTTGCCACTTGTACAGCGCCCCATTCGACGTAAGGCTCAACGCCGACACGGTTGTCCAACCCGACTTGTGTATCGTCTGTGATACCTCGAAACTCGATGAGCAAGGCTGCAACGGTGCTCCAGACCTCATCATAGAAGTGCTTTCTCCGGGCAATTCCCGAAAGGAACGAAAAGAAAAGTTCGAACTTTACGAAGAACACCAAGTTCAGGAATACTGGATAGTGGAGCCTGTGGATGAAAGTATAATCGTATATACTTTGAGGGATGGTAAATATACAGGCAGTAAGCCTTATGTGCCGGGAGAAACCGTTATCTCAGCCCTATTGCCTGGGTTGGAGCTTGAGTTGGACGAAATTTTTTGGTAACCTTAGCCTAAACCCGTGCCCCAAACCTTCACCCTAATCGGCGCCGCCGGCTACGTAGCCCCACGCCACCTCCAAGCCATCAAAGCCACCGGCAATACCCTGCTGGCCGCAATGGACAAAACCGACTCCGTAGGCATCATCGATTCCTACTTCCCGCAGGCCGCCTTTTTTGTGGAGTACGAGCGCTTCGACCGGCACTTGGAAAAGCTCAAGCGCAAAGGGACAAACATCGACTACCTCAGCGTCTGTACGCCCAACTACCTGCACGACGCCCACATCCGGTTTGGGCTGCGGCACGGGGCAGATGTG
>JAAAOU010000170.1 GCA_009908745.1 Bacteroidota bacterium
GGCGGAGTTTTGAAGTCGGAAGGCGGAAGTCGGAGGGCGGAAGTATTTTCCGAATTCCCACTTCCGAATTCCCATTTCCGAATTCCCACTTCCAAATTTCTTCGTATTCTTGCGTCACAAAAGGACGCACCCATGCAACACGAAGAGAGCTTACTGGCCATACTGGACCAGCGTGCCGCAACGGAACCGGAAGGCGTACCCTTCTGCTACTTGGCAGATGGGGAGCAGGACGAGCAACCGCTGACCTACCGTGCTTTCGAATCCAAGGCGAAAGCGCTGGCCGCATCCCTGCAGGAGGAAGGCTTGAAAGGAGAGCGCGTATTGCTGCTCTTTCCGCAGGGCATTGAGTATTTGGTCGCCCTGTTTGGTTGTTTCTACGCCGGGGCTATTGCCGTGCCCGCTTACCCACCCCGTAACAACCGCAACTTGAAGCGTTTGCTGGACATTATGGACAATTGCGGCTCCCGGTATATTATGTCCGACCGGGATGGTACTGCGCACATTCAGCGTCTCAGGCAGGATTTTTCGGATTACCGGCTCTTAACGTTTGAAGACGAGGTAGAAGCGGGCAAAGAATGGCAAGCTTGGCGGGTGCCGCTGGATGGTATCGCCTACCTGCAGTATACCTCCGGTTCGACGGGCGCGCCTAAAGGGGTCATCATCACGCATCGCAATCTAGTAGAGAACGTCAAAGGCTTGAGAGAAACCTACCAGCCTTATCAAGTGGATACCATGGTGACTTGGATCCCTATGTACCACGACATGGGGTTGCTGAGTATGATGACCGCGCTTACGATAGGGGGCGGTACCTGTTATTTTATGTCTCCGGTCCACTTTGTACAGCAGCCGGCTCGGTGGCTGCAGGCCATCAGCAAGTATGGCGCGCAGTATTCGGTGGGTCCCAATTTTGCCTTTGATTTGTGCTGTGAGAAAATTGCTGGCCAAGATATGGCAGGCCTCGACCTTAGTTGCCTAAAGAGCATAACGAATGGGTCAGAACCGGTACGCTTGTCCACGCTGCTGGCATTCCACGAAAAATTCAGCCCGTATGGCTTTGACTTTGCTGCTTTCTGCCCGGGCTACGGTTTGGCGGAAGCCACGCTGGGGGTCAGTACGCTGAGTGCGGAAGAGCAAGTACAGATTGTACCCAAGGCAGGGACAGCCGGTGCCCGCACTGTGGATGGCAACCCGCCCGAAGTGCAATCGCCGGAGCAGTATTGGGTGGGCTGCGGGCATATCGTACGCGACGCCGATGTGCAGATTGTAGACCCTAATGCTCTGGAAGCGCTACCCGAGGGGAAAGAAGGCGAGATTTGGGTGCACCACGCTGGATTTGTAGCCCAAGGCTATTGGGACAACGAAGCGGCAACCGCCCATACCTTTGGCAACGAGCTAGCCGGGCAGTCGGGCAAACGCTACATGCGCACCGGTGACCTGGGGTTTGTACAAGAAGGGCAGCTCTACGTCACCGGCCGGATCAAGGACATGATCATCATCCGGGGTGCCAATTATTACCCACAAGATATCGAAAGGGTGGTGGAGAATGCCCACGGCGCGCTGGAGCAGAATGCCTGCGCAGCATTTGCCCATGAGGCAGGTGCGCAGGAACAACTGATTGTTGTGCAAGAAGTAAAGCGGACCGAATGGCGGGCGGCGGACCCGGAGGAAACCATACAAGCGATCCGCCAGCAATTGTCGGAGGTATTTGAAATTGCCCCCCACCAGATTGTGCTTATCCGGCCGATGAGCCTGCCCAAGACCTCCAGCGGCAAAGTGCAGCGCCAAGCCACTCGGGAAGCCTGGCTGCAAGGCGAGTTGCGCGTGTTGCACGAATGGGTAGCCGAAGCCCCAGCTGCCGCACCAGCATCCGGCAAGGATACAGCGGAAGAAATAACCGTGGCGAGCATTACAGCGGTGATCCGACAGAAAATAGCGGAAAAAGCCAAGCTGCCGCTGGAAGAGGTCAGTCCGCAGGCGGCGGTGCAGGACTTCCCGCTGGAGTCCATAGAAGCCATCTTTTTGTCGGATGAACTCTCCGAATGGCTAGGCTTAAAACTGACGCCGGACACGATGTGGGCTTTGGGCTCCATCGAAGAGCTCGCTAACTTCCTATACGAGCGGTACCAAGAGGGGCAAGGCTAATGCTGTTTACCTCCATAGAATACTATCTGTTCCTGCCTATTGTGGCGGTGGTGTATTTCCTGACCCCCCGCCGCATGCGCTGGGGGTGGCTGCTGCTGGCCAGCTACTTCTTCTACATGAACTGGAACCCCTACTACATCGTGCTCATTATTGGGTCTACGTTGATCGATTACTGGGCGGCGCTGCAGATGGAACGGCATTCGGAGCGATCGAGCCGCCGCCCGTATATGTGGTTCAGTGTAGTAGCTAACCTGGGGCTGCTTTTCACCTTCAAATACTTCAACTTCTTCAGCGAGCAGGCCAGTCAGTTGATGCAGTGGATGGTGCCGGGGGCAAATTACAGCGTCTATCTGGACGTGCTGCTGCCGGTGGGGATTTCTTTCTACACTTTTCAGACCATGGCGTACACGATAGACGTCTACAAAGGGTATACAAAAGCGGAACGCCACCTAGGCAAATACGCTTTGTATGTTTCCTTTTTCCCACAGCTGGTGGCCGGGCCGATTGAGCGCTCCCGGCATTTGCTCAAGCAATTCCATTTCGACTATTCGTTTGACTACCGGCGGGTGCGGGCGGGCCTGCAGCTGATCGGCTGGGGGATATTCAAGAAGCTGGTGATCGCCGACCGCTTGGCGCTGTACGTGGATGAGGTGTTTGGCAGCCCGGCGGCTTATGAAGGCATCGTGGTGTGGATTGCTGCTTTCTTTTTCTTGTTTCAGATCTACTGCGACTTTTCGGCTTATACCGATATTGCGATCGGCAGCGCGCGGGTGCTGGGCGTGCGCCTGTCCAAGAACTTTGAGCACCGGGTTTACGTGGTGACCTCTTTCCAGAAATTCTGGCGGGGCTGGCACATTACGCTGACTTCCTGGTTCCGGGATTATGTGTATTTCCCCCTTTCCCGCATACAGCGTGGCCAACGGTGGCTGCTGGTTACGACGGTGATGACATTCCTGCTCAATGGCTTGTGGCACGGGGCGGAGTGGACGTTTTTGTTCTGGGGCGGCTTGAACGGCTTGTTCATAGCCGTAGAAATGCTGTGGCAGCGCCCGCGGGACCGCCTATACGCGAAGTGGGGGATAGGCAAAGACTCGAACTGGCGCCCCTTGCTGGGCTTTGCCGTTTGTTTTCCGCTTGCCTTGCTGTCCGTGATTTTCTTCCGGGCGCGCGATATGGTGGAGGCCACTATGCTGATTGGGAACAGCTTTACGATTAAACCCATTCAGCTGCATCAGAGTTTATTGGTGAGCAACCCCATTGAGTTCCTCAGCGGCTTTATGCTGATTGCCGCGATGGATGGCGTACATTTGTGGGCCGGCCCGCGCCGAATAGACGAATGGCTGTCGGATCAGCCGGCCGGTTTGCGGTGGGGGTTGTACCTGTTGATTTTCTGCGCCATCCTGTACCTGGGCATTCCGCCGCAGCGGCAATTTATTTACTTTGAATTTTAGACTATGCCAAAGTACTTGCAGCTTCTGCTTAAATTGTTGCTCCTCATCGCGGTTGGGGGCATTCCCTACTATATGTATCTGCACAAGCTGATCACGGAAAACGACGCGTTTTACTGGAAATCGACCTACGCTTCCTCCACGCTTATTCTTGGTGCGAGCCGGGCGAATCAGGGGATTTCTCCTGACGCGTTAGAAAAGGAGCTGGGGCTCGAATACTCAGCGCTCAATTTTGCGTTTACAGGCATTCACAGCCCTTACGGTGCGGCTTATAATGAATTGATCAAGCGCAAAATAGACTATGACCGCACACCGGGCCTGTTTATCCTCTCCGTTCACCCCGGCAATGTAGCGAACTACGAGGGGGGAGGGGGCAGAAGGGAACAAGAGTTTAGGTTTTAC
>JAAAOU010000259.1 GCA_009908745.1 Bacteroidota bacterium
ATCGCGGCGGCCACCCCGAGCGGCAATGCAAATAAGGTAGTCACCACAGTCACAAAAAAAGTCCCAAAAATAGCTGGGAAAATCCCCCCAGCTGTCATACCGTCTCTGGGGTATCCACTGACAAAAGGCCAGCTGAGCGCTTCGCCCCCTTTTAACGAAATATCGGCGATGATAAGCCCCAAAAAACCCAGCACGATAAGCGTACATAAGAGCAGCAGCAAAAAGCCGGGTTGTCGAAGCAGTGTTTTGATGCTCATAAAGCGATTATATGGTGTAGCGGTAGTGCGCCGCAATGCGTTCGGCAATCAAATTGAAGCCTAGGCTGAGCACGAACAGTAAAGCCCCCACGGCAAAAAGGCTGAAGTAATGGGTGGTACCGAAAGGCACCTCTCCCAATTCTATGGCTATGGTAGCCGTCATAGTGCGTACCGGAGAGAAAAAGCCTGCTGGGAAGCCCGTGGCGTTGCCGCAAGCCATAAGTACAGTCATGGTCTCCCCAATGGCACGCCCCATGCCCAAAATTACCGCCGCGATAATCCCGGATGCGGAAGCAGGCAGGGTGATGCGAACCAGCGTGACCCAAGCGTCCCCCCCCAAAGCGTAGGAGGCCTCCTTGAAACTTTGCGGTACAGACCGAATAGCGTCCTCCGCTACCGTAATGATAGTCGGCAACGACATTACCGCCAGCAAAATGGAGCCATTCAACGCATTGAGGCCATTGCTAAGCCCAAAAGTGCGCGACAGAAAAGGCCCTACCAGCACGATACCGATAAACCCCACGGCTACAGATGGGATGGCCGCCAGCAGCTCTATCATGGGCTTCAGTACCTCCCGTACCCCCTCGCTCGCTACTTCCGACAAGTAAGCCGCTGCGCCTACCCCTAAAGGAACCGCGATGATCATAGCCCCCAAGGTGACCAACAAGGTGCTCGCTACCATGGAAAGTACGCCGAAAGCAGGCTCCCCGTAGGCGGAGGGGTTCCATTCTGTGCTCAAAAAGAAAGCAGAAAGGGGGACTTCTTCAAAAGTTTTCGCACCGTTGTATAACAACATGATAAAGATGCCAAGCAGAATGGCTACCGACAACAAAGCGGCGGTTGCGAAAGCGGCGCGGGCGAAACTATCTACAAAATATCTTATGCGGTTTTTACTCATCGAGCCATTGTTTATTGTATTGGCGATAGCGCGGGCTGAGCGGGTAGTATCCACTGTTTTCCACGATCCGCTGCCCCTCCGGACTCAAGCAGAACAGGATGAAATCGAGCAATTTACCCTCCGGTGGGCCATCGGTAAACTGGAATAGCGGGCGCACAAGCGGGTAGGCCCCGTTGCGAATATTATCCACATCGATAGGGGAAAGCGCAGTACTGTCCGATGGAGGTTGAATATTCAGAATGCGAATCCCTTCTACCGCATTGCGCTGCTTATCCAGCACATACCCCAAACCTACATAGCCGATACCCGAGCGGTCGGTACGCAGGGCTTCCACAATTTGGGCCGTACCGTTCATCTGCATGAGGGTGGAAGCGTAATCGGCTTGGAGCACAGAGTCGCGGAAAAAAACGTAAGTGCCGGAATTGCTCTGCCGACCGTAGATGGTAATCTTGAGATCTGGTCCCCCTACCGCCTGCCAGTTTTGAATTTCACCTCTGTAGATTTGCCCTACTTCCGCTACGCTCAGCTCACCTACAGGAAGTTTAGGATGGACGACTAAAGCTAAGGCATCCACAGCGAATACGATGGGTGTGGGGTCGATGCCCTGCGCTTCGGCAAGCTCTATCTCTTTGGGCTTCATCGACCGGGAAGAATTGGCGATGTCGGTTTTGCCATTGATCAGCGCGGCGATGCCCATCCCAGATCCGCCGCCAGTAACTGCTATGGAAACCATAGCGTCTTTGGCCATGTAGGTCTCTGCCAAGCTCAAAGCCAGGTTGACTTCGGTATCCGACCCTTTGATCAGGATATGCTCCACGCCTTCCGGTGCGAACTGGCATCCCGCCATGAGTAAAGCGGCGCAAAAGATAGCAAGGTACTGTTTCATAGTTTGGGTAAGTTACCAGAAGAATGTTGCGCCATTATGAACTGATTGTTAGCTTTTTGTTAAGCCTTGTAGGGTAGAAACGACAAGCGGCCGACTCTCCCGGAGGAAAGCCAGCCGCTTGCGCAGTAGTATTATTTTGGCCCAGCGTTATTCAGCCATGTAAGGCGTTGAATAAGCGTGGGTCAACAAATCAAAAGTGGTGACAATACCCACTAGTTTCCCGTCGCTTAGCACAGGCAGGGCGTGGAAAAGGTTTTCCCGGAAAAAGCCGACGGCCATAATCAGGCTATCTTCGGGGGAAAGAGTAGCCACTTGGCGGGTCATTACTTCTCCTGCCAAGAGGGAGCGCAGGATCGCATCGTTGTACTGATCACTTTTTTCGGTTTTGAACAAGGTGAAACCGTGCAACAAGCGCAGGTAGTCGGCGTTGCTGATGATCCCCACCACTTTGCCGTCTTCCACGACTGGAATATGGTGGATATTATTGCTGCGAAAAATATCCTGTACTTTGTCCATAGTATCGGAGGGCGACACGGTGATAACCGGTGTGCTCATGATTTGCCCTACGGTGGTGGTTGTATCTTTCATGGCTGATGCTTGTGGTTATTGAATGTGGTTTACTCTTCGTAAGCTTCCTCCGTCTTAGCGGCCATAGCCTCGCCGAAACCGTAGCCCAGCAAGTCATGCGTGGTGACGATGCCCAAGAGCTGATCGTCTTCCACTATCGGCAGGGCGTGGAATTTATTGGCGAGGAAGATGTCTGCGGCCAAGCCTACCGTATCGTCGGGGTCGAGCGTGACGGGGTAGCGGGTCATGATATCTTCTGCTTTCAGGGCGTTGTACTCTTTTTCAGAGTAGGTCTTGCCAGTGGTTTGCAGGGACAGCACATAGGCAAGCTTGAAGATGTCTTCTTTGCTGATAATGCCTACGAGGCGTTGCCCTTTGTCCACGACGGGGATGTGGTGAAACTCATTCTCACGGAACAACCCTTGTATGTCTTTTGCGGATCGGTCGGGGGAAACGGTGACCAAATTGGCGGTCATGATATCTCTGATGGTGGTTTCCGGTTTCATAGTGGCCGATTTTAGGAGGTTTCGAAATTATTGTTGAGCAAAGTAGGTTTGTGCACCTTCAAAGTTGCCAAAGAGGTGCAAGACCCGCTCGAAGGCTGGCTCCAGCTTTTGGCTGGCCAGCTCCGCATCCTCGCGCTGAGCGCTGTCTACGGCTTTTGCGAAAGCGTCGAGGGCTTTAGCCATACTCTGCTGATAGTGTCGTAATTGCCGCACTTGGCCGGCGTCAAATTCATAAAGAGCCGCATCGAAAGGTTTTCGTTGGATGCTGCGCCACTCGCGTCGCAGTTCATGGGTGAGGGCCACAAATTCGGACCACTCCATCAGGCACAGCATCTCGTCGGCGGCAGCTTCAGCTACCAATTCCAACCCACCCTGGAAGTCGTACAGATCGTCCAGATAGTAGTCAATGCCGTGACGGTCCCGCAGCACCATCATCTCATACTTCACATGCTCCAGTTGATTGGCTGCCGTGACCGGGCAGTTGGCATCGATAGCGTAGTAGGCATCGCCCAGCCACCCATCAATGCGGCTCAGTGCCAGTCGTTCTTCCGGATAGCGGTGCTGTATGCGAGTCCGTAGCTTACGCCACTGAAACTCCAAGTAAAACACCGCGCGTTTGGCCTCGTGCACATCCCCTCGCAGGGTCTGTTCCAAGGTGGGCAGGAACGCCTGGTCGAAGCGC
This sequence comes from Bacteroidota bacterium, assembly GCA_009908745.1. GTDB lineage: Bacteria > Bacteroidota > Bacteroidia > Chitinophagales > Saprospiraceae > Phaeodactylibacter. The sequence continues at coordinate 3,797 of JAAAOU010000259.1, forward strand.
ACCATGTGGGAGCGAAGGTCAGTGTTCGTAAAGCTCGTCAAGAGCAGTGCCATCATCGTTAGGGCTGAGATTCTGATCATCGCTTTCATGATGCTTTGCTTTTCGTTGAATTAGTGCTTCAAATGTATCCTTTATTCACAGGTGGGATGGATGACTTTCCTCAGCGGGTTGGGGTGAGATGTGTCAGT
>JAAAOU010000220.1 GCA_009908745.1 Bacteroidota bacterium
AAAAATAACAAATCTTTGCGGATGCCGCCAAAGAAATCCATCATAAAAACAGCCAAGCCAAGCAGAGGGTTCCCGGTGAGCAAACATCCCGGCCGCGCCGGACGTAACACTAGAAACCAGTAAAACCATGAAAACAGCATCTTTGTGGCTAGCTTTGGCCCTCAGCATTCTACTTGCCGCCTGCTCCGCCGGCCAGCAAAGCACGGACAGCCGCCCGCCGGCCGCTTCGGGCGACACCACCTATATCGAAAACCCCCGCACCCTTGCCGACATCCTGGTGCGGGAGCCCGGCGTCAGCTTTGTCAATGGGCGCTTGACCATACGCGGGCAGACCTACCCGTTATTTGTGGTCGACGGTACGCCTATCGGCCGCGGGTACGCCAACGCTGCCAGCGCGGTGAGCGTTGAAGATATCCGTTCTGTAGAAGTGCTGAAAGGGGCTTCCGAGACCGCTATCTACGGCCGGCAGGGCGCGAACGGCGTCATTCTCATCACCACCAAAAAAGGGGGCGAGTGAGCATCAAAACCTTGGCTAGGGTTGTAGCGTTAACACCCCTAAACGACAAACCGCATGAAAGCCATCGTACTGCAAGAAAAAGGGCAGCCTATTGAGTATGCCGACTTCCCCGACCCGCAACCTGCTGAGGGGGAGGTGGTGGTCGACCTCAAAGCCGCCGCGCTCAACCACCGTGATGTATGGATTACCAAAGGCATGTACCCCGGCATTCAGACGCCCGGCATCCTCGGCTCCGATGGGGCAGGCCTGCACGAGGGGCGCGCCTGTGTGATCAACCCGAATATCGGCTGGGGCGACAAGCGGGCCCATCAGCGTAAAGACTATACCATACTGGGCATGCCCAAGCACGGCACGATGGCCGAAAAGGTGGCCGTCCGCCGTGACCGCCTGCACGACAAGCCGGAACACCTGAGCTGGGAAGAAGCAGCAGCACTGCCGCTCGGTGGCCTGACCGCTTACCGCGCGGTGTTTACCCGTGGGCAATTGCAATCCGGTGACAAGGTGCTCATCTCCGGGGTCGGTGGGGGGGTGGCGCTCTTTGCGTTTCAGTTTGCCCTGGCGGCCGGCGCGGAGGTGTACGTGACCTCCAGTTCCGAGGAGAAAATCGAACAGGCAGTGGCCATGGGGGCAAAGGGCGGCGCCAATTACCGCGAAGACGGCTGGCACAAGCAATTGCGAGAAGCCTCCGGCGGGTTTGATGTGGTGGTGGACAGCGCGGGGGGGCCGGGCTTCGCGCTTTTCCCGAAAATCTGCCGCTTTGGGGCGCGAATCGTTACTTACGGTGGCACGCAGGGCAAGGTGCCCGGCTTTTCCCCACAGCTTATTTTCTGGAAACAGATCAGCATACTCGGTACCTCTATGGGCAGCGACGAAGAATTCGCCGAGATGATAGCCTTTGTCAACCAGCACCAACTGAAGCCGGTGGTGGACCGTACCTACCCTTTATCTGAAGCCCCTGCTGCTTTCCAGCGCATGGACGAAGGGCAGCAGTTTGGCAAAATCGTACTGACGGTATGAAGCGCATCGGCTTGATTTCCGATACCCACAGCCATCTGGAGGAATCGGTATTCGACTACTTTGAGGAATGCGATGAAATCTGGCACGCGGGCGACATCGGCGACCCGGCTGTGGCAGACCGGCTGGCGGAGTTCCGCCCTTTCCGTGCTGTCTACGGCAACATAGACGAGCCGGCCCTGCGCCGCCGCTTCCCGGAGGACCTGCGCTTCGAGCTAGAAGGCGTGGACGTCTTTATGACCCACATCGGCGGCTATCCCGGCCGCTACAACAAACGCGTGCGGGCTATTCTGCGGGAACAGCCCCCCAAGCTCTATATCTGCGGCCATTCGCACATCCTCAAGGTGATGCCGGACAAAACGCTGGGGCTGTTGCACATCAACCCCGGCGCGGCGGGCAACCACGGTTTTCACAAAATGAAGACAATAGTGCGCTTTTCACTGAACAAGGGGGAAATAAAAGACTTGCAGGTGGTAGAACTGGGGAAGAGGGGGCGCTGACAGATAGTATTTAGCCAAAAATTACCGATTTACTGCAAAGGGCTATACCTTTGCCCCGCTTAAAACTAACACAGCATCATGTCAAACGAAGTAAAGGTCGGAATCCTTGCCGTTGTCGCTATCGCCGTCTCGTACTGGGGGTACAAATTCATTTTGGGTAACAACGTCTTGTTAAAGTCTAACACCTATGAGGTGTATTACCCCAAGGTAGGCCGTATGCAGGTAGGTACGCAAGTGTTTATCAATGGCGTAGAAGTCGGCAGCGTCGCCAGTGTAGACCTGCTGAACGACGTGGACCGCACAGTGAAAGTAGTACTCGACCTGAAGCCAGGCATGACTATCCCTAAAGACACTCGAGCCGTGATCGTGGCTACCGGCTTTATGGGCGGCAAGGCGGTGATGTTGGAATATGATAACCCCTGTTCGGGCGAAGACTGTGCACAGCCGGGCGATACGCTCGAAGGGGAATACCTCGGCTTGCTCAACTCCATGGTAGGGGAGGAGTCGATGGGCGAGTACGTCGGCATTCTCCAAAAAGGCCTGCAGCGTGTCATCGATACCCTAAACTATGCCCTGCTGAGTGACGAGAGCGATTCGCCCATTGCCAACTCCATGCGTAACCTCGACGCCACGCTCGCCAACCTGAACTCCACCACCCGCCAATTGGACCGTATGTTGAGCCGCTCCTCCGGCAGCATCGAGCAATCGCTGGCCAATGTGGAGTCCATTACGGGCAACCTCAAAGACAACAACGCCAAAATCACTTCCATACTCGCTAATGCGGACAGCTTATCAGCCGACTTGGTCGCCGCAGACCTGCAGCAAACCGTGGCGGACATCAACGCCGCTTTGGCAAAACTCGGCCAGACACTCGATTCCGCCGATCAGGCCGTAGCAGGCATTTCCGGCTTGGTAGACGGCCTGGAGCAGGGCGAAGGCACCCTCGGCAAGCTGATGAAAGACGAGCAGCTGTACCAAGACCTGAGCGAGCTGTCCGCCCGCGCCGATTCCCTGATCAAGGATTTGAAAAACCGGCCCTACCGCTACATTCCATTAAAGTCGCGCAACCGCATCAACCGCTACGACCGCAAGGACGGCAGAGATTGATTTTTCTGCACCGAACATTCGCCTTATCTTGCCTTTGAACCTGTAGGGGTTCATCAAACGAACGATGCTTTATGAACCGACTGCTTACTGTTGCGGCCGTGGCACTCCTGTCGCTGGCGGGCTGCAAAACCACACAACCCGTACGCCCTATGGAAGAATACGAAGAGCGGCAATTGGAACGCGTTTCCATCATCAACATACCCATTGACATTCAATTGGACGAGCTGGAGACGTCCCTCAACCGGCAGCTCAGCGGCACGCTGTACGAAGACAACAACCTCAAAGACGACAACCTGCGCGTGCGGGCTGTCAAACAAGATAAACTGCGGCTGGGGCTGGATGGAGAGGCGTTGGCCTACCGCGTACCGCTCGACCTTTGGGTGCAGTACGACCTTGGCATCAGCAAGGTGGAAGCTACCGGGCAGATTACACTGGATTTCAAAACGGCGGTCGAACTCGCCCAAGACTGGGATATTCTCACCAAAACGGAAGTGACGGGCTACGACTGGGTGCAAAAACCCCGCTTGAAGCTGGCCGGCATCAACCTGCCCGTCGGCTTGATCGCCGATTTGGTCCTGCGCAACAGCAAGTCGACCATCGCGGCCTCCATCGACGACATGGTCAAGCAGCAGTTTGACTTGCAAGCCACGGTACAGGAAGCCTGGCAGCAGATGTTCGAGCCCTCCTTGATTTCCGAGGAATACAGCACTTGGCTGGTTGTCAATCCGCAGTTCATCGGCATGAGCCCTTTGGAAATGCGCAACAACCGCATCCGCAGCACCATCTACGTGGAAAGCAAGCCCAAAGTGAAGATCGGCGAAAAGCCGCAGCCGGCATTCGTGCGCTCGCTGCCCCCTCTTATCATCGCCCCGGTGGACGCTTCGGACTTCACCCTCCACCTCAACACGCAAATCTCTTACGCGGAGGCCGAGCGCCTGGCCAAAGCGCAATTGGTAGGCGAAAAATTCAGCTACGGCAAACGCTCGGTGACGGTAGAAGACCTTGAGTTCTACGGCCAGAACGACCAGATTATCGTCAACACCAAGCTCAGCGGCACCTACAACGGCAGCATCTACCTCAGCGGCAAGCCTGTCTACAATACTTCCAAAAATACCATCGACATCAAAGACCTGGAATACACGCTCGATACCCGCAGCAAGCTTATCCGCTCCGCCGGCTGGCTGTTCAAGAGTGCGATCAAAAACAAAATCGAGGAGAACTTCGACTTCCTGCTCGACTACAACCTCAAAGACATGCAGCGGCAATTCCAAGAGCAGCTACAGTCCTACGAGGTGGCCCAAGGCATTACCCTCTCCGGTGATTTGCAAGCTATCAATATCGAAGACGCCTTCCTGACCCCGGAGGGCATGGTGGTAGATTTGGCCCTCAGCGGCCGGCTGAATGTGGAAGTGAAGGGCCTTTATTAGCGTAAGGGCGAGTTTTTTAAGCACCGCCGCTGCACTAGTCCGCATAGAGCGCGATACTGGCCTACCTGTTTTGCACCACCAATTTTGGAGAGCGGTCTATCTTGAATAACCCCCAGTGCTTCTCCGGCTCCTTGGGGTCCGGCGAGCCTTTCCAGGGCTCATCAAAGGCTTCAAAGACGAAAGTGAGGATTTCTTCCTTATCGGTCCATTCCATCAGATCGTCGTAGTAGGTTTTTTGCAGACTTTCATTGACGTGCCCGGGATCAATACCCTGCCCGTTGGAGCGGGTCGTCCAGCCCGCTTCGGTGATGACGACCGGCGTATCCGGGTACAAATCTGCTACCCCATAGTAGTTCTCTTTGGTGTACTCCAACGACTCGTGGATATGCTTGTATTCCCAAACGGGGTAGGTGTGGATGGAAATGAAGTCGATTTCCTGCACCAGCGGGCGCAGCTTGTGCATCCAAGGCACGTAGTTTTCACAAAAGGTAACCGGCTGCTGCGTATTGGCTTTGACGCGGCGTGCGAAGGCAATCACCCTGCCCACGGGTACGTAATGGTCCGTCCAGTCCACGCAGGCTTCGTTGCCGACGGAGGTGGAGCAGATGATACTTGGATAGGCATTGGCCCAGTCGATCAGCTTTTGGATTTGCGCGTCGTTTTGGGCCTTATTGGCTTCCAGTTGTTCCTCAGAATACACCCCGCCGCCCCAGGGGCAGCCGTAGTTGTTCATCTCTGCTTCGATGTAAGCGCCCTGCATGACCTGGAAGTCCAGCTTTTCCTGCCGGATCACCTGCAGGACGGTCTCCGCGTGCGGGTCGCAATCGTACAGGCGCAGGTATTTCCAGTGCCCCTGCAGCATCAGCAAATCTTCCCGCACCTGCTCATAGGTAGGGTATTCACCACCGGGGTGCTGCCCTTCCCGGAAACCGGAATAGCAAATAGCCCGGCCGTACGGAAAGGGTAATCGGTTGTTGTTATTCATCAAATATTAAAATTTCAGCTTTTCACTTTTATCCCACAAGCCCCAGTAGGCGCCCACATCGCCTTCCGCGCCCACTTTCCAGGATTCGTCAAAGGAAGAGAAGTAGAACACCTCGATATTATCCTGCTGTGTCCACCGCTGGATATTCAAAAAATAGCGCAAGGCATTGCTGTGGGAAGGCTCGGCATCGCCCAAGCCGGTACCCTGGCTCGGCCAGCCGGTCTCGGTGATGATCACCTTCTTGCCCTGCCCGGCGTGCAGTGCCTGGTAGTACATCTGCTTGGCGTGCAGCAGGCTGTAGTCGATATGGCAGCCTTCCCAGTAGGGGTAACAATTGGCGAGGATGAGGTCGCAGGCTTCCGTGATTTTGGGCCGCGCGCTGAATTCATAGTACGCATCCACGTAACCAACGGGGATACTAGAAGGCAGTGCCTTGCGCACCCGGGCGATGTACTCCAGCAGCTCTTCTTCCGTCAGCTCCTCGCGGTACATGACTTCGTTACCGACGGCGGCGATGTCTACATAGCCCGCTTTCGCCTGCCGGATCAAGCCTTCGATCTCCTGCTCGTTCAGTTCTTTGTCGGCGCTGAGCCAAGCCCCCACTAGGGTTTTGAGCTTGAACTCGCGGGCCACTTCCGGCACCAGTTCGTTGCCCTCGATGCAGGAGAAGCTCCTAACCGCCTTGATGTAGGGCGCGATGATGCCCATGCGCCTTCTAATCTGCGTTTTCGTAAGGACGGAGCCCGGCTTCTGGCCCTCGTCGTAGGCGCTGTAGCACAGCCCATGCAAGCCGTTGCCCAGCACATCCTGGAATAACAAGCCTAGTTCCTCGGCACTCTTGCTGTTGTAATCGATGCCCTTTAGGCTGTCCAGTCGTTCTACCCGTATTGACATATATTTAGTTAGATTTTACGTTTTCAGATACGAACTTCGGTTGCTCGTGCTTATCCCACAGCCCCCAGCGGGTACCGACCTCGCCTTCGTGGACCACCTTCCAAGACTCGTCGAAGGAAGAGAAGTAGAACAAGTCGATACCCTTCGCCTTCGCCCATTCCTGCGCGTTGATGAAGTACTTCATGGCGTTCTCCGAGGAGGGCTGCGCTTTTTCTACGGCTTCCCCGTCGCTGGGCCAGCCGGTCTCTGCTACCATCACTTTTTTGCCCTTGGCGGCCGCTTGGGTCAGCTCGTACATCTGCTGCAAATACAGCAAAGCATATTTGTTATCTGCCCCTTCCCAAAACGGGTAGCAGTTGATTGGCAGGACGTCACAGGCATCCACCAATGCGGGCCGTTCCAGAAATTGGTAGTAGGCATCGACGTAGCCGACGGGAATACCTGGGGGCAGCAGGGCTTTGACCCGCTTGAGGTAGTTGACGATTTCCGCTTCGGAAAGCTCATTGCGCAGCAGCACTTCATTGCCGATGGCCGCGATGTCCACCAGCCCTTCTTCGGCCAGGGCCACCAACGCTTTGATTTCTTCTTCGTTGCGCGTTTTGTCTTCGCTGATCCAGGCACCGACCATGGTCTTCAAGCCCTTCTCGTGCGCAATGCGGGGGATGAGCTCGTTGCCTTCGGTACAGGAGAACGAGCGGATCCATTCCGTGTGCGGCATGATGATTTCCATACGCCGCCGGATCTGCTCTTTGGACAACACATCACCGGCGGCTTGGCCTTCCACGTAGGGGCTAAAGCAAAGCCCATGCAGGTTGCCGTCGAGCTTTTCGGCGAACATAGCACTAATGGCTGCGGTGGACTTCCCGTCGAAGTTGATGCCGGTGGCCCCGTTCAAATGCAGGTTTTTCTTGAGAGACAGCAGCTTGCCGGGCAGGTAGGCGGAGGAGGCCACATTGCCTTTTTTCCGGCGGTTGATGGCGGCCCGTATTTCGTTGGCCCTTTCTTCAGTGATGTCATAATTGCGCATGACCAGCATAGCAATCAGGGTGCCAAGCATGGGGACGCCCGAAAAGAAAAGGCGCAGGCCGGTGATGGACGCTTCCGTGTAAGACTCCGGGCTGAAGTTCACAATACTCAGGATGACGCCGCTCAAGCCGCCGGCGATAGCGAAGCCAAATTTGACCATCCACCAGTAAATAGCGCCGAAGATGCCTTCCCGCCGTTTGCCGGTATTCAGCTCGTCCAAGTCGCACACATCCGCTGTCATCGACATCATGAGCGTGAACAGGCTGCCGATACCGAAGGAAAAGAAAGGCAGGGCGATGATGAACATGTACGGCTTGCCGGGGATGAACAGGAACCAGAGCATGATATACCCGACGATGGAGATGCCCTGTGAGAGCATGAATGCATTCTTTTTGCCCATTTTCTTGGACATCCAGGCTACCGTGGGAATGACGGCAAAAGTAGTAATGAGGGCACCGAGGCTCCCGAAAAGCGTTGGCCAGACCCCAGCAGCCGCGGAGTCCCCGTCGAAGAGGTAGTACACCACGATGAAGAAGGAGAAGGCGGCCACCGTGTTGAAGGCGTTGAAGATGAGGAAAGTCGAAATGCAAAGCTTCCGGAAAGGCACCATTTTGAAGGCTTCCTTAAACCCATTGAGAATGGAAATCAGGCTGCCGCCAATATTGCCCAGGTTGAGCGGCTCAAAGTCGTCCCGGTCTACCGTCGATTCGCTTTTGATGAAAATCGCCGGCATCATAGCCAGGATCATACAGGCGATGCCCACATAAATCGCCAGGGAACGGGTAGCCGTATCGGCGTTGGGGAACCAATCGGGGTCGTACATGATCACCCAGAACCAGGGCGCAATCACCCAAGCCCACTGCCCGATCCACTGCGCGGTAGCCATGATATTGGTGCGCTCGTGGAAATCGTCGCTCATCTCGTAGCCCATAGCCACGTAGGGCACACTGAAGATAGTGAGCCCCAGGTAAAACCCGAATGACCAAAGCAGGAAATAAGTGAAGTTGTAATCCACGCCGTTTTCCCGGTACAGTTGCCACATGACCACAAAGGTGACCCCCATGATGAGCGCCCCTAGGAAGACATACTGCCGCCGGCGCCCCCAAACAGAGCGCGTATTGTCAGATATGAAGCCCATGATGGGGTCCGTGATGGAGTCGAATACCCGCGGGAGGAAGTAGATCAGGCCCCACATCCAACCGGGGAAGCCCAAGTCCTGAACCAGTACCACCATGAAAATCCCCAGCGCGGCCGGGAACATCTGATTGGCAAGCATGCCCAGCCCAAAGGCGACTTTTTGCCCGAACGGCACTTTATGTTTTGCTGCTTGTGTATTGCTCATTGAAAAAGTTGTTTTAAAATACGCCTCGGCAATTTTCTTCTAATGACACGGTGATCCGGTCCACTTCGGCAGCCCCATCTGGCAGCTCTTCCAATTCCAAGCCGGGATAAGATAAGGCCTCTTTCCAACTTTGGATGGTAGCGCTAAAAAACTGTGAGGCTTCGGGGGTGGTTTCGTAAACGATAATATCGTAGGACTCCCCTTTGTCCCCGCCAAACCGGGTGATGACCTGCCATTCTCCGTTTCTTTTGAAAGAGGTGTTGGTGTGGTCCGATTGCGGGTAGTACTTATCATCGGATGGTTTTAGCAGCACCCAAATGTCTTTATCGTGGCCATCCGGATAGACCCCCATGGTTAAAATTCGGCATTGGACGGAGTCCCCTTCTACCGGGGAGATGGCCTGCACTTTCTGAACCGGGTACGTTACTTCCAATTTGTTGCCTTCCGCCACGGTTTCCATTCGGCTCAGCATCGTAGTCGTTCCGTAGGAGTAGCCTCCAAAAATGATCAACATGAGGCCAATGATACCCAATAGAATCCTCATTTTGATATCCATCAGGCCGAGGGAGGAGCCATTTATTTTTATACCGTCAACGACCGCAATTAGCATTAAAACAGCCCCCACGATAATGATCACTATTTCTGTAGTCATGTTTTACAGTTTTAGGAGTTACACAATTACAATTTCCCCCGGCGGGCTTCTAGTTCTGCTTTGATTTCTCGTGCTCGGTCTTCGGTCAGGCTGTAGGTCCACATGATCCAGATGGCTATGGCGGCCGTCGAAGCCGGAATGACGATATCTGCAATACGCAGGTTGGTCAAGGTTTCCGTGGTTTGCTGCGCCAGATTTTGGTCAAAGCCGATCATTTTTAACACCAATCCGCCTAAAACCAGGGCCAATCCCTGGCCGAGCTTCACCATCCACCAATAGATGGCGCCAAAGGTTCCTTCCTTTCGAGGCATGCCATTTTCCAATTCGTCCAAGTCGCACACATCCGCCGTCATACTCATCATCAAGGTGAACAAACCGCCTATGCCAAAAGACATTAATGGTATGGGCATAAAGATGAGCCACGGGTTATCCGGGTTGAACCCCCACCATTTGAGGCCGTAGCCGACGATGGAAATAGCCGTAGAAATGATAAACGCCTTTCGCTTGCCCACTTTGTTGGACATCCAGCTGATAATGGGGATGATCAAAAAAGCGGTGGCCATTGCGCTGATGGTGGAAAACCAGGCCGGCCAATTTCCTGCAAGGCCATAATCTCCATTGAACATATAAAAGACAATGATGAAGAAGCTGAAGGAGGCCACCATCTGAAAGCCGTTGAAGACCAGGAACGTAGCCCCGCACAGCTTAACAAAAGGCTTGTTCTTGCTGACCTCCACGATACCCCGGAAAAGGTCTTTCAAATTAGAGAATAAAGTTTTAAACGACAACTCTTTCCGGTTTTCCATGTGGGAAGCATCCAGCCCTTTGCAGAAGATAGCGGGCAGTACGCCCAGTACGATACATATAGCACCAACAATGATGGATAGTTGCCGCACACCAACGGCTTGGGATTCAAACAAGTCGGGATTGGCGATCAGCACCCAAAACCAAGGTACGATCATCCAAGCAATCTGGCCTACCGTTTGCGAGAATGCCATCAGGCGGGTACGTTCGTTGTAGTCCGAGGTCATCTCGTACCCCAACCCGATCAGCGGGGTGGAGAAGATGGTGTTGCCGATCAAATAGACCAGCGAAAGGATGAGGAAATACCAGAAATTGTACAGTTGCGAATTGTTCTCATCCAGCTGCCACAAGACGGCAAACAATACCCCGCTCAGTATGGCGCCTGCGAAAATATAGGGCCTTCTGCGCCCAAACCTAGATCGGGTATTGTCCGAAATAAAACCCATGATCGGGTCCGTAACGGCATCAAACAAGCGGGGCAAACCACCCAGTATCCCCGCCAAAAAGGGGTCCATGCCAAAGGCGGTCAATAAAAAGAACATGAAAATCCCCAGCGCGCCCGGCAGCAGGTTATTCACCAAGTGGCCGGCACCGAAGGCCGCCTTTTGCACTACAGGGACTCTGTCACTAGCAGGTGTTATGTGTTTAGACATGATTCTTCGTTTTGGTTATGGCTTTTTCTGTTTTTCCCAAGACAAAGTATGAACCTTGACTTGCTCGTTGATCGCCCCGGCAGCTGGCCTCAAGTGGAGCCTTTCGCCTATTTGCCGCAGAGCACTACAGCGGGCCGTATTATTTATCGGCAATCACGATAGTCTGAATAGCCTGGGCGCTTATGGTAACCGGGGCTGACTTTTCCCCTAATGCAAGGTTGATGTCCTTTGCACTTTCCCCTTGATTCAAAACCACGACCGCAATAGTGCCGTCGGGGTTCTTGGCGGCAGTCACCAACAGTTCCTCATCCGGGTTGTCAAAGCCGATGCGGGTAGCGCCGGGCCGGATGAATTTGCTGAAGTGCGCCAGGGTATAATAGATGGGCGTAAAGTAGACTTCATCCTGGTTTTCGTCTACAATGACCGGGGCCACACACCAGTTTTCAAACCAGTTGGGCCCGCCCTGCCGGTTGAGGACCATGTTCCAGTCCACCCAGCCGTCTACCCAGTTGTTCAGGCAGCCGATGATGTCACGGGCGTAGCGGTATACCGGCACGTATTTGGGGTGCAGGTGCTTTTGGTCTTCCGGCGCCCAGTCCCAACCCCAGTCGGTGGCTTCCTTGGACCAGTACCACTCGTCGTTTTGCCACTTGGGGACTTCGGCGTCCACGCAGGCTTCGGTTTGGATGAGGTACTTGTCGGGTGCTTTTTCGTGGGCGTACTGCAATTCCTCCGGGAATACTTCAAAGGTGCTCGCGTACCAGTGTATGGCCGTGCCGTCGAAGTATTTGGCCGTAGCCTCGTTCTTGTACATCTCATCCACCCACTCTCTGAGGTGCTCCCGGTTTTGGTCGTAGCCCAGGATGTGGACGTCGTGGCCGTCGGCTTCCAATCGTGGCCCGAGGTGGTGTTGCACAAAAGCCGTCATCTCTTCCGGGCTGAAGTGCATGCTTTCCCAGTTGCTGTCGTTGCCCAGGGGCTCGTTTTCCACGGTAAAGCTCCAGATGTCGATGCCTTCTGCTTGGTAGGCCTCTACATACTTGGAGAAGAACAGCGCCCAGGTGTCGTAGTATTTTGGCAGCAGCTTGCCGCCCGTCCAGGCGTTGTTGTCTTTCATCCAAGGCGGGGCGGTCCAGGGGGAGGAGATGATTTTGAAGCCGTCCTCCGAAGCCGCCATCGCGTCCTTGATCATGGGGATGATATCTTCCCGGTCTTCCTCAATGGAAAAATGCTGTAGCGAGGTATCGCCCTCCACGGGTGCGTAGGCGTATTGCCCCAGGGAAAAGTCGCAGGAGTTCATGTGGGTACGGGTGAGGGAGTACCTTGCCCCCTCCGGCCCAAAGTAAGCGTTGATGATGTTGCTACGGTTTTCCGCGCTGAGCTGATTAAGCAAGTAGGCGGAGGCCTCGGTGAAGGAGCCGCCGAACCCGGTGATGGTTTGGAAGCTTTCCTCGGGTTGTAGTTTGAGGACGGCCGGGGATTCTGCTTCCGCAAAATCCGTTACTTTAGTCAGTTGATTACCCGCTGCAGAAGTTTCGTACACTTCCACCGGCAAGGGGTCTTCCGATTGGCATCCGGCTAGCATCATCAAGGCGATTAGACAGGGTAGAGGAATGAATTTGGTCATAGGTTTTAGCGGTTTAGTTGGTTAAATCACTGGGCAGGCTCCTCTGCCATCATAGGCGGGGCGGCTACAGTTTCCAGCAGTGCCGCCTTTTCCCCATCGTAGGTTTTGGTTACGGGTTGACCGTTACGGCCTAGGCCTTCAAAAGCGCCTTTGTCCACCAAATCCCAGATTGCATACTTGGCTTTGCCGTCGATGGTGAACAGGCCGAAGTAGTTTTCCGAGCCACCGGGGTTGCCGGCATCTTTCCAGTTCTCGTCGAAGGCCTCGAAGTAGAAGCAGCTGATACCCGCTTCGTCCGTCCAGTCGCGCATGCGCTCGTGGTAAAGGGCAGATTTGTACTCGTCGGTCGCTTTGGAGCCTTCTGGGCCGTAGAAGCTATTGGAGGCAGTCGCCCAGCCGGTTTCCCCGATGTGGATAGGCGCCTTTACCCCCAGTCCCCGGATGTAGTCCTTCGTTTGCTGGTACTGCTGCTGCGCATACTGCAGGGCGCGGTCCATAGCTGCACCAATTTGCTCCGTTTTGGGCAGGTCGGCCTCCGCTTCCGTAATGCCCCAGAATTCCGGGTTGTAGTGCGTATCGTGCATAGGGTAGGTGTGCAGGGAAACAAAGTCTACCGCTTTTAGCAGCTTTTCCAAATCCTCCACATGGTATTCCGGACCGCCGCCGCCCCAAGAAGCGAAGTTGTCGGAGCTGGTGATCCAGAGGTCTGCCGGCAGTTCGCCCTCAGCTTTCAGGCCTTGCAGGTGGTTGACCCACTTGAGGATGACCCCGGGCTGCACGAAGTAGCTCGCCGCCCATTTGACCATGGCCTCGTTGCCTACGGCGATGATTTTGACGATATCCGGGTACTGCTTCGCCAGCGCTACGGCGCGCTCAATTTCAGCGCTGTTCGCCGCTTCGTCTTCCACACTGTGGTCGGGATTGGCGGTAAAAGCCCCTTTGCAATTGATCCAAGCCCCCAGCATGACGTACATTTCAAAATCCGGGTCTTCGGCCTTCAGCTCGCGGATAGCCGCCAGCACATTCGCCGCCTGATCGAGATGGACGTTGTAGGTGCGCAATACTTTGACACCCAGCGCTTCCAGCAGCAGCATGTCCTCCTTCAGCTCGGCTACGGTAGGCTGCGTATCGCGGGTGTTGGTGCGGTAGCCCCCGTAGGAAATGGCCCGGTAGGCCGGGTTGCCAAGGATATCAGCAGCGCTTACCGTTTTTGCTGGCTCAGTATCGCTTGCTTCTTCGGTGCCACTTGAGTTGCTACAGCCGTAGCTGATGAAGGCGATAGCAATCGCGGCAATTACTGCTAGCAGGGTCAACCTATTTAAGTTCTGTTTTTTCATAGCTACTTCAGGTCATTTGGTTTCAGGTGGACGGTCAGGCGGGTGACCTTGCCGGTACGCTCGAATACTTCTCTGCTGAGATTTGCATTGAGGACCGTGCTGTCAAAGGCCTCCTGCGAGCCATCCTTTAGCGTGGCGGCCAGCCCGTTTTGCCCACTCAATTGATATACCACGGGCACTTGGCAGATGGTAAAAGCCAGTTCCCCTTCGCTGAGCTCAATGGCTTGGTTCTTGCCCTCTACATCCCGGTAGTGAAAGGTGTGCGCTTCTTGCAACAACTCATCCTTGCGCAGCAGGCAAGGGTCGAATTGCAATAGCCCTTCTTGGAAAAACACGCCCAGTTCCCCAAAGCGGCTCAGGATATCCTCCTTCACCTGCCCGGTCATACCCGGCTGTTGTGCGCCCTTGCCCGCCGGCGTGTGGGAGTAGGGGTCGGTAGGGAAGGCGCCGTATAGGGTCGGTGGCTTGTGTACGCCAATGCCTTCGTTGATTTCGTAGTAATGTTCGAGCAGCCGGCCAACCGTTGCTTCGCTTGCGCCTTCACGTATGGCTTTCAGGCAGCATTCTTGTACGGCCAGCTGCAATTTAGAGACCATGTGCCAGTAGATGGAGCCCAGCCCTTCGTACCCGAAGAAGGTGCCCGAGCGGCCAGTGAAGGCTTTGTGGTTGAAGACTTTTTCAAAGGTTTTTAATAAAGCCTTGCGTTCTTTTTTGGCCAGCGCTTCGTATTGGCTGCCTTCCAGGGCGTCCAGGGCGGCTTTCAAGTCATTGGCATTCTTAAAATTGCCGTTGAAGTGGTAGACGCCGTTGCGGTCTTGGTAAATGATGGCGGCATTGCCGTCTTCCAGCATTTCCTGAAGCAGTTTGGACTGGCTGACTAAGCTGGGCGGGATGTTGTTCTTGTCTACGAAACGCCCCAGGTCTTTGTTGGGGTAGAGGATATAGCTGTACTGATCGTCACGGAACAAGGCGCTGTTTTTCAAGGCATCCAGTACGCGCAGGGCTTCATCCGGAGGCAGGGAACCCGCGCTAAGCACGGCAACCTGGCCTTCCAGCATTTCATCCAGATAGTCGATAGAAACGCCGCCGTCTTCTTCCACCGCCATGAGGTTGTAGGCGTGGTAGAGGTTGTCGTCGCGGCGGTTGGCAGCAATGGCGTGGTCTAGGTATTGTTGGCTGAGTTGGAGGAAAGTCTTCAGTTCCCCAAGGTCCAGCTCTTTTTTCTGGCCGGAGAAGGATTGCTCATAGACTTTTGTACGGTACTGACTAGCTGCTTGGCCGAGCCCCTGTAGCACGGTCATGCGGTCCTTGTCGGTAAAGGCACCGGATAACAGCCCCTTGTTGGCTTTGAGCGTTTGGTGGATCCCTGCGAAGCAATCCAGCAATTCGGCCGACACCTTGATGGCAGACGTATCTGTTTTAGCAAACAAGTCATCAAAAAATTGCAGGAAGCGGCGCATGTAGTACAGCGTCACCATAGACACGCCGTTGCCCACTAAGGCGTTGTTGGCATCGTTCCACTCTGGGCGCTGCGTGTTCATCCAAATACCGCCTTCCGGGATGTAGTTGGATAGTTTAGCCAGCAGGGTGGCGAGTATTTTCTCAATAAAGTTGACCTGGTAAATCTGCCCGCTCTGATCAGTAAGCAAGGCACCATCCGCACCCATTTGATCCCGCTTATCACGGATAGCCTCATCGGCCTCAAAGTCAAATACAATGGTGTCTTTGGAGTTCTCTAAGATGTCTTCAAACGGCTTGATCTTGTAAGGGACGTTGGCATACACGAAGAGGTCTTCCGTAAAGTAGCGCTGCAGGTCACCCGGCGATTGCTTTTCCCAAAACTCCAGCAGTTTGAGCAGGTAGATGATCTGATGGTCGCCCCAGTAGCCGATGTAGGACCAAGCGTCGTCCGGCTCGATGGTCTCCCAGTCGAAGCCGTCTTTGGTCACGCGGTAGGGGTTGTAGCCGTCGAAGGTGGTGGCGTTGAGGAATTTGTGTACCATATTCTCCACGAAGCGCGGGTAGGAATGCGCTAAAGCTTCCCAGTTCTGGAAGATATCCCGCCAGTTGCCCTCGTAGTCCAGGATTTTCGAGCCATCCACCTCGCTGCGGGTGTTGATGGAAAATTTGTTCCAAGGCCGGCTGGGGTCGCCGTGGCGGCGGCTGAACTTCAGCGGCAGGTACTCCAGGCAGAGGCGTAGCAGGTGGAGATTGCCTGTAGCTTGGGCGGCACTGCGCAGCTGGCTCAGGGGAAAAACCTCCGGTAACGGGGCTAGCATGGCCTGCGCTTCTTCAAGGATGGTTGCATTGGCTTTCGCCAAATAGGCACTCAGGTCCTGTTTTTCAATCTGGTAGTTGTGGTCGAAAATACCACCCCGCATGATGTTAAAGAGGACGTTGGAGAAGTGCCGGGTATCCCGAAGTTCATCGGCCGTTTTCTGCAGGCCGTCCGCGGCGGCGTCCAAGCCAATGAGGCGTTCGGTGCCGCGTTGGATATCGGCTTTGATCTCCTGCGCGATATTGCTGTCTTGCTGCATCCGGTGCATGATCTGGGCGATATCGGCGTGGTTCTTATTTACGTCTGCCACGATCATCCACTGCTTGTCTATATTTGGCGCCAGCCGGATGTCTTGGCGGAGAAAGTAAGCCCCCTTTTCGGCTTTCCTATCCACTTCTTCCTCTACTTCCAGCCCTTTCCTGAAGGCATCCAATTGCAGGGATGAAAGCAAGTAAGTGGGGGATTCCAGCCCGCAAGACCAGGCAATATTGGCCTTGAGCGCCTCGCTGGGCTCTGCCCGGTCTACGATGATAGCGCTGAGGGCGTAGATACCCAGCCCGCTTGGCTTTTCCAGCTCGCTTTTTTTGTAGGCGTCCACCAAGTTGCTCTGCCGGGTTTGCAGGTCGCTGTTTACGCCTTGGGGCAGGAGGTTTTGAATGCCGTCCAGCAGGGATACTGAAACCGTTTCTTCATTGTGGTTGAGGAGGTTAGCCCGGCGGACAAAGCCAAAGGTGTCGCTAGAGGCCCATTCGTAACGGAAGGTCAGGCCGAGGTCGTGGTTGGCTTCCTCAAACAGCACCTTGTTGCCGTATACATTTTTGTAGAGGTTCCGGCTGGTTTTGTAGCGGCCTTCCTGGCGGATGGAGAATGGCTCCCAAAGCATTGTTTTCCCGCCTTTGGTGATCCGGAAAACCGACTTGCTGCCGGTGACTTCAGCCGATTCCGTGATTTTGTCATCGGTGTAATAAGGAAACAAAGCGTATTCCGAGTTTTTGCGCCCGGCCGTCAGCCCGCCGTTGCTGGCAATGAACATCCAGTGGTTGGAGTCACTGACGATGCTCATGAAGAACGGCCGCATGGCATCGCTGTTCGAGATTTTGAAATAGGCTTCGCCTTCGATTTTTACCCGTTGGATGTCAACGGCTTGGTGGTCCCCCATAAAGTTGGCTGTTTGTTATCAAGTGTTGTCGAATGTCATTATTCAGGCCCGTTGTAGACCCTGACATAGTCCACGAGCATAGTCTGCGGGAAAATGGTATTGTCGCCTACGGGCCCTACGAAGTTTCCGCCAACAGCGACATTCAAAATAATGTAGAACGGCTGGTCAAACACCCATTCCCCATCGACATCTTCCGGTGTGATCTGATTGTAGAGCACCTCGTCTACATAGAAGTTGATGTAATCCGGGCCCCACTCGATGCCGAAGATGTGGAACCCCGTATCAAACCGGTCTTTGGGCAAAACGTACTCTTTGCTCACGGCGTTTCCGGCCGAATAGCCCGGGCCGTGTACGCTACCGATGAGTGTGGATGGGTCTTGGCCGCGGTATTCCATGATGTCTATCTCGCCGCACTGTGGCCACTCTACTTCATCAATGTTGCTACCCAGCATCCAGAAGGCGGGCCACAAGCCCTGCCCCCAGGGCAGTTGTATGCGCGCTTCGATGCGTCCATAGCGTTGTTCCACTTTGTTTTTGGTGGTTATACGGGCAGAGGTATAGGCTGCACCCTCGAAGCTTTCCCGCCGTGCGGTAATGTGCAACAAGCCATCTTCGACCTTAATGTTTTCCGGGCGGTTTGTGTAATACTGTAGTTCGTTGTTGCCCCAGCCAACCGGCAGGCCGTTGTCGGTGCCATCACCAACCTCATAATTCCAGGTGGCTTCGTCAATTGGGCCATCCGTATCGAAGTTGTCCTCAAAGGCGAGGTCGGTGAAGGTAACTACCGTTTGGGTTTCGTCTACCTCGCAAGCTGTAAACAAAAGCGCTAGGGCTGATGAAAACAGGAGCATTACGGAGCGGCGGGATGCTTGAAAATATGGAGTCTGCATTTTATTTCTTTTTAATGGTTAGCATTTATAGTCTAACTACTGCTGGTAGAAATAGACGTTGTCAATGTAAAGCGTCCCGTCTCCTACCGGAATGCCGGAGAAAATGTACTGTGCCATGTTTGTAGTGCTGTTCAAGCCTTCAAAATCGGAAAGTGGGAGATCGTAGGCAATCCACTGCCCCTGAGCGGGGTTTTCGAAGATCAACTCGTGATTCGAATCGTCACCGCCGTCGAAGCCTCCATCGGCACCGAAATCTACCATTCTGATTCTGAAGGTGGTCATATTGGGCGTCCACACATCCACATGCAAATGGGTCATGCCGGAAAGGTCAAGCAAGTTGCCCCCTGTGGTTTCCACCCCGACAAAATCGAGGTCGGTGTACTTTTTCACATCATTGCCTTCTATCTGAATGTCCTCCAAGGTTGCTGATGACCAGTCCGTCCGCCAGGTATCAACTGGCACGTTGGTATAAGCATTGCTGAACAAAGAAATCACATTGGCCGGGTCTTGCGTGGGGGTGGGGGCAGCCATAGTCGGTTCGTCTCCGCCGCTGCCGCCGCCTGTCTTGTAGAAGTAAATATTGTCCAGGTAGATATCCCCGTTGCCGTCAAACTTCATCTGTATGATATCCGCCAGGTCTACTGGAGAAAAGTCACCCAAAGGAATGTCTACGCTCGCCCAGCCGGATGTGGGCACGGTCAACGCGCTTGCCGTTTCAACCGGCCCGGTGCTGATCAGGAAGGCATTCAGTGCCGTGGAGTTTTCCGTCCAGTAGTCAATGTGCAGAAACTCCATTTCGCTCACGTCGGTGCTGTTTTCCAGCTCCAAGCCCTGGAAGTTCAAGCCTTCGTAAAGCAAGGTGTTATTGCCCTCAATGCTTACTTCTGAAACCTGCGTACCTTGCCCCCAGTCGGGGTTCAAATTGCCGCCAATATTGGGGTAAGCATCGCTGAAAACGGAAATCACGTCCGCGGCGTTTTGCGTTGGGGTGGGGGCAGCCATATCCGGGCCGGTAGGGCCGCCTGATCCGCCGCCATCGTAGAAATAGATGTTATCGACGTAGATGCTGGATATGGTTGCGTCCGAAACAAAAACCACCTGCGCTAAATTTGACCGGCCGGCTATGCCTATTTCCGAAAAAGGGACATCGACACTATACCATTCTCCTTCTGTCAGATCGGAGGCAGTAACCGTGATTTCACCGGAAGAGTCATCGCCGGTGCCAAATGTATTATCTGGGCCTACATCAACCACCCTAATCGTTAGGAAGTCACCGGGGGTCACGCTCTCTCTGGGCTGAACATCTACATGGAAGTGCGTCATGGAAGAAGCGTCTATCGTCGGGGCATCTTCAAAAAATTGAATGCCGACGAAGTTCAGCTCTGTGTAGGCAATAATGTTATCGCCGTTGATATTGATGTCATCCTGACCTTGGGTCGTTTGGCCTTCTGCCCAGTAACCGTTGTAGTAATCTACAGGCTCGTTGGTATACGCATCGGAGAAGATAGAAATCACATCAGCGGGGTCCTGCGTGGGGGTTGGGGCACCATCGAAATCGCCCAATACGGTGACGAGTCCAGCACCTGCTGCTTCCACCCCGCCGAGTGTGGCGGTGATGGTGGTCTCCCCAGTGCCTACGGCGGTGATCATGCCGTTTTCATCCACGGTAGCTACGCTGGGGTCAGAAGAAGTGAACTCGAAATAACTTGGCGCTATCGTAAGGGTTTGGTCCCGGCCGCTTCCCAAATTGACCGTTAGCTTTAAGTCAGCTACAGGGGTGGCTACACCAACAAAAGCTTGAACATCAGTATCTGCCCCACCGTAAATAGAGGGCCTGAACTGCGCTACCTTTCCAGTGTTTTCAAATTTTAACTCATCCACCCAAAAGGAGTACCCTTCCTCATCTTCCGGGCCTTCCGCATACCAAAACAAGCCGCTCTCCTGCGTGAGTTTGGAAGGGTCGGGAATGGCAATGCTGTACTGCCGCCAATTGGTGGTCAGCTCCAGGCCGTTGAGGGTAACCTGGTACTTAT
>JAAAOU010000339.1 GCA_009908745.1 Bacteroidota bacterium
GACTGCGCCTCATCCCGCTCAACATGAAGGAGCCGGTGCTGATCGTAAAGGGCAAAGCCACCGCCAACAACCTCGGCTTCGCGCCGCACGGTGCCGGGCGTAACGTGAGCCGGTCTGCCCATATCCGCAGCCTGCGGGGCCGCAAGCAGCAAGCGGTCTTTGCCAAAGAGACCGCCGGATTGGACGTGCGGTTTTATTCGGGCAATATCGACCTGTCGGAGCTGCCTTCGGCCTACAAAGACGCTGATGCGGTACAGCGCCAAATGCGGCAGTTCGACTTGGGGGAAGTGGTAGACCGCATCATCCCCTACGGCTCCATCATGGCCGGCGACTGGCAAAAGGATGCCCCTTGGCGCAAGAAGCGGCGCAGGTAGGCCTACTCCAAAGACAGCTCAAACCCGTTGCTCAGCGTGTACATCGTGTTGGGCACGGGTATGGGCGGCCGCTCGTCGTACATCAGCTGGAAGTAAGTCCGAAACGCGAGCTTTTTGCTGATTTTGAACGACAAGCTCGTCTCGGAAGAAATCCGGAAGTCACCAAAGAAGTCCTCCAGATTGGGCTGGAAATAGGTCACGTGGTTGATGCTGAAGGTCTCGGTGACCTGAAAGCCTCCCGACAGGTAGGCGCTCATGCGGTTGTCGTTGAGCGTTACATCCACGGTGCGCGCTTCCGGTTCTTCAAATACGTCCCGCGACTCTTCGTGCTCAAACATGTACAACAGGCCGAAAAACAATTGGCTGGTGTCCGTTTTCAGCAACTTTACCCGCGGCCCAGTGCCAGACAGAATGCGGGCATCTATTTGCTGGATCTCGTCGTATTGGTATTGCGTGAAGGCCTCCCACGTCAGCCAGTCGTTGACAAAGTAATTGTAGCGGAGGTGGCCGAATGCGTTATTGGCAAAATTGCGGGGCACACTGCCCGGGTCTTCTACATTCCTAAACTGCGTTAGATTATACGCTCCTAACAGCATCCATCGGCTGTTGCCCTGCTGGTACTCCAGGCGCAGCCGGCTGCCCAGCCGCAGCGTTTGCCCGGCTTTGTTGCGGGTGAGCCCGAAGTCAAAGCCCGCTTCTGCCAGCCAGCCTTGGTCTGAGGCGGAACGGAGCTTTTCGGTGTTGACGACTTGGGCAGGGCTGAGCACAGGCAGGAATAAGAGCAGCAGGAGGTAAAGCTTCCTCATCTTTTCTGGGTTTTCATTCGGCGGCAAAAGTAAGCAATCCCATCAGTTCTCCGGGGTGATGGGAAAGCTTAATCGTACAGCGCCGAAAACCAGAGTGTGATACACTGCTCTGGCCAGTTGAACACTACGGGTAAAGCATCCGGAGTGATACCAGGTTGTATAATACCGCGTTGAGTAAACCCACGCATCAACCTCAGTTCCATTTCCCACGGATAAGCCCCAGAGTGATGGTCGAAATAGCTAACGCAAGCCTCTTGAATCCTGTCCCAACTGAACCAGTTATCCGCATCGAATTGGTAGAACCAGAGCGCAAGTGCATAAGCTGCCGCCGGGGTACTGTTGAAATATTTGTCCAAATAGGCTTCGCGCAAATCCTCCAGCATGCTGTTGCAGTCCTTCTCATTGACTTGCCGTTCGCCACATAGCTCGCCCACGCGCTGTATGAGCCATTCCCGGAAAGCTTCTTCCTTGTAAGCGAGCTCATTGAATGCTTCCTGATCCTCTATCTCGTAGCGGAAGAACACTAGAGGCCAGTTGGCTTCATAGATGACGGCGTCATTGTACATTCGGTCACGAAACCCTTGTGCGGCAGAGGTTCCGAATGTATACACCAAGTCATCGATTGTCCCCTGGCCCACGCCTGGGATGTCGTCCAATTGCTCAAATGCTGTGAAGCGGCGGAAAGGGCGTAGCTGATTCCGGGTACGGAGAATACGGTCCGCCAGCCGCCGTCCAATCGTGTTGCCCGGCCCGTCGGAGGGGTCGTCTTTAATCGTGCCATCCACAATATCTTTGATGTTATTGGCGCGGTTGAAGAAACCTAATATACGGTTGGCTACCCATTTTGGTATGCCAGAGGTTGACGACATAGTACTATGGTGTTGGTTCTGGGATGGAAAATAGGGCTTTTTTGACTGAAATGCCTTAGGGCTAGATTATCTTATTGTTAACTAGAACCCTGCATGACCATCCGATCGTCTGTTCCAAGGTATTAATCGTAAGGAACAAACAAAGCAGCCTCTCCTTCCCTGAATTCGACCACCTCATCCGTTTGGAAGCCAGGCATACCGTCCGCTTGGTCTGCCAATGAATCATAGCGCCCAACTTCTGCCTCAAATTCGCAGCGGATGAGCAGCCCTTCGCGTGGCAACATCTCTGCCCCAATATCGGTAAAGCGATATTCTTCTACACCGGTTATAGTAAGTTGGCCACGGGGGGTTTCGAGAAAGCGGGACTGAGAAGTCTCTACGTCAAGGCTAGTCCCGTTTAGCGGCAACAATAAGCTGAAGTGAAAGTAGTTAGCACCTTCATCCCCTAGCGAATATTGATTGCCTACTGCAAAATAATCTCGTATTTCCTCCGGCTGCCACACGCTGTCGTCGCCGAGGTTGTCTGGCCAGAACTGCAACTCAATACGCGGCCGAATACGCACGGGGGCATTTATATTCGCATTATACGCTCCTACCAGCAGCGTCGGCCCGTTACTGCCAGCGGAAAGGGTGCTGCCGAGGAAGAAACGTTGTCCCTCGGGCCCGCTATCGGCCGGGCCAATGAATAAGTTAAAAGGTATTTGTCCGCTATCGTCGCTTACGGCACCCTGGAAGTAGAATGCCGGCTCACCAATTTCAGGGGTGAATGCTTTCGTCATTTCTTTCTGTACGTTGTCGCAGCTGACTAAGAAGGTAGCTGCCAAAAGGACGGTTAGTAGCTTATACATGGTGTTGATCCGTTTTGAACGTTAAAAAATGCGGGTTTCGAGCCCGATGGACAGGGTACGCACACGATGATTGGATCGGCCCCCTAAAACCTGCTGAAATCCCGCGTAGCTTCCCATCCGGATATTCAGTCCTTCGACCAGCTGATAGTACAGGTTGAGGCTGGCGCCAAAGTCCCAGTTTGGATAGGCAGAACGGTCGAGTTCCCGTTTGTATAGCGGTTCTGCTACAAAGCGGTTGGATATGCCCGTTTGATTTTCTTCATTGTTGATGTTCAGGCCGGTCACACGGACATGCCCTTCTTCCCGCCCCTGAATACTGGCTAGTCGAGCTAAACGTATACCAATTTGTACGGACCAGCGGGGGTGCTGTTTCCAATGTGCCCGCCAACCCAGCTCAGCATCCAGGTAGTTAAGGGCAATCAACTCTTCCAGATATAGAAATTCTTGGACCTGAATAGGCGTGAATACGGTTTCACCACTTAGCTGCTGCCATTGATAGCCTCCCATTACCCGGTAACCCAGCGAGAATTGCAGGCGTTGGGTTTCACTCCACTGGTAGGCGGACCAGGCATAAAATTGCCGCCCACTGCCTATGGTGCTTTCTCCATTTGCCACTGGTGTGGATAGGGACATCAGGGCATCTGCACCCAGGCCGAAAAGAAAACTTGGGTTGAATTGCTGCGCCTGTGCAGAAGAGATGCTCAGCACCGCGCTTAGAAGGAATAGCGATAAATATCTCATAGGGAATAAGTTTTTTGTGTTCTAAAATCGGTAGTCAACGCCCAGCCCCAATTGCCAGGTGTCCATATATTCAGATACTCTGGGAGCCAAGCTAGCCTGTAGGCTGTCATTGGCAAATGCACTTTCGCCCTCGTATATTAATTCGGAAAGTTCAAGACGTTCGAAGAAGGGCGTATTCAGCGCATTCGAGAAACTGACGCCCAGCCGTACCCCGAAGCGTGGGCTGGGCCAGTAGGTGTAATCGAGCTGTAGCAAGCCTCTGCGTTCATACCGGGGTGAAAAGGATGCCGTAGCCACGTGCCCCCCGGCCTCGGTAGCTTGCAGATGCCCGGCAC
>JAAAOU010000190.1 GCA_009908745.1 Bacteroidota bacterium
TACAATCGCATCCAACAAGCTCACTGTTCGGCGTAGGCTGTGCCTTACGACGTATTACCACCCTACCCATGTAGCCCCCCAACCAAACACAACCCCGTTCGGCGTAGGCTGTGCCTACGACGTAACCACCCTACCCATGTAGCTCCCCCCCAACCAAGCACAACACTCAACAAAGCTTAGCCACCCGAGCCATGCCGCGTATGCCTTTTACCATGAAGGACTACGCCCACCTCCGCCTTCATGGCAAGCATTCTACATTACCACAGATTTGCCTTTTACATGAATCACCCCAGAGTCTCATGCGTAGCATCCAAAATAGCCCGCACCGCATCCGCATCCGGCGCTTGGGCGTAGACGCGCAGTACCGGCTCTGTACCCGAAGGGCGGATCATCACCCAACTGCCGTCGCCGAGGTAAAACTTGAAACCGTCAATCGTTTCCACCCGCTCTACCTTATAATCGCCGAAAGCTTCATAGGGTGACTCCTTGCACTGCTTGATGATGGCCTGCTTCTTCTCTTCGGCAATGTGCAAGTCGTCGCGGTCGAAGGAGAAAGCCCCGACTTTATCATAAACCTCCTGAATAAGCTCCCGCAAGGATTTGCCCGTTTTGGCCATAAACTCCAGTATCATCAGGCCAATCCAAATGCCGTCCCGCTCCGGGATGTGCCCGCTCACCGCCAGGCCGCCAGACTCTTCGCCGCCGACGATGACCTCTTCCTTGGCCATAATTTCAGCGATGTACTTGAAGCCGATTTTCGTCACTTCGCACTCCAGGCCATACTGCTCGGCCAGCGCCTTCATTTTGTCCGTGACGGAGAAGGTGATAACCACTTTACCCTTCTGCTTTTTGTGCTCGTACATATAGTATAGCAATAACAGCAGGATATGGTGAGAGTCCACGAATTCGCCTTCCTCGTCGTACATACCGATGCGGTCGGCGTCTCCGTCGTTGGCTATACCCAATCCGATGGAGTGGTCTGCCCGTATCAATTCGGACAGCTCCCCCAAATTGCGGTGAATGGGCTCCGGCGCTTGCCCGTGGAAGGAAGGGTTATTCTGGCAGTGCAGCAGCACCGCATCCGGCAAGAGTTTGCGCATCGCGTTTTGCCCGGCGCCGTACATGGCGTCGTAGGCAATTTTAAAATCGGCACTACGGATGGTATCGAGGTCAAAGTTCGCTTTTACATGATCGATATAGATACCCTCAAGGTCCACGTATTCCAGCAGCCCCTTTTCCTCCATTTCTTCCAATGTGGGCAGATCCATATCGGGTACTTCGTCCGGGATTTCCGCTTCTACCGCGTCAATTTGCTGCTGTATCATCGGCCCGCCCAGCTTAGACTTTAGCTTGTAGCCATTGTAAGCCGGCGGGTTGTGGCTAGCGGTGATGACGACGCCCAGGTCTGAGTTGGTCTTCACCACCCCCAGCGAGACCATAGGCGTAGAGACGTACCCTTTCGCCAGTTGTACCTTCAGGCCATGCGCGCCGAGCACACGGGCGGAGGTAGTGGCAAAAAGCGCCCCCGCAAAACGGGTGTCATGGCCGATGACGACCTGCGCCGCCTCATGCTTCTTCATCCAGCGGGCGGTACCTTCCGCTACTCGTTTGACATTATCTACGGTATATTCTTGCGCAATGATGGCACGCCAGCCATCGGTTCCGAATTTGATCTTGGTCATAAATGTATTTTGGTTCTTCGACGAATAATTGCACTTTACAACTACCGCTAAAATTAGTAATTTACCCGCATAAGGGCGAAGTGGGGTCGTAAAGAAAACATCAATTTGTGAAAGACAGCTACCGGCATAAGGGTTTACGCAAGCAGTTAGTGGAGCAACTGCGGGAAAAAGGCATAGCGGATGAGCGCGTACTGCAGGCGATGGCCCAACTCCCCCGCCACTTTTTCTTGGATAAGGCGTTTGAAGAATGGGCCTACCAGGACAAACCCTTCCCTATTGGCAAGGAGCAAACCATTTCCCAGCCCTATACCGTGGCATACCAGACCAGCCTTTTGGAAGTCAGCAAACGGGACAAGATACTGGAAATAGGCACCGGCTCCGGCTACCAAGCGGCTATCCTCGCGCTACTCGGCGGGCGGGTATATACCGTGGAACGGCAGGAATTGCTCTACAAAAAGGCAAAAGCATTGCTAGAGCAACTCGCTATCGGCAATATCCGCTGCTACCTGCGGGACGGCTACAAAGGCTTGCCGGAATTCGCCCCCTTCGACAAAATCATCGTCACCGCCGGGGCCGAGGAAGTCCCCAAGCCACTACTCGAGCAACTGCGCATCGGCGGCAGCATGGTCATCCCGGTAGGCGGGAAAGCGCAACGCATGAAACGCATTACCAAAGTAGATGCAGATCAATACGAGTACGAGGATTTTGCCAATTTCCGCTTCGTGCCTTTCCTGAAAGGGATTAACAAAGAGTGATAAGAAGTCAAACGACGAACTGTTCCAACTCCGCAAGCGTGATATGCCCCTCGTAGATGGCTTTGCCAATAATCGCACCGTAGCAGCCAATCTCCCGTAGTTTTTCCAATTCTTCCAAGCGCGTTATCCCGCCGCTAGCGATCAACTGCAAATCGGGAAAAGTTTGCCGGATGTTTTTGTATAGTTCCATAGCTGTGCCCTGCAGCAAGCCATCTTTGGATACATCCGTGCAAATGGTATAAACCACGCCTTTCTCCACGTACCCTTCCAAAAAAGGGAAGAGCGCTTGCTCACTTTGTTCCTGCCAGCCGCTGACGGCAATTTTCCCGTCCTTCACATCCGAACCCAGTATGATGCGCTCTCCGCCGTACCGCTGTAGCCATGCCTCAAAGCGTTCGGGGTGCTTGACGGCAATGGTGCCGCCTGTCACCTGTTGCGCGCCACACTCAAAGGCAATCCGCAGATCATCATCGGACTTCAAGCCCCCACCAAAGTCAATATGCAAATTGGTACGGGAGACCAGGCGCTCCAATACTTTGTAATGGACAATACGCTTCGCCTTCGCCCCGTCCAGATCGACAAGGTGCAAACGCTGCAAGCCGTGGTCTTCGTAGGCTTTAGCTACTTCCAGCGGGTCTTCGTTGTATACTTTTTGCTGTTCGTAGTCGCCCTGCGTCAGCCGGACACACTTGCCGTCAATGATATCGATAGCGGGAATGGGGTACATATATCGTGATTTAAAGTGCGAGAAAGTGCTCCAGGATTTTTGCGCCTACGCCGCCTGACTTTTCGGGGTGGAACTGCGTGGCGTAGAAATTGTCTTTGTGCAGGGCCGCGCTGAAGGGCTGCACATAATCGGTGGTAGCAATGGTGTAAGGGCCGGGCTCCACATAGTAGCTGTGGACGAAATAGACATATTCCCCCTCTAGTTCCGGATCGAAAATACCATTGCCCAGATTGCGGATGCTGTTCCAACCCATATGCGGGATCTTCTCCCCGGCTTGCGGCCGGAAGCGCCGCACGTCTTGCGGGATAATGCCCAGGCAGTCGGTATCGTTTTCTTCCGAATGCTGACAGAGCAGTTGCATGCCCAGGCAAATGCCAAGCACCGGCTGCTTCAGCCCCCGGATGACTTCATCCAAGCCGCGTTCGCGCAAAAAAGCCATAGTGGTATTGGCCTCCCCAACGCCCGGGAAAATCACTTTGTCCGCTTGCTGTATGGCCGCGGCGTCCCCGGTCAGTCGGGCCGCTACGCCCAATCGCTGCAAGGCGAACTGCACAGAGCGCACATTGCCCGCGTTGTAGTTTATGATAACGATGTCCATATATAGCTCGATAAATGATGCAGACCTTATGAACACCCCAATACCACATTTGGATGCATGGGCGCTACTCTTCTACGGTTTTCACTTTAATTTCTACCCGCCGTTTTTCTTCCCGCGGCGATTCGTCTTTCACCTCGCCACGAGCTTCCATGAGAATCTCCTCGACTTTGGGCCCCTCTCGCTTGATGATAAGGGTGACCGCCTT
>JAAAOU010000337.1 GCA_009908745.1 Bacteroidota bacterium
ACCCGTGTGCTCATCCGTGGAGAAGCCCGCAATCAAGGAGTCGCGGGTGGAGCCGGGTTGAATCGAGTAGCCCCCGGTTTCGTGATCGGCAGTGACGACAAGGAGCGTTTCTTTATCCCGGCGCGCAAATTTCAGGGCTTCCCTCACGGCCTGGTCGAAATCTAGGGTTTCTGCTATCAGGTAGTCTTGATCATTGTCATGGCCCGCCCAGTCAATCTGTGCACCTTCAATCATCAGGAAAAAGCCTTCCCGGCTATGCTTTTGTAAAAATCTTGGGGCGAAGCGGCTGGCTACCGGCAGGTAATCCCGGCCTTCCTGGGCTTTTGGCGGTTGGTCTTCGGCTGTGAAGTAGCCCAGCCGGCGATTGAAGTCGAGCGGCAAGTCAGCCAGAGGGCCTTCTAGGTAGCTGGAAATGTTGTACCCTTGTGTCATCATCTCCTGCAGTACATTCGGTTGGCTTGGTTCAGCACTCAGAAAATAGCGCCGTCCCCCGCCGATAAATAAATCCACCTTTTGTTCCAAAAACTGCGCTGCTACCTGCTCGTATTGATTGCGGAACGGCTGATGGGCTATAAAAGCCGCAGGTGTAGCGTGTACGACCGAGGCGGTGGTCACTATGCCGGTAGCGTACCCCTTGGCTTCGGCCTCTTCCACGATATTGCGGACGGCCTCCCCTTTGGCATTGAGCCCCAGAGAGCCCTTTTTGGTCTTCACGCCGGTAGCGAAAGCTGCCGCACCCGCTGCCGAATCGGTGATAAGATCATCATCGGCTTGTGGTTTGTGCAGGCCTGCAATCGGGAAGGATTCCATCGCCAAGGGGGCCTCCGCAGAGAGGGAAGCCGCCGTGATCTGGGCCAGCCCCATGCCGTCTCCGATCATCAAAATGACGTTGCGGGCCTCGCCCCCGGCTGCTGCCATCCCTCGTGAAGGGGGAGAAGTGCTGCAACCCATCGATAGGAGCAATAGCAAGGAGAAGTAGATGTAAATACGCATCATGCTGCTACATTTGTACTCAATAAAACCGATAAGCTGGGCGAAAGTTAGCGGACGAGCATGTATTGCTTGCCGGGAAGCGATTGTACGACCCCCTTGAACTCCAATTCGAGCAGCAAGCGCACTAGTTCGCTGTTGGTGCGTTGGGTCAGTTGCGTCAGGTGGTCGATACTCAGCAGTTCTTGGTCCCGCAGCAGCGCAACGATGCGTTCTTCCGCTTCACTTAAATCCACAAAGAGCCGGGTCTGTACCCCGGAAGCTTGATCAGCTTTGTCCCACCGCATGACGTAGGCCAGGTCTTCTACGGATTCCATCAGGGCGGCCTGATGGCTCTTGATGAGCAGGTTGCAGCCTTCAGACTGCCGGTCGTTGAGTCGGCCCGGGACCGCAAAGACGTCTTTGTGGTAATCGTTAGCCATTTTAGCACTGATCATGGAGCCGCCCCGCCTCCGGGTCTCCACTACGACGAGCGCATCACACAAGCCCGCGATAATCCGGTTACGCATGGGGAAACGCTCGCGGTCGGGCCGCGTATCACTGGGGTATTCTGAAAGGATACCGCCATTTTCCTGTACCATGCGGTACGCCACGGAACGATGCTGGGGAGGGTAAATACGGCTTAGCCCATGGGCTACAACGCCAATGGTCGATAGTTCGTGCTGCAGGGCGGCGCGGTGGGCAGCAACATCAATACCGAAAGCCAAGCCGCTTATGACCGTCACCCCGTAAGCTTTCAAGCCTTCGACCAGCTCTTCGCAGTGGCGCACGCCAAGGGGGGTAGGCTTGCGGGTGCCCACAATCGCCACGCAGCGCTCGGGGTTCAGGCAAGCTTGGCCACGGTAATACAGCAAAGGAGGGCTGTCGGGCAAGTGTTTCAGCCGGCGCGGGTAGTCGTCGTCTAGATAAAAAACAGGCTGTATGCCCTGCTGCTGCATGAAGCGTATCTCCTGCTCCGCAGCTTGCAAAGCGGTTTTGCTGCGTATGTTATCAGCAACCTGAGCCCCTACGCCCGGTATTTTCAACAGTTCGCGCTGGCGGGCTTCAAAAACGGCCCGCGCGCTGCCGCAGTAGCTCATCAGGTTACGCGCCGTCACAGCGCCTACTTTGGGGATAAAGGTCAAGGCCACTCGGTATAGCAAGTCTTCCATAACAATTAGGTTGTACAGCGGAGCAGTAGCGTGACTTATCAATGAAGAGTAATCGTTATATTCGCCCTATACGGCGAGGTACAAAAGAGATTCCGCAGTGATGATCGTTTAGCCTTGCCAATATACGTTGAAAATCGCTTATAAATCAAACTTTTTGTACGTTTTTTGCGTAAAAAGATCAAATCCGGACCGTTATGAGTGAAGAGAAAGGGCTGTTGCCAAAGCTGGAAATTATAATTGTGGGGGTGCTTTTTCTGGTTTTCCTGATCTGGTCCATATCCAAGTGCTCCGCCACCCGTAAGGCGTATTCCAAGCAGGCAGCGGAGGAACAAGCTGAGCAGAACCGCCTCGACTCCCTGGATAAGGCCAAAGCCCAAGAGGCGCTCGCTGGCTTAGATACCAGCATACAGCCCCTCAAAAAGCCAGCCCCGCCATCTGACCAGCCCCGAGAACGCCTCACTCCACTATATGTCATTACCCCGGCCCTTAACTTGCGCTCTGGCCCCGGCTTGAAATTCACCGTGCTGGAACGGTACAATTTGCACGATGAGTTGCAGTTCTTGGGGGAAGTGACCGATACCACACAGCGGATTGACCTCGGTGATATCGTTACCGATGAGCCTTGGGTCAAAGTGAAGTCCCCTAAAGGTACGGAAGGATGGGTGTATGGCGCCTGCGTAGATTTCTACAAGCGCGAGCTCAAAGGGGTAGAGGCGGATTGAAGGGGAAAGGCCTATTGACGTGAGGTTGATTCTTAGGATTTGAACCACTAGTCACGGCAATAGGCCCTTAATTGACGGTATCTAAATTTCATCAAGCCGGTAGCTGAGGATCACTGACAGTAGCTGTTGCGCGTAGTCCTCTTCCTGTGAGAACGCTTTGCTTTCCAAAGCTTCCGCCCAAGCTTTCAGATCGTCACTTGGCAATTGGCGCAAGCCGGTATACGGGCCGGTGGTGACGAAAAAGCTGTGGTCCCGGAAACTAGTCCAGGCATTTTCGTACTGCCGCAGGCAACGGCCGTCATACGACTTGGATTCGCCCTTCCAGTCTTCCGTGCAGGGCAGCAGGAAGTGGTTGTTTCGGCCTTTCTTGGCCCAAGGCGCCGTACCCGCCTGACTGTTCAAAAGAGCATTCCCGAGGGTTACAGCAGCAGGGATGCCAAACTTTTGCTCTTCGCTCTTCGCCACCCGGTCGAAACGCTTGATGTAAGCCTTTATTTGACCTTCCTCTACTAATTGCAGGCGGTCAACGGCTTTCATCGGGCGCTTGGGCCTAGCTGCAGCCGTAATATCGAAATGTTGAGTGGCAGTCTCCGTTTGCCGTTCCGTGTAGCGTTCCGATTTTACGGGCTGCTCCTGCGGTGGCGAGGGGGGGCTTGGCTGCTCCTGGCGCACCGGCGTATTCAAGTTGAGCTTGAAGCTCAGGTCTTTCTTGAACGCAATGAAGATAAGCAGAGCGGCGATGCCGATTTTGAACCAATTGCGCTGTAGATAAGCTACGATTTGCGCTTTCTCGATGTTCATGCTGCTCGTTTTTGTTTTAAGAGATATTGTTTACAACAAAATTAAAACAAAATGTTTTCAAAAGCAAGCGCAATCAACAAAAAAGTGCAAGCGCGGCCATTACCCTTTTTGGAGCGCGGATTGCAAGTCCGCAATCAGATCGTCTGCATCTTCCACCCCTACACTCAGGCGTATGAGCGAGTCGGTCAACCCCACGGCGATGCGCTTTTCCCGGGGAATAGAGGCATGTGTCATTGAGGCGGGATGCCCGATTAGGGATTCCACGCCGCCCAAGGACTCCGCCAAGGTGAAAACTTCCGTATTGCTGAGGACTTGCTTGGCCTGCTCGAAGCGGTCTGCTTTCAGGTCAAACGACACCATTCCGCCAAAGTAGCGCATTTGCTTTTTGGCTATAGCATGGCCAGGGTGGTCGCTAAACCCGGGATAATAGACGTTCGCGACCTTGTCGTTTTGCTTAAGCGCGTCGGCAATTTTGGCGGCATTTTGGCAAGAGCGTTCTACGCGTAAGTGCAAGGTTTTGGTACCGCGCAGCACCAGAAAACAGTCCTGTGGGCCAGGTACGGCACCGACCGCATTTTGGAAGAAATAAAACTGCTCTGCTAGGGACGCACTGTTGGTCACCAGCGCCCCAAGTACCACATCCGAATGGCCGCCTAGGTATTTGGTGGCTGAATGCAGGACGATGTCCGCCCCTAGATCCAGCGGGTTTTGTAAGTAGGGCGAGGCAAAGGTGTTGTCTACACAGCTCATAATGCCTTTCTCCCGGGCGATTTGGCAAACGGCCTCTATGTCCACCACATTGAGCATTGGGTTGGTCGGCGTTTCCACCCATAGCAGCTTGGTCTTGTCGGTAAGATGCTCCCGCAGGCTATCGTGGTCCTTCAGGTTGATGAAGTGGGATTTGATGCCGTAGCGCTCGTATACCGCTGTCATAAGGCGGTAGGAGCCCCCGTACAAATCATTAGTAGACACGATTTCGTCGCCGGGGTTCAGCAGCTTCAGCACGGCGTCCATTGCTGCAAGGCCGCTTCCGTAGGCAATACCGTAGGTGCCGTTTTCCAAGCCGGCGAGGTTTTTTTCCAGCACCGACCGGGTGGGGTTCTGGGTGCGCGCGTATTCGTACCCCTGATGCTCGCCGGGTGATTGTTGGGCGTAAGTAGACGTTTGGTAAATGGGCGTCATTACCGCACCGGTGGAGGGGTCAGGTTTGACGCCTGCGTGTATAGCTTTGGTACCGAATTTCATGTAGGGCAAAATCTAAGTTGTGAGATGATACAATGCAAGAATAAAGGGCAACCTGAGTATTCAGATTGCCCTCTAGTGTGCAGGCCAACAAACCGCCTGCAGGTATACCAGCTGTGGTTGATTAGTTGACAGCCTCTGTGATTTCTTTACCGGGCTTGAATTTTACAACGTTCTTAGCTGCAATTTGGATGGTTTCACCGGTTTGTGGGTTACGACCGCTGCGAGCTTTGCGATGGGACAAAGAAAAAGTGCCGAAGCCAATAAGCGTCACTTTATCACCGTCTTTGAGTGAGTCCGTGATGCCGTCAAGCACAGCATTCAGGGCGTCAGTAGCTTGTGCTTTGGACAGGTTCGCGCTCTCAGCGATGTTGTTGATAAGATCTCCCTTATTCATTTCCGTATGTTTTAATGAGTTAAATGTGCGACAAATTTAGAGGCTTGAATGATGAAAACCAAGTTTTACCGGTCAAAAAAAAGCCCGGAAGCCAGAATTTTCAAGGGTTTTGAGCGTTTTGTACTTGTCTGACGAGTTCGTTACATTTGTTCCGCCCGCCATTTCGGGCACCATAAAATTAAATTCTTGTACATGCGTAAATTCTTGTTAATACTGGCCTTTGGTATGGTCGGCACCCTGCTGGCTACGACGACTTCCTCCTGCAACCGCAAGGCGGCTTGCCCGGCTAGCGAATCCGCTCACGTCAAACCCAATAAAAACGGGGAATTGCCCACCCGCGGCGGAAATAGCCAGCTTTTCCCAAAAAAATTCTACAAAAAGAAGAAGCGCCGCCGCAAAAACTAGGCGAGCTATTGCTTACGGCGAGGGTCTAGCGCGTCCGTCAGCCCTTCCCCCAGCAAATTGAAAATGGTGACCGTCAGGAATATGGCGAAACCGGGGAATACCGCCAGCCACCAAGCGGAAGCCTTAGAACGCGAGCCATTCAGCATAGAGCCCCAGGTCACTTCGTCCGGTGGCACGCCTATTCCCAAAAAAGACAGGAAGGCTTCGAGCAGTATGGCACTGGCAATACCGAAAGCAACGGTGATCAGTACGGGCGTCAGGGCATTGGGCATGGCGTGGCGAAAGAGCGTCCGCCACTCACTGTAGCCCAGCGCTTGAGCGGCTTCAATGTACTCTAGGCTGCGTACGCGGAGCAGCTCGGCCCGCATGAATCGTGCAATTCCCGTCCAGCGGATCAGCCCGATGATAGCCATGATATAGAATATGGATTTCTCCTCTATGATGGCCACGATGCTAAGGATGAGGAGCAAAGCGGGGATGGAGTTGAAAATTTCGATCAGCCGCATCACCGTCAAATCTAGGGGGATGCGGACCTCTTTACCCAAAACGGGCACGCGCTTGAGCAAACTGGCCATAGCGTTTAGCAAGGCGAAGAGGCCAAAAATGATCCCCAAGCTAATCAGCAACTCCGTAAAGAGCGGCCCTTCCCGCAAAGCAAAACTACGGCTGCCAAACCCATAGAAATAAGCCAGGGGCAACCCCAGCAGGTTCAGCCACAACCGCGCCCGGCTTAGCTTGAAACGCTCGTCGCCAAAGTACCCCCCTAGCGCCCCTAGTATACCGCCAATCAGCGTGGCAATGGCCATAGCCACGATACCCACCAACATAGCAATACGTGTACCGGAAATGAGCCCCGCCAATACGTCCCGGCCGAGCTCGTCCGTGCCGAGCCAGTGCGTAAAGGTGTAATCACCGACTTCGCGTACCGCACCCGGCGCTGCATAATTGGCGTTGCTGATGTCCAACGTGCTAGCCGAAAAGGGGACCGGCGGCCATACTGCTGTTTCGTAATCGTGCTCGTGCCAGGGCGTCTGAAAAAACTTTGCTTCCCAGTCCGCCAAACCAACACTTACCAAGTAGGAACGGAAGACTGGGAAATGGGTTTCCCCCTCCAATTGGCAGTACAGCGGCTTTTCGTTGGCTATGAAATCGCCCGTGAGCGCCACGAAAAGCAAAACGTACAACAGCCTCAGCGCCCATACGGCCATGCGGTTTTTGCGGAATTGTTGGCGGACCACCGACCAGTAGCTCTGCCCTTTCCCCTTGCCGGTGGAAAGCTGCGCCGCAATCTCCTGTTCTTTCTTTACGCCTATCAGCATTTTATGGCTTGTTCGAATTGTTATAAGATACCCGCGGGTCAACCAAGGCGTAGAGCAGGTCTGCGATCAGAATCCCTGCCATCGTCAATACAGCTGCCAACATCAATATCGTGTATACCACCGGCCAATCCCGCTGAAATATCGCCCCCACCGTCAGCCCGCCCATACCCGGGATGTTGAAGATGTACTCAATGACCACAGAGCCCGCGAAAACAGCTGGAAATAGCGTAGCAAACATCGTGATAATCGGGAATAGGGCATTGGCAAAAGCGTGTTTCCATATCACCTGCCGGGCGTCCAGCCCTTTGGCCCAAGCGGTGCGGATATAATCTTGCCGTATCACGTTCAGCATGCCACCCCGTACTTGCCGGGAGATAAAGGCTAAGGCCCCGTAACTCAGGCAAAAGACGGGTAAAATAAGGTGCTCCGCCGCATCGAGCAGCCGCTGCCCAAACGGGGCGTCCGCTGGCAAATTGCCCACGCCCAGCGATGGGAACCAGTCCATGCCGTATTCTGGTGTAGTAAAGAAAACCACCAGCATAGTGGCGATCCAAAAGTTGGGCAGGGAATACAAGACAAACAGGATGAGCGTCGAGCTGCGGTCAAAAGCGCTGTCTTTCCATATAGCGGAAAACACGCCAAGCGGTATGGCAATGAGGTAAGCGAAAAAGATTGCCGCCAGGTTGATGACGATCGTCCAACGCAGGGCGTCCGCCATTTTGTCGGCCACCGGGCGGCCGTCGATGTAGGACCTGCCAAAGTCAAGGCTTAGAAAAGCGCTCAGCCACTGATGGTACTGATTGTC
Source organism: Bacteroidota bacterium (assembly GCA_009908745.1). GTDB lineage: Bacteria > Bacteroidota > Bacteroidia > Chitinophagales > Saprospiraceae > Phaeodactylibacter. The sequence goes on from JAAAOU010000337.1 coordinate 7,833, forward strand.
CAGCCCATACCACTTGATGTCCGGGATATAGAGTAAGCACGGCGTAGCTTTTTCCTTGATGGTCTCGTAATCGCTGCGCAGTTGAGCCGTCTCTGGCCCAAGCTGGGCTTGCAGGACACTGTCCGCTGCAATACCGGCTTCGACTTGGTCAATCAAGCTGTTGATACGCTGATCGCGGTAGCTGAGGTACAGCAGCTTAAGCTGTGGGCGCACATTGCGTATAGCCGTAGGCCGCTCTTTCAGGCTGTCCAGCGCCAAGTCGATTTGCCGTATGCGGTGGTAATATGCCTCAATAGCGGGCCAGTTGCCGTACTGAGCGGTAAGCTTGCTTAGGTTTTCGCGGTGGTCCCGGCGTAGAAAACGGTACAGTGTATCCGGGTAGGCTACGGAAGACAGTGCCAAGTAAAAACTAGGCTTGTTTAACCCCAGGCGCTCCGCTGTTTCTTGGTAGATGCGGTCCGCATCCGGCAGGGATTGCTCTACGCCGCCTAGGCTGCCGCCCCGGTTAATCAGCTCTACCGGGTCCCCTGGCGCCAGCTTGCTCAGCCCGAAGGCCAACAAGGAGATGACGAGCAGGGTAGGGATGAATATCAATATGCGCTTGATCAAGTACCGCAGCATGGGATGTTGTAACGTGTCTTATGGTGCAAACGAAGTTACGAAAAACATCCAGGATTGTTTCAACGCCATCAACTATCGTACCGCTTACTCTTCCATTTGCAGGAGCGGCGGGGCATAACCTGGGAACATTGGCGTCACAGGGGTCTCCAATCGCTCATGGATCACCAGCCGGCCCTGCGGGACGATGAGGGGGATGATGGGCATCTCCTCATTCAGGATTTCTTGCAGTTCCAGGTACATCTTTTTGCGTTCTTCTGCATCCAGCGTCGACTGAATTCGGTCGATCATCTCATCGGTGGCCGGGCTGGCGAATCCGGTGCGGTCATCGCCCTCGGAGTGGAAGTCCTGCTTAGGCTGCCAAGGGATAGGCTGTATGCTTTTGGCCCCACCCACCAGCTCGAATTCCCGCCGCTTCAGGTTGTCCATGTTGACGGTGTGCTCCTGTGGGTTGAGCTTGATCTCTATGCCGGCCCGTTTAGCGGACTCTTGCAGCATGAGGGCGATGGACTGCGATAGGTCGCGTCCGGCGGTGTAGTTGTAGCTCAGGCTCAGCTCGGTGCGTTGCCCGTTGATCTCTTTGTCCACGATGCCGTTATTGTTGCTGTCGGTCCAGCCGGCTTCTTCCAAAAGGGCCCGCGCTTTTTCCGGATCGTAGGGTATAGGCTTTACTTCCTTGTTATAATAGCTAAAGGTGGGGTGAACTGGGCCGGTGGACGGTACGCCAAGACCATTGAAGGCAGTATTGATCATTTCGTCTACATCCACGGCGTAGGCAATGGCTTTGCGTACTTTTTTGTCGCTGAGCTTGTCCACTCGGGTGTTGACGTAGATGAAGGTGTGGACCAGCGAGCTAGGGGTGTGAAACGCAAAAGCTTCTTGCACAAAATCAGTTTCTTTCAATTCCTCGAACTGTTTGGGAGGCACATTAGGGTAGACGTCCAGCTGGCCATCCTTTAGCGCTGCCACACCCGTATTCGGATCGGCGATCGGGCGGAACACCAAGCGCTGCGGGTAAGCTTTCAGCATCTCGGCATCGCCTTCCACCTTGTCTCCCCACCAATCGTTTTTACGTTCTAAAATGAGGCGCTGGCCGGTCTCCCAGCTGGTAAGCTTGTACGCGCCACAGCCGGTGATTCCTTCGGGCTCCCGGTTGTAGCGGGGACTGGCAAAGAGGTCGGCAAAAGCCTGCAAATTCTCGTTTTCCTCGGCGAGCGCTTTGGCTTTTTCTTGGTCCATCAAGTCCGCAAGGGGGATATCCGCCATCAGGCCGTCCGGGTCGTAATGGTAGGCGGGCAGCAGGGGCACCGCGTTGCCGATTACTTCCTCCCCAATAATGCTGGGGCGGTCGGTGAAGACGGTAAATCGTTTCGGGTTGCCGGGATCGATTTCTATAGCCTTGATAAAAGACAAATATACCCGGTAGGGCGCAGCGGGCACTTTGGGGTTGAATGCGGCTTTCATCGCAAAAACAAAGTCTTCCGCCGTGACGGGCTGGCCGTTGTCCCAGACGGCTTCGGGGCGGATTTCGAAGGTGTAGGACACCCCCCCGGCGTAGGGGCCTTCAGTCAGCGTTTGGGTTTCCGCCCGGCTTTTTGCCAGCTGCGGGACCATTTCCATCGTACGGGGGCTGACCTCCAGTAGGCGGGGCATGATGCAGCCTAGTATGGTGTTGGAATAGTTGCTCGTTGTCAGCAAAGGGTTGAGCCGGTCGGGCTCCGCATCAATTTGCAGATGGGCTTCGTCGGCTGGGTGCCCCAATTCGAAGCTCGTTTCCGTTTTATCGGTTTTGCAGGAAAAAGCGGCCAACAGCAACGTCAGCAGCAGGGTGGGGGGTAAGGGTTTTACATTCATTTTAAAACTAGTATTTAAGAGCGGGCCCCTCTAAAAAAATTACTGGGGCGCCACATCGTTTTTTACAAACTCATTGACAAAGAATCCCGGGCGTCGGGCGGAAGCCTCCACCATGAAATCTTTGCTGATGGCAATGCGCTGGAAAGGCGAAAATAGGAAAATGTAAGGTTGTTCCTCGTAGATCAACTCCTGAAATTCCAAATAGAGCTGATTGCGTGCCTCTTCGTCCAGGGTCACCCTTATGGCTTCAATCAGGCTATCCGCCCGCGCATTGATGAAGCTGACACGGTTGCCGCCCGAGGGGGTGTCACTTTCAGAATGCCATAGCTGCTTGGGGTCGTCGACCACCGGGTCCTGCCCCCAGGCGGAGGAATACATTTCGTAATCGCGGTTCTTGGCATCTTGTATGAGCACGGTGAACTCCATGGGGACCAAGCTGACGTCAACCCCGGCCAAGCGGGCTTTATCCTGAAACAACAGGGCTTGCTTCTCGGCAAACTTGCTGGCGCTGCTGATTTTGAAATTGATCTCCAGCGGGGTATTCACGCCGTTGATGTTTTTCTCTAGGATGCCGTCTCCGTTCGTGTCTTCCCAGCCTGCTTCGGCCAATAGGGCTTTGGCTTTGTCGGGGGAGAATTCGATCGGGGGCAGCCCATCGTGGTAGTACGGCTTGGTGGGGTGGAACGGGCCGATGGTGCGCTGTGCCAGGCCGTTGAACTGCGTTTTGATCAGCTCATCGACATCCACCAAATGCGCCATAGCCCGCCGTACCCGCTTGTCGGCCAGCTTGGGGTCACGGTTGTTCATGGCCACATAATAGTAAATGAAGGAAGGTGGGGAGTGCAAGTTGAACTGCTCCTGTACCATCTCGTTGGTCTGTAAATCCATGAAGTCCTGGGCATCGATTTGTGCCATCACATCCACCTGGCCATCTTTGAGCGCGGCGAGGCTAGCCGTAGGGTCGGGGATGATTTTGAAAACCAACTTGTCCGGTTCTGCCTGCAGTACGGAGAATTCCTCCGCCATGCCTTCGCCCCACCAGTCTTCTTTCTTCTCGAGGACAACCTGCTGCCCAGTTTCCCAGCGCTCGAAGCGGTAAGCGCCGGAGCCGGTGATACGTTCTTTCTCCCTGGACATTTCCGGGCTGTTGAAGGCCTCGGCAAAAGCTTGCAGGTTTTCGTTTTCTTCAGCCAAGGCAGCGGCTTGCTCGGAGTTGGTCAGCTGCGTGAGCTGTATGCCTTCCATCAAGCCTTCCGGGTCGTAGGCGTAAGCGGGTAGGATTTGCACACTGTTGATGACGGCCTCGCTGAGGATATATTTTTTATCTACGAATACGGTAAACCGCTTGGGGTTATCGGTATCGACCCGCACGTCTTCGACGAACTCGAAGTAAGGCCGGAACGGAGCGGAAGCGACCTTGGGGTTCAGTAGGGCTTTGAGGGTAAAGACAAAGTCGTTCCCGGTAATCGGGCTGCCGTTATCCCAAGATGCTGCTTCGTGTATTTCGTAGGTATAGCTGACCCCGCCGGCGTAGGGGCCTTTTTCCAAATTGCGGACTTCGGGGGCGGCTTTCGCCAACTGCGGTTCGGGCACCAGCGTTTTCGGGTTGAATTGCAGCAAGCTCAGGAACAGCTGCTCATTGATAACCCGCCCGTAGGTGCTGGTGGACAGTAGGGGGTTAAGGCGGTCGGGCTCGGCGGGCAGCCGGGCGTAGACTACGCTTTCGCTGCCGTCGGTGGAACCGCTTGGCTTTTCGCTGCCGCAGCTGTAGGTGAATAAGGCAAAGCCGAACAGGCTCAATACCAGAAGGGAGGATAGATAGGTTCGGGTCATGTTTGCAGTTGAGGTTGTGTGTTTGCTCTAAAAATAGCGCATTTAGCTAGCTTATTATAATTTTTCTGGCCCAAGCGCCAAAGCTAGGCTTGCTTAATTGTTGTAATTCGAGCTGCTGCCCTTGTCCAACTCCGGCGGCGATTAGGGAATCGCGGCCGGAGCCAGTCCGGTCGCCCCCGTATAGCTATCGACTCCAAAGTCGCCACCTGACTTGGCAAATCTCATGAAACCACCTACCCCCATAGGCTGGGCCCCAGCCAGTCTATGGAAGTAGGCTACTGCTTGCACCGCTGGACAGGACAACGCCCAGTAGTCTGCCGAGCTGCAACTATCGGTGACTGAAGTCGCCGGGACAGCGTGGCTGGGCTCGAAGCCAGCCTGCGGATGAGCCGGCGAGGCGTCCGCCCGTCAGGGTGTACTTTCCCAGTACGCCCTAACTTTATTACCTTGCGGGCAGCACCACCTCACAAAACAACCCACATGAGCACGCTCCACCCCCGCAACCTCCACCGCAACGGTTATCATTTCGCCAAGCTTATCAAAGCCTATCCGCCCCTGCAGCTACATGTGATCAAGAACCCGGCGGGCGAGCCCACGATCTCCTTTTCCGATCCAGAAGCCGTAAAAGCCCTGAATACCGCCTTGCTGATCGAGCACTACGGCCTGCAGCACTGGGATATTCCCGAAGGCTACCTGTGCCCGCCAGTGCCCGGCCGGGCTGACTACCTGCACCATCTGGCCGACCTGCTGGCGGCCGGAGGCCCCCTGCTGACGGGCAAAGACATCCGCATCCTGGACATCGGTACGGGTGCCAACCTGATCTACGCCATCCTGGGGCAGCGTATTTACGATTGGTCTATGGTGGGTACGGAGGCAGATCCACTCGCCCTGAAGACCGCCAAAGCGCTGATCGGCATTAATCCGGTATTGCAAAACGGCATTCGGCTGCGCCAACAAAAGGATCCTGGCTCCATATTGGAAGGCATCATCCGCGAGAATGACCTCTTTCATGCTACCGTGTGCAACCCGCCCTTTTACGCTTCCGAGGAGGAGGCGGCTGAGGCCAATGCCCGCAAACGGAAGAATCTTAAGCTGGGCAAGGTGGGGCGCACCGTTGCTGGGCAGCCCGCCGAGCTGTGGACGGAAGGCGGGGAACGGTGGTTTCTCCTACAGCTCATCAGGGAGAGCCAACTCTACGGGCAACAGGTCGGTTGGTTTACCAGCTTGGTGTCCCAAAAGGACAATTTGGAGCCGTTGGAACAGGCGCTGGAAAGAGCGGCGGCACAAGAGCTTAAAATCATTCCGCTGGTGGCTGGACAGAAGCGAGTGCGGGTGTTGGCGTGGCGCTATTAGGGTAGTCAGGTTGGGGCTCCGAGGCCGCCACCTGACTTGGGAGGCCTCCGGTACTCCGGCGGCGATTTTGGAATCGCGGCCGGAGTGGTTGGGTCGCGGCTCTTAGGCCGCCGCCTGGCTTGGGAGGCAGTAGGTGCTCCGGTACTCCGGCGGCGATTTTGGAATCGCGGCCGGAGTGGTTGGGTCGCGGCTCTTAGGCCGCCGCCTGACTTGGGAGGCAGTAGGTGCTCCGGTACTCCGGCGGCGATTTTGGAATCGCGGCCGGAGTGGGAATCGCGGCCGGAGTGGGAATCGCGACCGGAGGTCAACCAACGCCCGCACTCAGGCGTAATAAAAATACTAACCCCTGAAAACCATGGATTTTTACCCCAATCAACTATTCCACATCTACAACCAAGGGAATAATCGTCAGCGAATCTTTTTCACCGACGATAATTACAAGTTTTTTCTTTGGAAAATGAGAGCTCATCTCTTGCCATTTGGCGATTTAGTTGCCTATTGCTTGATGCCAAACCATTTCCATTGGCTTTTCTTTGTTCGCCAGATCAACGTCAATAAAGCGATTTATAGCGCACATGCTTCAAAGGTACAGGCGCAGAGGCGAGTTGAGCAAGGGCATCCACCGAAACAGCAAAAACGGGTTGAAAGTAGTCAGGAGATTATGAGCTTGAACAAAGCTATTGGTATTCTCCAAAGCTCCTATACGCGTGCCATCAATGAACAATTGCCGGATAGAAGCGGAAGCCTGTTCAGGAAGCCATGCCAGGCTAAAGATGGTTGGATAGATGAGTTCGTTACTTTACGGAACAAGTATGGCGAGTTGGATTCTCGGTTTATGGCAGGTACGAATTATGCTTATCGCTGCTTGAATTATATACATAACAATCCTAATGAAGCGGGTTTGGTAACCAATAGTCTGGATTGGCCTTATTCGTCTGCTCGTGATTATGCTGGTCAGCGGCGGGGTAGCTTGTGTAATTTAGCGATAGGTAGGGAGATATTGTCTCAAGTCGGGTAGGGGCTTGGCGAATTGCGGCTGGGCAGTCAGGTTGCGGCTCCGAGGCCGCTATCTGGCTTGGGAGGCATAGGTGCTCCGGTGGCGATTTGCTCTGGTACTCCGGCGGCGATTTGCTCCGGTACTCCGGCGGCGATTTGCTCTGGTACTCCGGCGGCGATTTTGGAATCGCGGCCGGAGGGCATGGAATCGCGGCCGGAGGGCATGGAATCGCGGCCGGAGGGCATGGAGTCGCGGCCCGCTGCAACCTCCTATTTGAAATCCACCAAATCAATCTCAAAAATCAAAACGGAGCCAGCCGGAATCGTACCCACGGACTGATTGCCATAACCTAGGTTGGAAGGGCTGTACAGCGTGATCACGCCTTCTTTCCCAATCAGCGGGATACCGATCTGCCAGGCGGGGATCAGGTCTTCCAGCGGGAAAGTAACGGTAGCGTTGCCTTGTGTCTGGTCGAAGACCTGGCCGTCGAGCAGCGATCCTTTGTAGCGCACCGTCACGGAGTCACTAAGGGTGGGGCGGTCGTTGGAGCCGGCTTCCTCAATATTGTAATACAGGCCTGTTTCATGCCGGTCGGCAGTCAGGTTGTTTTCGGTTAGGTAGTCGAGGATTTTCTCTTCGTCGGTGCGCTCGTCGGTATCTTTGTTGCAGGCGGCTAGGGCGAGGCCTAATAGTAGGGTTAGCATCAACTTTAGCTTCATCTTCGGGTATTTTGTTTTTGCAAAAGTAGGGAAAACAGGGGGAAACTTATTGTTATGATTGGTTGCGAGCTGTGGGGGCGTTTTTTTTTGAAACACATAGGTACATATAGGCACATAGGGCATATACGGCTTGTAAGCAGCGCCGCTGTTGCGGCAAGGTAGGGCTAGTGGGGGTGCAAGCTATGATGAGCAGGAGAGGGTGTCTCCCAGCCTACGCTCGCTCCGCCCGAGCCATGCCCTGTATGACTTTTGCATTTTGCAGTTTGGCGGTTCTACATTTTGCAGTTTTTCTTTACCCCCATTTTTCCAGCACCCCACCTTTTTGGAAAAACCGGTTGGCCTTCCCTTCTGCTTCTTTATCGGTTACCAAAGGCGGGGCGTGGTGCGGCTTGATACGCGCATCGATCACCAGCGGGCCGCGGCAGCCCCAGTGTTTGTGCTCTACAAACGACTCTACGCCGTGGATGTCGTGCGAGGGGTTGGCGCGGGTAAAGGTGGCCCAGAGGAAGTTGTTGATGGGGCCGCTGAGGAAGTCGCTGTCGTCGCAGAGGACGATCATGGGGATGCCGGAGAGGTCAAAGGGCTGCAGGTAGTTGGCCAGTGCCATGGGGTCTTGATATGACAGCTCGTTCTCGAAGGGCTGGCCTTGAATGGCGAGTATGCCGGGCTGTACGAATTTTGGGTTGCTGAAGCCCAACGGCATGCTGAAGTCCTCAGGCAGCTTGGTGCTTAGTTCCCGCCGCTTGTCGCCGCAGCAGGCGACGATGACTTTGGAGCCAGCATTCCAGCCCGTACCCGAGTAGTCTAGCGTATCGATGGTCGTCTTGGTCTGGAAATGCAAGTCGCGGGTCAGGTCGATGCGCTCCAGCACGTGGCGGAAGAAGCCGGGGATGTCGTGCGTGCTCAGGTTGGGCGCGTCCCCGTGGGCGGCGATGAAGAGGAACTTGGCCAGGGAGGTCTGCCCGGAGCCGATGATGCGGTTGGCCTGGGTGAGGATCTCCTCCGGCTTGCGCTCGCGGAAGGGCATGTAGCGCTCGCTGCCGATGGCCAAGAGCAGGGGGTGTACGCCCGCCGCGTCTACCGCGTTGATCTCTTTGATGCCGGGGAATTCCTGTGGTGTCAGCAGCTTGACCATCTGGTGGATGAGGTAGCCGAAGCTGGAATCCTCCTGCGGGGGGCGTCCCACCACGGTAAAGTGCCAGACGGCATCTTTGCGGTGATAGACCTTTTCTACTTCCATCACCGGGAAGTCGTGCTGCAGGCTGTAGTAGCCCAAGTGGTCGCCGAAGGGCCCTTCTGGTTTCTTTTCCCCCTTGCGGATGATGCCCGTGATGACGAAGTCCGCATCCGCCGAGAGGATATGCCCGTTTTTGCGTACATAGCGGAAGCGGCGCCCGCCCAGCATGCCGGCGAAGGTCAGTTCGGACAAGCCCTCCGGCAGCGGCATGATGGCGGCAAAGGCGTGGGAGGGCGGCCCACCGATGAAGATGGAGGCGCGGAAAGGCTCATCGCTCTCGTTGTACTGCGTATGGTGCACCCCGATACCCCGGTGAATTTGGTAGTGCATGCCTACCTCTTGGTCGGGGACATACTCGTTGCCGGAGAGCTGTATGCGGTACATACCCAGGTTGGACTGCATGATGCTGCGCTCGCTCGGCGGCAGGGTGAGCACCTGCGGCAGCGTCACAAAAGCCCCGCCGTCCATGGGCCATGATTTGATTTGCGGCAACTGGCTGACCGTTGTGGTGCCGTGCAGAATAGGTGCGCCCATCCGCTTTTGCATAGGCAGGGCAGAGACCGCGGTGAAAGGCGCGGAGAGGTAGCGGGTCGGGTTTTGAAAGAAATGTGCTGGGTCGGCTTTTAGCTCAATGACTTTCTGCACCTTTTCTATGGTGTGCCGGAAAAGGAATTCCGTGCGCTCAAAGGTGCCGTAGATGTTCGATAGGGCAGGGAAGGGGCTACCTTTGACGTTCTCAAACAAAAGCGCGGGCCCTTCGGCATCGTACACCCGGCGGTGGATGCTGGCGATTTCCAAATTGGGGTCAACTTCTTCTTTGATGCGGACGAGCTTGCCGTGGCGCTCGAGGTCGCGTACGGCGTCCATCATGCTGCGGTGTGCCATTGGATGTTTTTAAGTTGAAAAGTTAAAAGGTTAAAAAGTTGGGAAAGTTGAAAGGTTGGGAAGGTTGAAAAGTTTATTAACAACCCATGTTAGTAGACAACTTTACAACCCTTTAACCTTGCAACCTTTGAACCCTCTATCCTTACTTCAGAAAAGCCAAGCGCGCATTCTGGTACTTCGCCTCCTTCAGCTTATCCCGCATGCCTTTTACCGTGTTTGTTGGGCCATTGTCTACGACTAGATTGACGAGCCAAGCGGGGATGCTGCCGCCGGGGTCGGAATGCAGGCGGTAGGTCATTTGCACACGCTCGGCGGAGAGGGGGACGAGTTCGTAGTGAATGCTGAGGTCGTTGATGCGGACGATTCCTTTTTTGGCAGGCTTGTAATTGGGCAAGCCTTTTACGTCTATGTATACAGTGCGGGAATCAGGGTCTTGCCGCAATTGGCTTTGGGCGATAAAGTCGCGGTCGCTCATCGGCCAGGGGAAGTCGAGTTTGCAGTAATAAAGGCTGGACGTATTGGTAGACGCTTCTAGCCGGCGGGCTTCCAGGCATTTGTAAATCCATTCGTCGTATACGGGCACGTCTTTCAGTACGCTGACTACCGCGTCGAGAGAAGCGTTGAGGGTGGTTTCGATCTTGATCTCCTTGATGTCAGAGTCAGCTGCGTCTCTAAGGTATACTTTGAGGCCGTCGGTTTCGCGTGCCAATTTCCATGCTCCTTCCTGCGCGTTGGCTTGGCCACAAAAAAGCCACAAAATGTTGATAGCTAAAACTTTAGATAATAAAAAAGTATTTTGCATTAGATTCGAATTTTTTAAATAAACGCCTAAATGCTAGGCGGGTTGCCGGACATTGCTATTTTTGCGGAAGCATTCGTGAAACACATCCCCGACCTTTTCCCATTGTACCCAAATGAAGACCCGTGCTTCCAGTTGAATAGCACACCTGGCATTAGTAGTGAAGGAACAAAGTGTCCGACCATTATACTAGGGTATTAAAATTGGCGATCAATTCTTGGTATCTAAATGGTGTTGTCAGGCTATACATGTATCCTTCACCACACGCAAGCAAAAAGCATTATGCGACAGTACCACGACTTATTGCAGCATATTTTCTCACAGGGGGTACGAAAAGAGGACCGTACCGGCACCGGCACCATCAGTGTGTTCGGCTACCAAATGCGTGTGGACCTCAACGACGGTTTCCCCCTGCTTACCACCAAGAAAGTCCACTACAAGTCGGTCATTCACGAGCTGCTTTGGTTCCTGCGTGGGGAGACCAATATCCGCTACCTGGTACAAAACGGGGTGAATATCTGGAACGACTGGCCCTACCAGCACTACCTCGAAGCCAATGGCCTGGAGGAGCAATACCCGAAGTACTCCCCAGAATGGAAAGCGGAAATGAAAAACTTCGTAGAGCGGGTCAAAGAAGACGAGGCTTTCGCCAAAAAATGGGGAGAACTCGGCCCGGTATACGGTAGTCAGTGGCGCAATTTCGAGGGCGTGGACCAACTGGCTGAAGTGGTGCAGCAAATCAAGGAAAAGCCGCACTCCCGCCGGCACATCGTCTCCGCCTGGAACCCAAAGGACGTACCGGTGATGGCTAAAGCGGGCCTGCCGCCTTGCCATGTGCTGTTTCAATTCTACGTGGCACAGGGCAAGTTGTCCTGCCAGCTGTACCAGCGCTCGGCGGACGTATTCTTGGGCGTGCCTTTTAATATCGCTTCGTACGCACTGTTGACGATGATGGTGGCGCAGGTCTGCGGCCTGCAAGTCGGCGAATTCGTCCACACCTTTGGCGATGTGCATTTGTACCTCAACCACGTGGAGCAAGCCAAGCTGCAGCTTTCCAGAGACTGCCGGCCGCTACCGAAAATGGAACTCAACCCCGAGCGCCAGCAGCTTTGGGATTTTCAATACGAAGACTTCCAATTGCAAGGCTATGATCCCCACCCGGCCATACGGGCACGGGTAGCGGTGTAGCCCCATTTGAAGCCATGGACACATATAAGAATTAAAATTTGTTCATGTTTTGTTTCGGGCAATAAAATTGGGCGTAAAGTGCCCTGTGGCTGCCCAATACAACGCAATGATTTCAAGGGTTAGCCGCTTAATTTAGAAGCAGTCTAAATAATTGGAGCTTTGCAAATTTTATTGTTAGAATCAGTGTAGCGTATTCTATATTTGCGCTGACAATAGAATGACAGAACGCAATTGTCGATTTACCATAAAAAATTTAAGCGTTACAGAGATGATATATAAGCAGTTGATGAGCCGAATACTCTTGCTTCTCTTTTTTGCGCTGTCCGCCACGGTGGTGGTAGCCCAAGAGGAAGCTAATGCACAGGCAGATGAAAGTGCTGCTGAAGCAGAAGCTAGCGCGGATGCAGGTGAAGGTGCGGTCAGTATTGAAGAAGGAAAAACCCTGTTTCGTAACTACTGCGCGACCTGCCACGCCAAAAACATGAAGGATGACCTGACCGGGCCGGCTTTGGGCGGCGTTGAAGAACGCTGGTCGGATTACCCCGAAGAAGATTTGTACCGTTGGATCCGGCAGTCGCAAGCCATGATCGAAGAAGGGCACCCCCGTGCTGTAGAACTGTGGGACGAGTGGGGCCCAACGGTCATGAACAACTTCCTGAATCTCAGCGACCAAGAAATTGCCAACATCTTGGGGTATATCGATGCGGTATACACCGGGGCGCTGGACAAGAAAAAGCCGGGTGAGGCTACAGTTGACGTGGCTGCGGTGCAGGAAAAGCCTAACAACACACCTTTATTTATAGCACTAGCGGTCATCTTGGGTGTTTTGGCAGTGGTGCTGGCGCGTATCGTTGCCAACCTCAACTACATGTTGCAGGTGAAAGAAGGGGACGAATCCGCCCGCCGCAAATCGCTGGTAGAAATCCTGACGAGCAAAGGCTTGATCGCTTTCGTCATCTTCGCACTAGTGGTACTCGGCGGTTACACCACGGTGAACAACGCCATCATGCTGGGGCGTCAGCAAGGCTATGCTCCGGAGCAGCCGATCAAGTTTTCCCACAAAACCCACGCGGGCTTGCAGAAGATCGACTGCCAGTATTGCCACGACGGTGCACGCCGTTCTAAGCACTCGGTTATCCCGGCAGCTAATACCTGTATGAACTGCCACCGTGCCATCAAGGTCGGTTCTAAATATGGTACGGGCGAGTTGACGAAAATCTACGCTTCCCTTGGGTATGACCCCAGCTCTGATACCTATATTGAAGATTATGACAACATGAGCCGGGAAGAGATCGAGAAAGTCTACAAAAAGTGGATTGCCGATACCTATGTTAAAGAAAACGGCTCCCTTGACAGTGACGGCGAAGAGCTCATTGATGAGCAGTGGGAAGGTATTGTGACCTCCCTGACCAATGAGAACAAGCAGCAAATCCAAGGGCCGATCGAGTGGGTGCGCATCCACAACCTGCCGGACCACGTTTACTTCAACCACGCCCAGCACGTGTCAGTCGGTGAAGTGGAGTGCCAAACCTGCCACGGACCGATGCAAGAGTGGGAGGTTGCCAAGCAACACTCGCCACTGTCGATGGGCTGGTGTATCAACTGCCACCGTCAGACGGAAGTACAATTTGAAGACAACGAGTACTATAAATCATATACCGGATACCACGAGGAAATCGCCAGCGGAGAACGCGACAAGGTGACAGTAGAGGACATCGGCGGCCTGGAGTGCCAAAAGTGCCACTACTAATCCCTATTGTTGAGTTTAACACTGAAACAAGCAAAAATGAAGAAACAAAATAACGGCGTTTGGATTGGTGTAGAGCAACTGCAGAACGATCCAGACTACCAAAAAGCAAGCAAAAACGAATTCACGGAACTTCCCGTGGTTGATGATCTGTCCAATGAAGGGGCTATGGACGCGAACGCTAGCCGCAGAGACTTTCTGAAGTACCTCGGTTTTGGCTTAGGGGCGGCTACTTTAGCGGCGGGTTGCGATATACCGGTAAAACGGGCTATCCCGTATGTAGTGAAGCCGGACGAAATCGTGCCGGGCGTAGCTACCTATTACGCTTCCAGCTTTGTGCAGGGCGGCGACTACTGCCCGGTGCTGGTAAAGACGCGTGAGGGCCGGCCCATCAAGGTAGAAGGCAACAGCTTGTCTAGCATCACCCAGGGCGGAACGAGCGCTAGGGCACAAGCCAGCGTACTAAGCCTGTACGACACGAGCCGCTTTGACGGTCCATACCGTGTAAAAGACGGCAAAGTACAACGTTCGGCCGACCGCAACGAAAAAGGGCCGAGCTGGTCCGAAATCGACCAGGAAATCAAGGAGAAGCTGACGGCTTCTTCCAATATTGTACTGCTCGGGCACACGAATATGAGCCCTACGAGCAAGCAAGCCATCGAAGACTTCAAGGCCGCTTACCCCAATGCGAAGGTGGTGACTTACGACCCGGTCTCGAGCTCTGCTATACTGGAAGCCAATGAAGCCAACTTCGGCCAAGCCGTCATTCCTGCTTACCATTTCGATAAAGCGGAGACCATCGTGAGCTTTGATGCCGACTTCTTGGGCACTTGGATATCGCCAGTAGAATACGCGGCGCAGTACGCTAAGAACCGCCGCATCGAAGACCCGAAGAAAGGCGCAGCGCTTTCCCGCCACATTCAGGTGGAAAGCCAGATGAGCCTCACGGGCTCTAACGCCGACAACCGGGTGATGGTCAAACCTTCCGAGCAGGGGGCGGCTATCGTAACCTTGTACAACGCTTTGGCCAGCAAGATGGGGCAACCCACCGTAAGCGGCCCGAAGTTGGATGGCGAAAAAAGCAAGAAAATCCAGCGTGTAGCCGACGAGCTGTACAGCAAGCAAGGCCGCTCACTGGTCGTTGCGGGCTCCAACAATAAAGGCGAGCAGATGCTGATCAACGGCATCAACAACATGCTGGGCAACTACGGCAAAACGCTGGAGTTCCAAAATGCCTCCATGCAGCGCCAAGGCCGGGACAAGCCGGTACGCGAGCTGGTACAGCAGATGAAGGCAGGAAGCGTCGACGCGCTCTTCGTCATGGACGGTGCCAACCCGGCTTTCGAATTGCCGGAAGCTGCCGCGTTTAGCGAAGCGGCGGGCAAAGTGAAACTGAAAGTATCCTTTTCCCAAGTGCCTAATGAAACCGTGGATGTTTGCGACTACGTGACGCCGACCCACCATTACCTGGAAAGCTGGGGCGATGTGGAAGCCAAGCGCGGCCACTACTCCCTGATTCAGCCGGCGATTGCTCCCATTTTTGCGAGCGTAGGTCGCCCGGGTACTCGTCAGGCCGAAGAGAGCCTGCTGCGCTGGGCGGATTACGGTATCGCTGCCGACAACGGTGAGGTGCCGGATTCCCTGAGCACAGCAAGCAAGCAAGAAACGACTAATCCTTACTACGATAAACTCAATGCGGACGCCGGGCAGTACTTCTACGAGTACCTGCGCGAAAACTGGCGCCGCCGCCTTTTCACACAGCAAAACCAATTTGCTACGTTTGAGGCATTCTGGGACAGTGCGCTGCACGACGGTATTTTTGAAGTAGAGCAACCGGCGGCAGTGGAAGTAGCACTTAGCGGCGACATGAACAGTGCGGCCCGTATGGTCCGTAAGCCTTCTAACGCGGAGTTGGAAATCTCCTTCTACGAAACGGTCAACCTAGGGGGCGGTACTTACGCCAATAACCCATGGTTGCAGGAAATGCCTGACCCCGTCAACCGCTGTGCGTGGGGCAACTACCTTGCCATCCCAATTGGTTGGGACGGCGGTAATGAATTTACCTCTTTCAAAGGCTTGAACCCGGATGAAGT
This sequence comes from Bacteroidota bacterium, assembly GCA_009908745.1. Taxonomy (GTDB): domain Bacteria; phylum Bacteroidota; class Bacteroidia; order Chitinophagales; family Saprospiraceae; genus Phaeodactylibacter. The sequence goes on from JAAAOU010000337.1 coordinate 23,156, forward strand.
GAAGGGTAAAGCGGATAAAGTAGAAGTATCCGTCAACGGCATTAGCCAAACCTGCACGGTAGTGCGTCAGTTTGGCCAGATGCACGGTACGCTGGCGTTGGCACTCGGCTATGGCCGTACCAATACCGGTACTATGGGCCGTGCCATCGGCAACGACGTCGGTGTGGATGTCTACCCTTGGGTAACTTACGACGACAACGGCAACGTGCAGTACTACGCTACCGTAGAGTCTGTTTCTGACCGGGTGGCTGTAGAAGAAGAGTTTGCCTGTGTGCAGTACCACCACTCTATGGGGCTGACAGGTGTCGACCCGGACTCCGGCGAGGAAATCAATGTAGACGAAAAAACCGTCATGACCCTGGGCTCCGGTTTCCAAGGTGGCTTGACGGACCGTTCTATCATCTACCAAGGTAATGCTGGGGAGCTGGAAGAGCTGGTCTCCCACGTTGAAGAGAAAAGGGCAGAGGCACAAAAGCTGAACAGCCATACGCTCTATCCTTACGAAGAATACAAAGAAGACGTTTACGGCCAGGGCCACCACTGGGGCATGCATATCGACTTGAATGCTTGCATCGGCTGTGGGGCTTGCCAAGTGGCTTGTATTGCGGAAAACAACGTGCCGATAGTCGGCAAGACGGAAGTAGCCCGCCACCACGAGATGACTTGGCTGCGTATCGACCGTTACTTCTACGGCGATTACGAAAACCCGAATACGGTTTACCAGCCGATGATGTGCCAGCACTGCGACAACGCGCCCTGCGAGAACGTCTGCCCGGTAGCAGCAACCAACCACAGTTCTGAGGGCCTCAATCAGATGACCTACAACCGCTGTATTGGTACGCGCTACTGCGCCAACAACTGCCCGTACAAAGTCCGCCGCTTCAACTGGCTGGATTACACGACAGCAGACCTCTTTGGTGCCAACGAATCTGACGTGAACGGCGAAGAAACCATACCGTTCGGAGCAGACAACCTGACGCGCATGGTGCTGAACCCGGATGTTACGGTACGTTCCCGCGGTGTGATCGAGAAGTGCAGCTTCTGCGTGCAGCGCATTCAGGAAGGTAAGTTGACGGCGAAGCGCGAGCAGCGCCAACTGCGCGATGCAGACGTCAAGACGGCTTGCCAGACGGCTTGCCCGACCGGCGCCATCGTATTTGGCGATCTGAACGACCAAGACGGCGAACTTGCCCAGCGCGTAGAAAATCCGCTGAACTATCTGGTGCTGGAAGAGACCAACACGCAGGCAGCCGTGCGCTACCAAGCGCGTGTCAACAACAAGAACGAAGAACTCGATGCATAAATGCCGGGCCGGGGGCCTCGCTGCCCCCGGTAGCTGCATGGATTAAAATTCTATAACTTATAACGACTCTATTATAATGAGTGCAGTAGTATCTCCAATTCGTGAACCCTTAGTGACTGGCGGTAAGACCTACCATCAGATCACCGAAGATATTTGCTCGCCCACCGAGCGTACGCCGAGCGCAGCCTGGGTGCTGGCCTTCATCGTGGCGGTCACCGGCTTGGCGCTATTTGTATTTGGCGTAGCATGGACGGTCTGGATCGGCATCGGTAGCTGGAACCTCAACCGGACAATTGGATGGAGCTGGGACATTACCAACTTCGTCTGGTGGGTAGGTATCGGCCACGCCGGCACGCTGATATCCGCTATCCTCTTGCTCTTCCGCCAACGCTGGCGCACGGGGGTAAACCGGGCCGCTGAGGCCATGACTATTTTTGCTGTAATTTGCGCCGGGCAGTTCCCGCTTATCCACATGGGGCGTATCTGGCTAGCGTTTTTCATATTCCCTTACCCGAATACACGCGGGCCGCTGTGGGTGAATTTCAACTCGCCGCTGCTCTGGGACGTGTTCGCGATTTCCACCTACTTCACGGTGTCCCTCTTGTTCTGGTACACGGGTTTGGTGCCGGACTTTGCCACGGTGCGGGACCGCGCCAAGGGTATCCGCCGGAAGCTGTATAACCTTCTGTCTTTCGGCTGGACGGGCAGCGCCAAGCACTGGCAGCGTTGGGAGTCCCTCTCCCTCGTGTTAGCAGGGTTGGCCACGCCGCTGGTACTTTCCGTACACACCATCGTATCCTTTGACTTCGCCACTTCGGTTATCCCGGGCTGGCACACGACGATATTCCCGCCCTACTTCGTGGCTGGTGCGATCTTCTCCGGTTTCGCTATGGTACAGACGCTGATGATCATGACGCGTAAGATCCTGAAATTGGAGGACTATATCACCTTGGAGCACATCGAAAGCATGAATAAAGTGATACTCGTGACGGGTACGATTGTGGGGGTAGCTTACCTGACCGAGCTGTTTATCGCTTGGTACTCCGGGTATATCTACGAGCAATTCGCCTTCTACAACCGGGTGCTTGGGCCTTACTACTGGTCCTACATCGGCATGATGTCTTGTAACGTGCTTTCGCCGCAGATTTTCTGGTGGAAGAGCTTGCGCCGGAACATCTTCGTCACCTTCGTGATGTCGATCTTTGTGAATATCGGTATGTGGTTTGAGCGCTTTGTGATTATCGCCACTACACTGGCACGGGACTACCTGCCTTCCAGCTGGAGCTACTACGTTCCGACCTGGGTGGAGGTGATCATCTTCATCGGCTCGCTGGGCTTGTTCTTCACCCTCTACCTCATCTTTGTGCGTGTAGCACCGGTGGTAGCGGTAGCGGAGATCAAGAGTATCCTCAAAGCCGGCGGTGACCAATACATAGGTCCGAATGCCAATAAGCGGCACCAAACGAGCCAAGAGGCTGCGCAGTAACCCAAATTCTCAATTGAACGAACGCTTAACATTAGAATAATGAGCAAGGAAAACAAAGATGTGCTTTACGGCCTGTACAACGACGAGGAAGAACTGCTCGCGGCCGTTGACCAAGCACGGGCTGACCACCTTGAAATCATGGATGTTTACACGCCTTTCCCTGTGCACGGGCTAGACCCGAAGCTGGGATTGGCAGAAAGCCGTTTGCACATTGCCGGTTTTGTCTACGGTGCGATCGGAACGCTTACTGCCTTTTTGTTCATGACGTGGGTGTTTACCCGCGACTGGCCGATCATATTTGGGGGTAAGCCGTACTTCTCGGCACCGGCATTCATTCCGATTACCTTCGAGCTGACCGTGCTGTTTGCAGCTGTAGGTATGGTGATTTCATTCTATACCGTTTGCGGGATGGCCCCGGGCGTCAACAACCCGACCCTGGATGACCGTATCACAGACGATAAGTTTTGCATTGCCTTTGACGTGACGGATACCGAGGAAAGCTTCCAAGACAAGCTTAAAGGGTTCTTTAGCCAAACCGGCGCTGCGGAGGTGAATACCAAGCCTTTGCCGGCTTAAGTTTCGGCAGGTTTTTAACGCCTGCCAAGTTGAACATTTACAACATTACAAATTACGCGTGATGAAAAACATCAAGCATATAGCTTTCGCCATCGTGGCTGTTATCATTTTGCACGCTTGTGCGCCAGCGGAAGGCGACTTCCCGGGCAGCGAGTACATGCCTGATATGGGGCACTCCGTGGCTCAGGAAGCCAATATCCACAATTATTACTATTACAACACTTGGGATAGCGCCAGTGTCATCAAGCTTAAGGATTTATCATCGCCCGGCTTGCCTGTAGAAGGCACGATGCCGCGCGGCTACGCCGGTACGTTCTTTGCAGAAATGGCAGAAGGTGGCCCGGATTCAGATGAAGTAATGGCGCAGCACAACGGTGTTAAGGGCGTCAACAACATCGCCGTGCCGGTTAATGGCCATGTACCTTATTACTACAAGGATACAGAGCCGGAGCGGCAGCGGGCGACCGCAGAGCTGATCGACAATCCCTATCCGATCACGGAAGACGGGTTGGCGCGGGGCGAAGACCTTTACAATAAGTTCTGTGGGATTTGCCACGGCGAAAAAGGAAACGGTGTAGGTTATTTGGTAAGCGAGGAGAACCCTAATGTGGCGTACCCTGCACAGCCTGCCAACTTCCTGCTCGGAGACCTGCTGACGGCATCCAACGGCCGCTACTACCACGCGATTATGTATGGTAAAAACGTCATGGGCGGCTATGCGGACAAGATGAACTACGAAGAGCGCTGGCAGGTCATCCACTGGATCCGCCACCTGCAGGCGAAGGATCAAGGTGCGGAGTACACGGCTGAAACGAATACCCTTAACCCGACATTCGGTACACCAGCCAGCCAGATGGAGTCATTGGCACAGCGGGCAACCGACGAAGCCCCGATGCCAGCAGAAGGTGAGCAGGAAGGGGATGCTGAACACGGTACGGACGAATCGCACGGTGAAGGCAGCCATGACGATACAGGAGGCGACCACAGCGGCGACAGCAGCCACGGCAAGAAATAGTAACAGGCGTGTCCTGAATACCCTATTGCAAAACTATACAAACTAAGACATAATAATGGACCAATTCACATTCAGCAGCAAGTACAAGACCGTCCTCTTCGGCTTTATGGGGCTGGGCGTGCTCTGCTTAGCGATTACGTTTTTTGCTGATGCGCACGAGTTCCATACTCGTTTTTGGACGAATTTCCTGCACAATGCGACTTTCTTTACGGGGATCGCGTTTATGGGGGCGTTCATCCTAGCTGCATTTACCACCGCGCTGGCTGGCTGGCACACGCTGGTCAAGCGGATTTGGGAAGCCTACTCTATGTTCCTGATTCCGGGTTTCATCTTGATGGCGATTATGGTGGCAGCTACTGCTTTGCACCTCCACCATATTTATCATTGGACCGACGGCGAGGCTGTAGCGAATGATCCGGTGCTCGACGGCAAATCCGGCTTTCTCAACTTGGGCTGGTACTCTATCGGCACTATCGTGATCGTGGGGTTGTGGGTGTTTTTCGCTTGGAAAATGCGCCAGATATCGTTGGACGAAGATGTAAATGGAGATGCGAGCTTTGACCACCACCGCCGCCTGCGCATCTGGTCAGCTGCTTTTCTACCGATCGCTGGTTTTTCCAGTGCGGCAGTAATTTGGCAGTGGATTATGTCCATCGACGCCCACTGGTACAGCACGCTGTTTGCTTGGTATGTGGGAGCAAGCTGGTTTGTAGCCACGATGGCACTGACCATTATCGTCATCAGCTTCCTCAAGGCACAAGGCTACTTGGAGAATGTGACACAAGAACACTTGCACGACTTGGGTAAGTACCTGTTTGCATTCAGCATCTTCTGGACTTACCTCTGGTTTTCGCAGTATATGCTCATTTGGTACGGCAACGTAGGCGAGGAAACGGTCTACTTCCAGGAGCGGATGGACAACTATTCGGTATTGTTTTATGGTAACTTGTTCTTGAACTTCGTTGCACCTTTCTTCGTACTGATGCGCAACGACACCAAGCGCAAGTACGGTACCATGGTTTTTGCTTCTATCGTGGTATTCTTCGGCCACTGGTGGGATTTTTTCCAAATGATCAAACCGGGGGCTCGATTGACGGCTATAGAAGCTGCTGCGCACCATGCTGGTCACGGTGCTGACCACGGCGGTGGTGAGCATGCAGCGGGTGAGCACGGTGCTGAACTGGCGGGGCATACCGAAGCCGTAAGCCATTCGCTTGATTTTGCCATGGGGTATACGCTTCCTGGCCTCTTGGAAGTAGGGATCATGCTAGGCTTTTTGGCGTTCTTCATCTACTTCGTATTTAACCGCTTGGCCAAAGCACCGCTGACGCCGAAGAATGACCCGTACCTGCAAGAAGCGTTGCACCACCATGTGGAGATGCACGAAGAAGGGGCGCACTAGCCTGCCCTTATTTAGACTGATTCTAAACAAATTGATTTAGAAATCACTTGCTTGCCCTGTATTGTTAATTGGGCGTAGATTTGAAGCAGATTTTTAAAAGCATAAAATAAGCAAAGCAGCAATGACAGCTTTATTAGTAACACTTTGCATTATACTCATCAGCATCATCGTCGTTCAGATCGGTAAGGTTACCGAGCTGGCGTCCAAAATGCGCGGTGAGGAAGAGGCTGAACTTCGTTCTAACCGTACACAGGGAGGATATCAGATTTTGTTTCTGATTGTTTTCTTGGGTGCTACGATTTGGTCTTCTTTTTACTACAAAGACAGCATGCTGTGGTATGGGCCTAACGAGTCGGCTTCTGCCCACGGTGGTAGCATCGATTACATTTTTAATATCACCCTGTTCTTCACGGGTATTGTATTTGTTGTTACGCAGGTGTTGCTGTTCTATTTTGCCTACAGCTACCGGGCGCGCCGCGGCCACAAGGCGAAATTCGTTTCGCACAATAACAAGCTCGAGCTGGTGTGGACAGCCATTCCGGCGGTAGTTATGACTTTCCTTGTAGTAGGTGGTCTTGACGCTTGGAATGAGGTGATGGCAGATGTGGACCCCAACGAGGATTACATTGAAATAGAGGGTACCGGGTATCAATTTGCATGGCACTTACGCTATCCTGGGCCGGATGGTCAGCTGGGCGCTCGCGACTACAAGATGATTTCCGCGAAAAACCCGCTGGGTCAGGTCTGGTCCGATGAAAAGAACCACGACGACTTCCACCCTAGCGAAATTGTATTGCCTGTAGATAAGAAGGTACGCGTACGCATCACTTCCCGTGACGTACTGCACAACTTTTACCTGCCGCACTTCCGGGTGAAGATGGATGCGGTGCCGGGCATGCCGACCTACTTTGTGTTTACACCGACGATCACGACGGAAGAGTACCGTCAGAAGTTAGGTGCGTTGGATGCAAACGGTCAGCCTAAATACCCGGAATGGCACGAACCTTCTGAACCGGACGACCCGGAAAGCCCGCCTAAGTATGAGCAGTTTGACTTTGAGCTGGCTTGTGCCGAGCTTTGCGGAAGCGGTCATTACTCTATGCGCCGCGCAGTTCGCATTGTATCTGAAGCGGAGTATGAGAACTGGCTGTCGCAGCAGCAATCTTACTACGAAGCGACGATCAAAGGAACAGAAGCAGACCCCTTCGCAGAAGCGGTGACGCAGGAAGAAGGCAGCGACGAAGAGGCTGGAATGCCGGAAGAGCTCATCATTGAAGGGGAGCCGGCGGTAGGGGAATAATTTCGCCTTCCATCGGTTAAACAGGGAACGCCGATATTGCGTTTAAACCCTGTCATTAAGACAAAAAATCGGTAAACTAAAATAAATTCATCAGCAGATGGCAAACGTTGTAACGAAGCCGCAGGTACACGAAGATGATCTCCTCATTGAGGAGTACGGCTACGATGATCACTTTCACGATCATCACCACGGCGACAAGTATCAATCGAATTTTGTAACGACTTACATTTTCAGTCAGGATCACAAGATGATCGCCAAACAATTCCTGATTACAGGTATGTTTTGGGCGATTATCGGTGCCCTGATGTCACTGGTTTTCCGCCTGCAGCTGGGTTTCCCAGAAGAGAATATGGCGTGGTTGAAGCCAGTGCTTGGTAAATGGATTACCGTCAATGACGCCGGTATCGGTTCATTGGCACCCGAATTTTACTACGCGTTGGTAACGATGCACGGTACGATCCTGGTGTTCTTTGTACTGACGGCGGGACTGAGTGGTACGTTTTCTAACTTACTGATACCCTTGCAGATTGGAGCCCGGGACATGGCATCGCCCTTCATGAATATGCTGTCCTACTGGTTCTTTTTCTTGGCGGGTGTGATCATGTTTTTCTCCCTCTTCCTGAACACAGGACCATTCTCCGGGGGATGGACTGCCTATCCGCCGCTAAGTGCGCTGCCTCAAGCCTCTACAGGTTCGGGGGCGGGCATGACGTTGTGGATTGTCAGCTTAGTCTTCTTCGTTGTTTCTGTACTGCTGGGTGGTATCAACTACATCACTACGGTACTGAATATGCGTACGAAGGGGATGAGCATGTGGCGTATGCCGCTGACCATCTGGGCGTTCTTTATTACTGCCATCATTGGTCTGCTGTCGTTCCCTGTATTGGTATCTGCCTTCCTGCTGGTCACGTTTGACCGCAGCTTGGGTACTAGTTTCTTCCTAAGTGAAATCTTTATCGGTGGCCAAGCACTCGATCACGTCGGCGGTAGCCCCGTACTGTATCAGCACTTGTTCTGGTTCTTGGGGCACCCTGAGGTATACATTATTGTGTTGCCGGCCATGGGGATTGTGTCGGAAGTATTGTCCGTGCACGCCCGCAAGCCGGTTTTCGGATACAAAGCGATGGTTTATTCCATTTTGGCGATTGCTTTCTTGTCCTTCATCGTGTGGGCGCACCACATGTTTATGTCCGGTGTGAACCCGTTCATTTCTAACTTCTTCGTGATCTTTACCCTGATTATCGCTGTGCCATCTGCGGTTAAGGTATTCAACTGGATTGCGACGCTGTACGGGGGTAGCATACGGTTCAATGCGGCAAGCTTGTTTGCCATCGGCTTCGTGAGTATGTTCATTTCTGGTGGTTTGACCGGTATTTTCCTCGGTAACTCTGCCATCGATATTCAATTACACGACACTTACTTCGTAGTTGCACACTTCCACATTGTGATGGGTGTAGCTGCCTTCTTCGGTATGTTCGCTGGTATATATAACTGGTTCCCGAAGATGTTCGGTCGGTTTATGAACGAAACGCTGGGTAAGATTCATTTCTGGGGTACGATTGTTGGTGCTTATGCCGTGTTCTGGCCCATGCACTACTTAGGTATGGCTGGCGTACCACGCCGTTACTACCGTTTCGACAGCTTTGAGGCCTTTGGTACCTTTGAGGTGATGAATCAGTTCATTACCATTGCTGCCATTCTCACCTTTGGTTTCCAACTGCTGTTCGTCATCAATTTCTTCTACAGTATCTGGAAGGGTAAGAAGATGACAAGCCGTAACCCATGGAATGCTACGACCTTGGAGTGGACTACTCCTATCAACACAGGTCACGGCAACTGGCCAGGCAAACTGCCGACGGTTCAGCGTTGGGCCTACGACTACAGCAAGGGCGGGAAAGAGTATATCCCGCAGATAGAGCCTGTAGGAGAGGATGAAAAGCCGGACAGCCACTAGGCGTGCAACGACAATAGAATTTTGAATCATTTTCACCATACAGGAGGTAGGGCTTTGCGAAGGCTTACCTCCTGTAATATAATATAGGGTAGACGAAGTGTACACAAGCAGAGCGGAAGAACAAACGGTACTGAGCTGGCTGGGTCAAAAGTTCAACGACTATAGCATGCTCGTCAAAATGCGGTTGAGCCTGACGGTGGTATTTTCCTCCATTATGGCCTTCTTGATCGCAGCGGATACCATCAGCCTTACGGCGGTATTGATACTGGCGGCAGGGGGCTTTTTGGTCACCGGGGCGGCCAATACGCTGAATCAGGTATTGGAAAAAGACTACGACCGCCTGATGAAGCGCACGGCAGAGCGGCCGATCGCTGCTGGCCGGATGTCGGTTTCCGAAGGTGTGCTGGCGGCTGGGATGATGAGCTTGTTTGGGATTACCTTTTTGGCGATGTTCAACCCATGGACCGCCTTCTTTGGTACGTTTTCGCTAGTGTTGTATGCATTTGTGTACACGCCTATGAAGCGGATTTCCCCCACAGCGGTGCTGATCGGTGCGATTCCCGGCGCATTGCCTACGCTGATTGGCTGCGTGGCGGCACAAGGCAGCCTGACGATGCTGGCCCTTACGCTTTTTGCACTGCAGTTTTTTTGGCAGTTTCCCCACTTCTGGTCGATTGGCTGGCTGGGGTTTGAGGACTACTCCAAGGCAGGGTACCGCATTGTGCCTGTGCAAGAAGACGGGCAACGTGACCGCCGTATCGGCTTGCAAGCATTGGTGTATGCGGCACTGCTGATTCCCGTAAGCACGCTTCCGTACTTTTTGGGCGTGAGTGGGTTGGTCTCGGCGGGGATAGTGCTCATGCTGAGCGTGTTTTACACCGTGTTTAGCTACCGTTTTTACAAGAAGTGGGACCGCAAATCAGCTCTACAGCTGATGTTCTACTCTTTCTTTTTCATCCCGATGGCCTTAGTCGCCTTTTTCGCGGATAAGATTTAACTGATAACAACGATGAATATTACAGTGGCGAGCGAATACAGAAGAAGTAAAATACATCCGAAAAAATTTGCCCTTTGGGTAGGCTGCGCAAGCATGTTGATGCTGTTCGCGGCTTTCACTAGTGCCTACATCGTACGGCAAGCAGCGGGCAACTGGCTGGAGTTCCGGCTGCCAGACATTTTCTACATCAATACCGGTGTCATTCTCCTGAGCAGTGCGGCATTGCACGGCTCCTATCTGGCTTTCAAGCGGGGCAAGACGCAAGCCTACCGAGTATTGCTGGTGATTACTTTAATATTGGGAGTGGCTTTCTTAGCTTTGCAGTACCAAGGCTGGCAGGCGCTAACCGAGATTGGCGTAGGACTGACCACGAATCCGTCTGGCTCTTTTGTCTACGTCATCTCTGGGGTGCACGCCGCACACATCTTGGGCGGTATCGCGGCACTAGTTGTAGCGATCATACACGCTACGGCACTGCCGCATAAAGTTACGAAGGCACGCAAGTTACGCTTTGAACTCACGAGCATCTACTGGCACTTTGTTGATTTTCTTTGGATATATTTGCTGGTGTTTTTCACCGTTCAGTAATAACAAGACAAGAACAAACAAAATTTAAGATAAGCGATGGCGACAACAGATTCCGTAACGGAGACTCAGGAAACCCAAGAGCAGCAAGGGGGCTCTTGGAAGGGAGGGGAAGCGCCTTTCAAAGCGAGCTACGGCAAGCTGATGATGTGGTATTTCCTGCTTTCTGATGCCTTTACATTTGCAGGCTTTCTCATTGCGTACGGCGCGCTGCGTTTCAGCAGCCCGACTTGGCCGGTACCGGATTTCGTGTTTTCAACCGCACCTTTCGGTGTACACGATGCCCCTTTGATCTTCGTAACCATTATGTCCTTCCTGCTGATCATCAGCTCCGTGACTATGGTCCGGGCGGTGCAAGAGGGGCATCGCGAAAACAAAAATGGCGTCGTATTCTGGATGCTGCTGACCATTATAGGCGGAGCAGGCTTTTTGGGCTGCCAAGCTTGGGAGTGGAACAATCTTATCGCCGTTGAGCATATGACCGTCAATACTAACCCATTCGGTACCCACACCGAAGCTGGCGTCTACCTCGATGCTGAGGGCAACGAAACCGATGAGACCTTTGAAATCGGCGACAGCTACCTCATCCACAAAGCGGGTGGAGGGCACGGTGCCGACCACGGCGAGGGCGACCACGCCGAGCATGACTACAGCGTTGGCGACCATCCTGGCTACGTCGTTAATGAGCAGGGGTTCTTGCAACGCAAGTTCCTAGTTACGGACGGCCCCAATGAAGGGTCTGTTATGGCACAGCAATTCGGCCCTAAAGCTTTCGGTGCCCTATTCTTCTTTATCACCGGTTTCCACGGTTTCCACGTTTTTTCTGGGGTGGTATTCCTGTTTATCATCATGATTAACGCGGCGAGCGGGCTGTATATGGCACGCAAGAATGGCCACGAAATGGTCGAAAAAATTGGATTGTACTGGCACTTCGTAGACTTGGTCTGGGTATTCGTATTCCTGGTCTTCTACCTGCTGTAATCCATTGTAAACAACAAAAAACAGATTTCGAGTTATGGCAAACATGAGCTACGAAGATTCTAAGAAGCTAGTTTATAAAGGCTTGGTGCTGCTGGCCGTTGTTACCTTGGTAGAAGTATTCTTCTCCTTGCTGGGCAAAGGGCATGTCATCGGCGGCCTAGAAGACATTACTTGGCTAGGCTACCTAGTCGGCCTGATCTTGATTGTACTGTCCCTGTACAAAGCCTACTACATCATTTACGAATTCATGCACATGCGCTACGAAGTAAAAGGCTTGGCGCTCAGCGTGCTGCTGCCTACCGTGTTGCTGATTTGGGCCATTATTGCCTTCTTCCAAGAGGGAACGTCTTGGAAAAACCGGCGGCAGCAAATTGAGGAAAAGGACAAGCAAGAGCTGAAAGAAGACAAAGCCAAAGAAGAGCTGGAAGGTATGCGGATGGGCAAAACAATTGAATTCGAATACCGCGGCTAAAATAGCTGCACAGACCGGTCAAATCAAGAGGCGGAAGGGTAATGCTTTTCCGCCTTTTGCAATTGAGGGCAAACAGGAACATCTTGCGGAGCAAAGGCGGCAACAATCCCCTTATAAAGGTGTTTTCAGCTTGAAAATTCACGCGTACTATGGCAGGAAAAAAGATAATTGGAAGGATGAATATCGTGCAGTTTGCCGGCTTGCTTTTGCTGCTGGTGGTACTGCCGCTGGGGTCTTGGTATTACTTGCAGACGGGGCTGGATTACCGCATGCAGGCTAGAAAGGAACTGAAGGACATTGCGCCTTTACCTGATTTTGAGTTACAGAACTACAACGATTCCCTCGTGCAGATGAAGCGTTTCGAAGATCAGCTGCTCGTCGGACACTTTATGAATGCGTCCGCACAAGACGTTTACACGAAGGCGCTGGCCAAGCTGCACGATCAGTTTGACGAGCGGCAGGATATCTATTTCCTGGCCTTCCAAACCGACACCTCGGCGGCGGGGCGAGCCTCAACAAGGAAGTTGCTGTCGCAAAAAGGTTTGAAAGATACTGCGCAGGTCTTTGTGCTGGCCGCTACTGAAGGCAAACTAGCCACACTCGCAGAGCAGATGGAGTTACCGCTGGAAGAACGCGGCATGAGCTTAGAGCGCAACAGCCTGCTGTTTTTTGCTGATAGCGCTATGGTGCGGGGCTTTTATGACATACGTCAGGAGGAAGAGCTTAAACGCTTGGTCAAGCATTTGACCCTCAATCTACACCCCACCGCGGAAGCCGACATTATCTACGATCCCGAGACGGAAAAATAAACAAGCATGCAGAAGAATCTCCAATTGGCGAAACAGTTGAACGTCGCCGCCTGGATTATCACAGCCGTGGTACTGTTACTCGTCGGCCTGATGCGCCGGGTGAAAATCCCCCTGCCGGAAGGGGTAGACTTTGGCTTCTTGCCGCCCTTCCACGCCACGATGAATGCGCTGACCGCGGTGGTACTGCTGGTGGCACTCTATTTCATCAAGCAGAAAAACGTAAAAGCCCATCGGCGGGCGATCTTCACGGCTATGGCATTCTCCGTGCTGTTCCTGCTGTCGTATGTAGCTTACCATTTCACGACGCCGGAGACCATTTTTGGCGACCTTAACCACGATGGCCAGCTGAGCGCCGAGGAATTGGCGGCGGTGGGCAGCACACGAACGGTATACTTGGTCATTTTGCTGAGCCATATCGTGCTGGCCGCGGTAAGCCTGCCCTTCATCCTCTTCACTTTCATACGAGGATATACCGGCCAAGTGGAACGGCACAAGAAGATGGCGCGCTGGGTATGGCCAGTATGGTTCTACGTAGCGGTAACGGGCCCGGTGGCTTATTTCATGCTAATGCCATATTATCCCTAAGCCGGAACGAGATGGTGCTTGCTGCTGTTTAATGGGTAGATCAATTAAAAAGACAAACTCGAAGATATGAAAACCCGAATCCTAAAGTGGCTGAGTGTACTCGCCCTAGCAATGACCCTTAGTGTAGCGACTATGCCTGAGGTACAAGCGCAGTGCCCCATGTGCCGCATGTCCGCCGAAAGTAACCTGAAGAATGGCGGTACGGACGGTAAGGGGCTGAATAATGGCATCCTCTACATGCTGGCGACGCCGTACATGATTATCGGGGTGATTGGTTTCATCTGGTGGCGCAATCGCCGCAAGGAAGGGGAAGAGGAGCTGGAGATGGAAAGTAATTAGTTTTTTCAAGCGTCCTCGTCCTCCGGGGCTAAGGTCACCTCTAGGCCATCCACTTCCTCGGTAATTCTGATCTGGCAGCCCAGCCGGGAATTATCTTCCACAAAAAAAGCCTGATCGAGCATGTCCTCCTCATCTTCGCTCATTTCCGGCAACTCATGATCACTATTGATATACACGTGGCAGGTAGAGCAGAGCGCCATGCCGCCGCAAGTCCCCTTCACTGGAAGATCGTGCGCTTTGCAGACCTCCATGAGGTTCATGTTCATGTCCGTCGGTGCATCGAGTTCGTGCAGCTTGCCGTGGCGGTCCGTGAGTTTTATTGTTATGTCCATACGTGGTTTTGTGTATATCAGGGCGCAAATATAAGCGATAGGGGCGGTTTGTGAAGGTGAGAGGCGTCACAAATTGGCTATTTTCCCCATTTGTGCAATTGGTTGACGACCGCCCTGAAGTCTTTGGGCAGCGGAGCTTCAACGGACAGGCGCTCCTGCGTGGCAGGATGCTGTAACGATAGCTGCCAAGCGTGCAGGCACAACCTTGACATAAGCGGGCGCTCTTCTTTGTCTTTGCCTAGGCGGTAATGGCGTTGCTTGATTTCCGAAAGGTAGAAAGCGGTGCGTCGGCCATAGCGCTCGTCCACGGCTAAGGGGTAACCCATAGACTCGGCGTGTACCCGGATTTGGTGCTGCCGGCCCGTTTCTATGGTGAAGGCGACCAAGCTGAAGCGTTGGAAAACCTCTACCAGCCGATAGTGCGTGACCGCCCGTTTGCCTTTCTTGGCGACCATCATCCGCCCGGCTTTACCCGGGTGCTCGATCAGAGGGCGGTCAATCGTCCCTTCTTCCTGATGCAGCTGCCCGTCGAGCAGTGCCAAGTACGTTTTTTCCACGGTCCGCTCTTGGAATTGCTGCGACAAATGGCGGTGGGTATGCTCGTCCCGGGCAAAGACGATTGCCCCCGAAGTCTCCCGGTCAATACGGTGTACCGTCCATACCTTCTCGTATTTGCGGTTGAGCATCGTCAGCAAGTTGGGCTTCTCTGGGCTGAAACGGTCCGGTATGCTGAGCACGCCCGGCGCTTTGTTCACCACCACCAGCTGTTCGTCCTCGTGCAGCAGTTCGAGTTTGTGTTTAGGCATCTTCTATTACAAGTTTTTGAACCGCCGCTTGCCAAGCGCGTAGTACTGCCAGACAATACTGCCAGAGTAGCGGCCGCTAGAGGTATTGGGTACGTTGCTGATACTGACCTTCTGCACCAGCTCAGCGACTTGCCGCCGCTTGCGCAGTACAGCCTTGAAATTTGGGAAAAAGTCGTAGTGGGCACGGACAATGGAACGGATATGAGCCAGCTTACCCTGCACGAGAAAAAGTACGCCTGCCAGGCCATCGAGCAGCAGACGCAGCGGCAGTATCCAAAGCAGCCGACGGCGCTCCTCGTTTTTGACCAAGGTGTACAGACTGTTGCGGAAGTTCAGGTAAGCTTTGCGTGGCGTATTGTAATCCAGTGTGCCACCGCCTACATGGTATACTACCGACCGGGGCCGTGCCATGACCTTATACCCCGACCGCTTGATCCGCCAGCAGAGGTCAATTTCCTCCGAGTGCGCAAAGTAGTCGCCGTCAAAGCCCCCCAATTCATGGAAAAGCTTGCTGCGCACCAAAAAAGCGGCGCCGGTAGCCCAAAATACCTCCTGCAATTCGTCGTACTGCCCTTCATCCTCTTCCGTCTCGGCAAAGATACGGCCCCGGCAAAATGGGTAGCCGAGGTTGTCCAGCCAACCGCCCGCCGCGCCGGCGTACTCAAAGCAATGCGGCTGGTGATAGGCCAAGATTTTAGGCTGGCAGGCCCCCACGGTCTTGTCACGCTCCATCAGTTCGATCAGCGGCTGCAGCCAGCCGGGCGTGACTTTTACATCCGAATTGAGCAGTAAGTAGTACGGCGCGTCCACTTGCTTTAGAGCTTGGTTGTACCCTTCTGCGAATCCGTAATTGTGCCTGAGGTCGATGCACTGCATACCCGGGTAGTGCTCCGCCATGAAGGCAAGAGAGTCGTCTGTAGAGCCGTTGTCGGCCACTACAATCTCAAAATTGTCATAAGTCGTCTCCAACACGGTAGGCAGAAACTGCTCCAAGTAATGCCGGCCGTTGTAGTTGAGGATGACGATAGCCGTGCGGGGCGACGGGCTTATTTTTTTTTCCGTTTCATCCGCCTCCAGTTGGCTGATGATTTGTTGCGCTTCTTTACGGTCTTGCGCCAAGCGTTTAGAGAGGGCTTCGAGGTTGTCGAATTTCGCATCATCCCTAGTGCGTTTGACGAGCTCGAGTTGCAGCTTGTCGCCGTAGATGTCTTTGTCGAAGTCAAAAAGGTTGACTTCGATGGTTTTGTTGTGGTACTGTTGCAAGCTCGGGCGGTCGCCAATATAAAGCATACCGCCGTAGCGTTGCCCTTGATGGTGGGCGTATACCGCGTAGATGCCGCCGGGTGGCAATAGCTTGTGCTTGTGGGCCAGCTCCAAGTTGGCCGTAGGGAAGCCCAGGGATTTGCCGATCTTGTTGCCATGGACCACCGTGCCGGTAAGCGTGAAATAGTGCCCCATGAGCCGTTGGGCCGCATCCACGTCGCCTGCATCTAGCGCCCGGCGTATCTTAGTGGAGCTTACCGCGATGTCTTCTACCTCGTGCTGCCCGATTTCCACGACCTCATACCCGCAGTCGTCGCCATGCCATTTCAAGTAGTTGATGTCGCCCTGCCGGTTGAGGCCGAAACGGTGGTCGTAGCCGATGACGATATGCTTGGGGTGGAATTTGTCAACCAGGAACTTTTTGATGTACTCATCCGCGCTCTGCTGCGAAAACTCTACCGTAAAGGGAACTACGACCACGTTGTCAATACCGTAACGGCGCAGCAGTTGAACCTTCTCGTCTATAGTCGTGATGAGCCGCAAGGAGTCGTCCTTGGGATAGACAATAAGGCGAGGATGCGGGTGGAAGGTCACAACGATACTTTCGCCATCGTGCTGCTTGGCCAATTGCTTGACGCGGTTGAGTATCTGTTGATGCCCCTGATGCACCCCGTCAAACGAGCCGATGGTCAGCACAGCGTTCTGAAAATCCGGTAAGTCAGTAAGGTCGTTGAATACTCTCATCGTCGGTGTAAAGGGATAAACCAAGCTTAAAACTGTTCAGTGCCTTTAATTGTTTGTAGTTTTGTAGTAGCGAAAGTCATATTCAATCTAAATCTAAACTAGCGATACGTGAGTTTCGAAAAATCTGCGATCGTCAAGGCGCTTACCAACGTGGCTGACCCGAACACCGGGCAGGATATCATCACCATGAATATGGTGCGCGACCTTGAAGTCGACGGCAATAATATCAATTTTTCACTGGAATTGCCATCATTGGATTCCAAGAATAAGCAAGAGCTCAACTTTGCCTGCATGGCCGCCGTGCAGGAAGTCTACCCAGAGGCTAACGTCAATGTGCACACTATAGCCAAAGCGCCGGGGGTGTCGCAACAGCCGCAGAGCCCTTTGTCCCACATCAAAAACATCATTGCTGTGGGGTCCGGTAAAGGCGGTGTCGGCAAATCTACCATCGCCGTAAACCTAGCGCTGGGGCTCCAACAGCTGGGCGCAAAGGTGGGTTTGGTCGATGCAGACTTATACGGCCCTTCTATTCCGACCATGCTCGGCCTGCAAGGGCAGCGCCCGCAGGTCAAGCAGGTGTACAACCAATCGAAGATCATCCCGTTGGAATACAACAAGATGCCCGTGATGTCGATCGGTTTCGTCGTAGAGCCCGAGCAGGCGGTAGTGCTGCGTGGCCCACGGCTGGCGGGTATCATCAAGCAGTTTTTTAACGACACCATCTGGCCAGAGCTGGATTACCTCGTCGTCGACCTGCCGCCCGGGACCGGCGATATTCAGTTGACATTGGTCCAAACCGTACCGGTCACGGGTGCTGTGATGGTGACTACCCCGCAGGAAGTAGCCGTGGCTGACGCTGTGAAAGCCATGAATATGTTCCTGCTGCCCAACGTCAACGTACCCATACTCGGGGTGGTAGAGAACATGAGCTGGTTTACGCCGGCGGAGCTGCCCGACAATAAATATTACCTCTTCGGGCAAGGCGGCGGCAAGCGTTTGGCGAAAGCCAGCAAATCTATGCTGTTGGGGCAAGTGCCGATCGTGCAGGGTATACGCGAGTCCGGGGACGAAGGCAAGCCCGCTGTAGAAGCCGAGCTGCCTATGGCTACCGATGCCCTGAAGGAAATGGCTAAGAATACCGCCCGGCAGGTCGCTATCCGCAACGAGACGATAGACCCTACCCAAATTGTAAAAATGAATAATTAAGCCACCATGACGGATACCAATAAAAAAGAGATGATCGCACGCGTGGACGAGGCCCTAAACGATGTCCGCCCCCACCTCAAAGTCGATGGTGGCAATGTGGAAGTCGTGGATATTACCGACAACCATATCGTGAAAATCAAATGGTTGGGCACCTGCGAAAACTGCTCCATGTCTATGATGACCATGAAGGCCGGCATAGAAGAGACGCTACGCGGGAAAATCCCGGAAGTCAGTGGGGTGGAGGCGATTAACGGTCTGAATGTAGGCTAACCTACTTTTCCATACCCTTTACTTGCTCCTCCAACTCCGGCAGTACGCTCATGTCCTCAATCGTCGATGGCGGGTTGTACGGCTTGCCATCCACGATATGGCGCATGATGCGGCGCAAAATTTTGCCCGAGCGGGTCTTGGGCAGGCGCTGCACCACATTGGCTTTCTTGAAGGCCGCCACCGGGCCGACTTGCTCCCGCACCATTTGTATCAGTTCCTTCTCCAATTCCGCTTCCGTAATGCTCGTACCTGCTTTTAGCACCACGAAACCAACCGGGATCTGCCCCTTCAGCTCGTCGTGCACCCCAATGACTGCGCACTCTGCTACAGCGGGGTGAGCGGCTACCACTTCTTCCATCTCTGCCGTCGACAAGCGGTGCCCCGCCACATTGATGATATCGTCGATACGGCCCGTGATAAACACATAGCCATCCTCATCGATATACCCGCCATCACCGGTGAAGTAGTAGCCGGGGTAGGGGCTGAGGTAGGAAGAAATAAACCGGGCTGTATCCTGCCAGAGGTTGGGCAGCGTGCCGGGGGCCAGCGGCAAGCGGATGACCACCGCGCCTTCGGTATTAGGGGGAAGCGGCTCGCCGTTTGGCGCGACTACCTTTAGGTCATAGCCACAAACGGGCTTGCCAGCAGAACCCGGTTTGACCGGCAGCAATTCTACCCCCACCATATTGGCTAGCATGGGCCAGCCGGATTCGGTCTGCCACCAGTGGTCGATGACAGGCACTTGTAATACATCCTGGCACCATTCCAGGGTGGATACATCGCAGCGTTCACCCGCCAAGAAGAGGTAACGCAGGCTGCTCGTGTCGTACTTTGCCTTGAGCTTGGCTTCATTATCTTCTTTCTTAATGGCGCGGAAAGCGGTGGGCGCCGTAAAGAACACGCTCACCTTGTACGCTTCCAGCACCCGCCAAAATGCGCCCGCATCCGGGGTGCGTACCGGTTTGCCCTCGTAGAGCACCGTTGTGCAGCCGTGGATCAGCGGCGCGTACACGATGTAGGAATGCCCGACGACCCAACCCACATCGGAAGCGGCCCAGTAGACCTCGCCCGGTTCCACACCGTAGACGTACTTCATGCTGAATTTCATCGCCACTGCATGCCCGCCGTTGTCCCGCACGATGCCTTTGGGCTTACCCGTAGTGCCGGAGGTGTAGAGGATATAAAGCGGGTCTGTTGCTTCTACGCTCACGCAGTCCGCCGGAGAGGCTTCCGCCAGCAGGCCTTCCCAGTCAAAATCTCGGCCTTCTTGCAGCGGGGCTTGCAGAATGTCTCTTTGGTAGACAATGCAGCCGTCGATTTGGTGGTTGGCTTCTTCCAGCGCCGGGTTGACAATTTTCATATAGTCGATAATCCGGTTGATCTCCTTGCCCGCGCTTGCCGTCAACAGCAGCTTCGGCTTGGCGTCGTCTATGCGGATAGCCAGCTCGTGGGCGGCAAACCCTCCGAATACGACGGAGTGCACCGCTCCTAGCCGGGCGCAGGCCAGCATAGCGATGACCGTCTGTGGGATCATCGGCATATAGATGATGACGGTATCGCCTTTCTGCACACCCTTTGCTTTCAGCACGCCAGCAAACAAGGCGACTTGATCGCGCAATTCGCGGTAGCTAATGGCTTGCTTGGTATCGGTGACGGGCGAGTCGTAGTAGATGGCCGGCTGATCGCCCCGCCCGTTTTCTACATGGTAATCTAGCGCGAGGTGGGCCGTGTTCAACTGCCCGCCTTCGTACCAGCGGTAGAGGTTGTTCTCGTCTTTGGAAAGTACAGCAGCGGGCTTTTTGAACCAGTCGATGTCTTCGGCTTGTTCGCGCCAGAAGGCTTCCGGCTGTTCCATGCTGCGATTGTAGAAGGAGGAGTAAGTCATGCTTTAATCGTTTGTAGCTCTGGTAAGGTAGCGTGGTATAAAAATGGCAGACTCACCAACTAAGCCTGCCATTGTCTTCATATCCTTGTGTCAATTGTCAACTCGGCTTTATTTCACCAAAGCGTTGTCCTTGATCTCGTCTACTACGCCTGGGTTGAGCAGGGTAGAGGTGTCGCCTAGGTTCGAGGTGTCGCCAGAAGCCACCTTGCGGAGGATACGGCGCATGATCTTGCCGGAGCGGGTCTTGGGCAAGCCGGATACGATCTGAATCTTGTCGGGCTTGGCAATCGGGCCAATTTCTTCCTTGACCACATTGATCAGTTCCTTTCGGAAGGCTTCCTCGTCGTCTACGGGGTGGGCCGTGATGATGTAGGCGTAAATGCCTTGCCCTTTGATATCGTGCGGGTAGCCCACTACAGCCGATTCGACCACCAATTCATGCTCGTTGATGGCGTTTTCTACTTCGGCCGTACCCATACGGTGGCCAGAAACGTTGATCACATCGTCTACCCGGCCGATAATGCGGTACATGCCGTCCTTGTCCCGGCGGGCACCATCGCCTGTGAAATAAAGGTCTTTGAAGGCGGAGAAATAGGTCTGACGGCAGCGCTCGTGGTCGCCGTAAGTGGTCCGTAAAATAGAGGGCCAAGGGTACTTCACGCAGAGCAGGCCCTCCACATCGTTCCCCTCTAGCTCGTTCCCATCAGCATCCATAAGGCAAGGCTGTATGCCCGGCAGCGGATAGCCAGCGTGCGCGGGTTTCATTGGGCTGTGCTCACCCAGGCCGCCAATCATGATGCCGCCGGTCTCGGTCTGCCACCAGGTGTCCACAATCGGCGCTTTTTTCTTGCCAATCTTTTCGTAGTACCACTCCCAAGCTTCTTCGTTGATCGGTTCGCCTACGGAGCCCATCACCTTGATGGAACTCAGGTCGTACTTGTCCACATATTGATCGCCCTGCGCCATCAGCGCGCGTATTGCTGTAGGGGCGGTATAGAATTGGTTGACTTTCAGCTTTTCGCAAACCTGCCAGAAGCGGCCGGCATCCGGGTAGGTCGGTACGCCTTCAAACATCACGGTCGTCGCGCCGGAAAGCAGTGGGCCGTACACGATATAAGAATGGCCGGTAATCCAGCCGATATCCGCCGTACACCAGTAGATGTCGCCTTCTTCGTACTGGAAAACATTTTTAAAAGAGTAGGCCGTATACACCATATAACCACCACAGGTATGCACCACGCCCTTCGGCTTGCCGGTAGAGCCCGAGGTGTACAGGATAAAGAGCATGTCTTCGCTGTCCATCTCCTCAGCTTCGCATTCCGTGCTTTGGCCGTCTACTTCCTCGTGCCACCACTTGGCGCGGCTGTCCGACATATCTACATCACCGCCGGTATTCTTGTGCACCAACACCAGCTCGATGCTGTCGGTGTCCATTTTCAGTGCCTCGTCTACCACCTTTTTCACAGGGATATTCTTAGCACCGCGTACGTTGTAATCCGAGCAAATCACGGCCTTGCAGCTCGCATCCTTAATCCGGTCGGCCAGCGCCTGAGCGGAGAAGCCGGCGAAAACCACGGAGTGTACCGCGCCAATACGGGCACAAGCCAGTACGCCAATGGCCAGTTCTGGAACCATAGGCATGTAAAAGCAGACACGGTCGCCTTTCTCGATGCCGTTGGCTTTCATAGCGTTGGCCACTTTGCAGACTTCCGCGTGCAGTTCTTTGTAGGTGTAGGTGATATTGTCCGCGTCGGGATCGTTCGGCTCAAACAGGATAGCGACCTGATCGCCCCGGGTTTCCAAATGGCGGTCTAGGCAATTCTCCGTGATGTTCAGTTTGCCATTGACAAACCAGTTGACGTTGGGCTCGCTGAAGTTCCAGTCCAGCACTTTGTCCCATTTCTTGCGCCAGTGGAAGGTCTCAGCTTGTTCTGCCCAAAAGGCTTCCGGATCGTCCACGCTACGCTGGTAGGCGGCTTTGTACTCGTCTAAGGATTTGATTTGGTGCGTCATATCTCGCTTGATTTTGGCGGGCTTTCAATCTGGTCGGGCCAATCAAAAAGCCGCAGTGGTTTTAAAAGTATCTAGATATTTAGATGTTTATATCTGTAAAGGAAAAAAATGTGCATCGATTATCCAAATTCTACGACCTCATTTATTGTGTTTATGAGCTCTTCGTTGTCAAAAGGCTTGGTCAGGTAAACTTCTCCGCCTGTCGCATAGCCCCGGTAGCGGTCGTTAGGGGTACCCTTTGCGGTCAGGAAGATAATGCGGGTATCCTCGTAGGCCGGATTAGAACGGATACGCTTGGCCAATTCAAAGCCGTCCATACCGGGCATCATGACATCGAGCACGGCAACTTCAGGCTGATGTTGCTGCATAGCGGCCAGTGCCTGCTCGCCATCCTGCGCTTTTACGACTTGGTAGCCTTCTTTTTGCAGGAGGAATGCTATGGCGATAAGGATGTTGGGCTCATCGTCAACGAGTAATACCTTGGTTGAATCCTTTGCTGTCTTCATACATTAAGACCGTAAAAATATTGTTCGCCAATTTACGGCTTTTGCCTCTAAAAATACACCTTTTTGGGTGGAAAAAAAATTTATGGGAAGATAAGGTCTTTGGGGCTATTGATTACGCAGCCCCCGCAGCGGCAGCTCCACCCAAAAGGTCGCCCCTTCCCTTAAAACTATAAAGGACAAGGAGTGATTTAGATAAAAAGTGTTATCTTACCTCTGAGAAAGGTTAATGATAATGTGAAAATAGACTATTCAATGAAACCCAGAATAAGAGTCCTGAAAAAGGGCGAGGATGATTCAAATATTGATTACTGGTTGGCCTTAAGCCGGCAAGATAGGTTAATTGAATTGGAAGAGCTGAGACGGCAGTACATAAGCTGGAGATATGATAATAAACAAGGATTTCAGAGAGTTTATAGAGTTATTAAACGAGCATGAGGTTAAGTATTTAGTTATAGGTGGTTATGCTGTCTCAATGCATGGTTATCCTAGATACACCAAGGATGTCGACTTCTGGATTTGGATGGACACGGGGAATATTTCGAACTTGATAGAAGCGATAAAGGATTTTGGTTTCGACTCCCTTGACTTAGATGAAGAGGACTTTCTAGATCCAGATAACATAATACAACTAGGTTATGAACCTAATAGAATCGATTTGCTGGTACAAGTGGAAGGCGTCGATTTCATAGATTGTTACAAGAATAAGCTGCAGCTCGAGATTGAAGGCCTCCTAATCGATTTCATAAGCATAGGCGATTTGATAACAGCCAAGAAGGCATCGGGACGGCTTCAAGATTTGGCTGATGTAGAGCATTTAAAAAAGATTCTAGATAAAAAAGGTAAATCTTAAGCAGCGCTTGATTAATAGATGCTTGCTTTAGTGATCGCTTATTCAATCAGTGATTGCGCAGCCCCCGCAGCGGCAGCTCCACCCAAAAGGTCGCCCCTTCCCCCAAACGGCTCTCCACCCCAATGCGCCCGCCGTGCTGCTCGACAATGGTATAGGAAATGAAAAGCCCCAGCCCGCTGCCCTGCGGTTTGCCCTTGAGCTTGTCGCTGATTTGCGTGAATTTCTCAAAAATCAGCTCCTGCTGTTTTGGCGAAAGCCCCGGTCCATTATCCTCGATTTCCAATACAGCGAGATGCCCTTTCCGTCCGGCTCGCACGTCCACCCGGCCTGCTTCGTCGTCGCAAAACTTGATAGCGTTGGACAGTAGGTTGACCACCACTTGCGTCAGCCGGTCGAAATGGCCCATGATCTCCAGCCCATCCTCGTGCAATGCCAGCCGGTGTTTGACCCCGCGCTCCTTCATAAGCTGCTGCAAACCATTGACAGAGCGCTCGACGATCTCGTTGAAGTCGACCGGGCTAAGGGTCAGCTCGCCCTCCTCCGATTGTATCTTCTCGATGTCCAGCACCTGGTTGATCAGCCGGGTCAGCCGCTCGCTTTCGCTGACGACGATCTGCAGGAACTCTTGTTGCTGATCGGGTTGCAGCTCGTCCGAGTCTAGCATAATCTTCGATAGTGCGCGGATGGACGTAATCGGTGTCCGCAGCTCGTGGGTGACAGTGGTGATGAAGTCTGCTTTGAGCCGATCGAGCTCTTGTAAGCGTTCGTTGGCCTCTTTGAGCTGTTGCGTGGTGCGCTCCAGTTCGGCTGATTTCTTTTCCAGGGCCTTGCTGTATTGCACAATCTCTTTGGTCTGCTCCAGCACCTTGAACATTTCCTCCAGGCTAATCGGGTCTTCTTTGGTGATGGATGCGATGATAATTTTGGCGGAAGCCGCCCCTATGGCACCAGCGAGATGGGTCTCCGCGTAGCTGATCAGCTCGGCCCGCGCATTGACTTGACGGGACAGGTCTACACGATGCTGATTCTCATAGGCGGTCAGTAGGGTAGTGGTCCGGGGCACGCCCAAAAAGCGGTTGAGCAGGATACGCAGGTCTTGCACCTTGGCCCGCCGGCGTACCACTTCATAGTCTCCGCTGCCTGAGCTGTATTTGGATATATTGACAAAAATATCGGCTTGAGAAACTTCTAATGGACTTTGCCGGGTATTGAGGGAGACCAGGATATAGGTAAAGGTATTGAGAAACAGGCTCCAAAAGGCAGCACTAGCCACCGGGGTATATCCGGTCAGGCCAAACAGCGCGTGCGGCCTCAGCAGCGGCCAGCCTAATAAGCCATCTTGCATGACTCGCTCGTCGATAAGGCCGGCCTCTATCAGCGTCGGGAAAGGCAGGCTGAACGCCCAGACCACAAAACCAACCACCAGGCCCCAAATCGCCCCTTGCCTAGTGGCTCGTTTCCAGTAAATGCCGCCGAGCACCGCGGGCACAAACTGCGCGATAGCGGTAAAGGAAATCAAGCCTACCGACACCAGCGTATACTGCTCGCCCACCGCTTTGAAGTAAGCGTAAGCCAGCAGCAGCACCACCACTATACTGATGCGGCGGATGCCCAACAGGCCAGTGTCCAGACTGTTCTGCTCCCCCTGCCGAAAGTCCTGGGACCGCAGCAAGACCGGCAATACCAAGTTGTTGCCAATCATGATGCTTAGCGCAATGACCGCTACAATCACCATGCTTGTGGCCGCCGAAAAGCCCCCCAGGCCCACGAACAGGGCCAGCGTATCCCACCCCATCTCCAGCGGTATACTGAGCACAAAGCTGTCCGGCTCCACGCTACCTTCCGGAAACAGCATCAAGCCCGCCACCGCTATGGGCAATACGAAAATGTTAATCAGCAACAGGTACAAGGGGAACATCCAAGACGAGCGGGCGACCTGCCGGGGGTGGGAATTCTCCACGACCGCCACGTGAAACTGCCGGGGCAACAGCATAATGGCCGACATGGAGAGGAAGGTTAGCCAAAACCACTCCCAGCCCCCTAAGCCCACTGCTTCCAGGGTAAACAACCGGCTGATCGAAGGGGCCGAGGCCGCCTGCTCAAATATATCCCCGAACCCGTCGTACAGCCCAAAGGTGACAAACCCGCCTATGGTCAGAAAGGCCAGCAGCTTCAGGATAGACTCGAACGCGATTGCCGCTATCAACCCGCCGTGCCGCTCGTTAGGGTCAAGGTTGCGGGTGCCAAAGAGAATGGTAAAAGCGGCCAGGGCGATGGCGATATAAAGCGCGGTATCTTGGTAAAAGGGCGGGGAAACGGCTTTGCTTGCTTGCTGTACTTCTTGGCCGACTAGTAGATTGAAGCTCGTGGAGATAGCCTTGAGCTGTATGGAAATATAGGGGATGATGCCGAATACCGCGATGCATGTCGCAATCGCCCCCAGCCAAGTGCTCTTGCCATAGCGGGAGGAGATAAAGTCGGCTACCGAAGTAATACGCTGCGACTTGCTGATGAGAATGATCTTCTTGAGCAGCAGCCACCAAACGGGAGCTAAAATAGCCGGGCCAAGGTAGGTGGTTAAAAAGCCGAGCCCGGAGGTGGCCGCCCGCCCCACGCTGCCGTAGTAGGTCCAGGCCGTGCAGAATACAGCCAGTGACAGGGCGTAAATGCCGGAATTATTCACCACGCTTTTGCCCGCTTTCTCCCGCCGGTCCGCCAGCCAGGCGATCAGGAACAACAAGGCAATATAGCCTACTGATATGGTGATGATGAGCAGAGAAGACATAGCTAAGAAGGTTTCTTGGCGTTTGGGTCGCGGGTCAGCCAGGCCGTCAGCCCAATCACGAGCGCCCAAGCTAGAAAGATATACCAATACAGTGCTGGCAAGCCCAGTACCAGGCCCTCTTGGCTGAATAAGCTGATCAGCGGGAAATTGAACAAGGTCAACGCCAGCAGGAATGTGGCAATGAGCTTGAGGCTGCGGTCGTTGCTGGTGGGCATGGTTGTGGTTTTGGAGGGAAGATAGGGAAAATGTGGTAATTGATCCCCCGCGCGCCCCGGTCTCCTGAAGAGGAAGAGCCATCCGTTCGGGAACAAATTGAACCCGCACCCCTTACCTACGTTACAACATCAGTTAACCAATCACAACCTACTGCATGCCCACCCAACAGCAATACCTCACCACCCTAAGCTTGCTATTGCTGATCGCTGTATGCCTACCCGCCTGTTCTCCGAAGACCACCACCGCCGAGCTCCCCGTCAAAGCCCCTGCTGCCTTTTCCGGATCGGGAGCAGCCGAATTACCTGCCGACTGGTGGGCCTCCCTCGGCGATACGGCCCTTAACCGGGTGATGGATACCGCCTTGACGAACAACTTCAACTTGGTAGTGGCCTGGGAGCGATTGCAGGCGGCAAGGGCTGTGGTGGAACGTGAATCAGCTTCGCTTTTCCCAGATCTGCGGGCAAACATACAAAGCGCCCTGAACTTCCCGCAGCCCGACTTTGTAGGCGGTGAGAACGTGAGGTTGGGGCTTCGCTCACAGTACGAAGTGGACCTTTGGGGGCGGATCCACTCGCTGGTGGATGCGGAGCGTTTCCGCCGGGATGCGAGTGGGGCAGATTACCAGGCAGCGGCGATTTCCCTCTCCGCGGAGGTGGCCCGAGCTTGGTACCAATTGGCAGAAGCCCGCGGGCAGCTGGCTATCGTAAATGCGCAATTGCGGAACAACGAGAAGATACTGCGGCTTATCCGGCAACGTCTAGGTACAGGGCAGGTGCGTAGCGTGGACGTGCTGCGGCAGGAGCAGCTGCTGGCCGGCACACGCGAGCAAAAGACTTACATACGTGCCAACATTCGCTTGCTGGAGAACCGCTTGTCGGTACTGCTGGGCGATCGCCCGCAGGACGCTTTGCCCGCTTTACCTGATACGCTACGGTCGCCACTGCCCCTGCCCGCCACGGGCATACCCCTAGATTTGGTGCGCCAACGCCCCGACCTGCAGCGCGCCTTCTACCAGGTGCAAGCCGCCGATGAGGAATTGGCGGCAGCCATCAGCAATAAATACCCCCGCCTTTCTCTAAATGCGTCTACCAGCCTGCGGTCCAATAACTTCCGTGACGTGCTGGACAGCTGGGCGTACTCCCTGGCGGGAAATATTGCTGCGCCACTGCTCAACGCCGGCCAGTTGCGTGCCGAGGTAGACCGCAGCCGGTCCGTCCGCCAACAGCGCTTGTACGAATACGGGCAAGCCACCCTGACGGCCTTTCGCGAGGTGGAAGATGCCCTGGCGCAGGAACAAAACCAAGCTCAAGCCATTACAGCCCTAGAAGATCAACTCCGTTTGGCGAGGCGCGCTTACGAGCAACTGCGGCTGCAGTATTTCAACGGCACTAGCACTTATCTCGACGTATTGACCGCCCTCGACCAAATGCAGCAGCTGCGCCGTGACCTGCTTTCTGCCCGCTACCTGCTGATGGACTACCGCATTGCGCTGTGCCGCGCCTTAGCCGCCGCTCCGGATGCTACCCCAATAAACCGTAACCGAACACAGTAATAGCATGAACCGAACAACAACCCTGCTCCTTAGCCTGCTGATTTTGGCAGCCGCCTTGGGCATCACTTACCTTATCTTCTCCACCGAACCGGAAGCGACTCGGGAGGGGGCGACCAAGAAAACCGCTATGCTCGTAGATGTGCAGCCTGCCCAAAGCGGTGCTTTCCAGCCCAATATTATCGCCACGGGTACCGTGCAGCCTGCCCAAGATATCATGCTCAGCCCGCGCGTACAGGGGCAAATCGTACGCCGGTCGCCCGCCTTCGTACCCGGTGGGTTTGTGAAAAAAGGGCAACTGCTGCTGCAAATTGACCCCGCCGATTACCAAAACGCCCTGCAATTGCGCGAAAGCGAGCTGGCGCAAGCCAAAGCGGACCTCCGCATTGAGCAGGGGCAGCAGAATGTCGCCCGCCAAGATTACGAATTGCTAGGCGATACCCTGCCGGCAGCCCGTGAAGCCTTGGTGCTCCGGCAACCTCAGCTGCAGGCCGTACAAGCCCGGGTGAAAGCTGCCGAAACAGCTGTCGAACAAGCGAGGTTAAACCTGGAACGCTCCAGCATTCGTGCCCCCTTTGATGCCCACATCCTGACCCGAATGGCGAATGTGGGCTCTCAGGTAGCCCCCGGCGACCGGCTGGGCCGGCTTGTAGGCAGCGATAGGTACTGGGTGATGGCCACTGTGCCCGCCTCAAAGCTCCGCTGGCTGGACTTCCCGCAGCGTGAAGGGCAACGCGGCTCCAAAGTAAAGCTGTACGACCGTTCCGCCTGGCCCGAAGGCCATTACCGGGAGGGCTATCTGTACAAACTGATGGGGACGCTCGAAGGGCAAACCCGCATGGCAAGGGTCATCGTGGCGGTACCCGAACCGCTAGCCCCGGATCAAGAACAACTAATGATCGGCGCCTTTTTGGATGCTCACATTCAGGGGGAGGTGCTGCCGCCTACCGTACGCCTAAATCGCGATTACCTGCGGGAAGACGAGACGGTTTGGGTGATGGACGGTGACTCCCTCGACATCCGTAAGGTCGATATTCTCCTGCAGGATGCCGACTATGCCTACATCCAAGAAGGGCTATCGCCCGGCGACCGCATCGTCACGACCAATCTTAGTACGGTAACGCAGGGAGCCAAGCTGCGCCTCGAAGACCAACCGCAGCCTGTTTCCGACAGCACTGAGGCGGTAAGCCAACATGCTCCCCAATCACAATTGCAATAAATGGCTATTATAACTGACAATAAAGGCGGGCCCATCCGCTATATGGCCCGCAACCCCATCGCCGCCAACCTGCTGATGATCTTACTGATCGGAGGGGGCGTTTGGTCCATGTATACGGTGCAGAAAGAAGTGTTCCCTCAATTTCAGTTGGATATCGTCGACGTCAGTGTAGTCTACCCCGGCTCTTCGCCAGCGGAGGTAGAGCAAGGCATTCTGCTGCCCGTCGAAGAGGCGATCCGTGGGGTGCAGGGCATCAAGGAGGTGACGTCCACTGCCCGGGAAGGCGCCGGCAGTATCAGCATTGAGCTGGTGGCGGGGACCAACCGCATGAAAGCCTTTCAGGATATCGACCAGGCCGTGAACCGCATTCGCACCTTTCCGGACGACATCGACGAGCCGGAGGTTACCCTGCAAGCCCGGCAGCGGGAGGTCATAGAGATTGGCCTATTCGGCGATACGGATATCTGGACCCTGCGCAAACTGGCAGAACGGTTACGCGACCGCTTGTTGAGCGAGCCCGGTATCACGCAGGTTGAAATGGGGAATATCCCCGGCTATGTTACCCACGTGGAAATCCCCCGGCACCAGCTGCGCAAATACAACTTGACCCTAGGGCAAGTCGCCAACCTTATTCAGCAGTCGAGCATGGATATTCCTGCGGGCTCGGTAGAAACAGAACGGGGGGAAATCCTACTGCGGGTGCAGGAGCGCAAGCAGTGGGCAGAGGAATTTGCCAATATTGCCGTAGTGGCCGACTCCACGGGCGCACGGGTACGGCTAGGGGAAATCGCCAGTATTCGGGACGGCTTTGAAGAGACCGGCTTCCACTCGCAGTTCAACGAGCAACCCTCCGTAGAGGTACAGGTGTTCCGCATCGGCAACCAATCGCCACTAGACATAGCACAAACCGTGCAGCGCACGCTGGAAGACTTCGGGCAAACTTTACCGCAGGGCGTGCAGACCCGCATCGACGGCAACCGGGCAGACGACTACCGGCAACGGCTTGCTCTCCTTACGGAAAACGGTATGCTGGCCATCTTCATCGTATTGTTCATACTCGGTCTTTTCTTGGAATACCGCTTGGCTTTTTGGGTGATGATGGGCATGACCATCTCCTTTGTCGGTGGTATTTTCTTCCTGCCGGTGTTTGGCCTGAGCATCAACATGATTTCCATGTTCGGTTTCCTCGTGGTGCTGGGTATAGTGGTAGACGATGCGGTGGTAGTGGGGGAGAATATCTACGAGTACCGCGAGCAGGGGATGAGCTACATGCAAGCCGCTATTCAGGGTACAAAAGACATGGCTCGCCCGGTGACCTTCAGTATCCTGACCAATATCATCGCTTTTATCCCCCTCCTGTTCATACCGGGCACAACGGGGAAATTTTGGGCACCCCTGCCCGCGGTGGTGATTATCGTGCTGGCTATTTCCCTGATGGAAGCCCTTTTTATACTGCCGGCCCACCTGGCCCACAGCTCCAAGGGCAACCGCTTTAAGCTGGGCGTGTATGCCGACCGCGCTCAGCAGGCCGTGGCCAAGCGCTTCAAGAAGTTTGTCGAGCGGTATTACCGGCCCTTTTTACGCAAGTGCCTACAGTACCGTTACCTGACGCTCAGCTCCGCCTTAGCCCTGCTCATCATCGTAGGCGGCTATGCCTACAGCGACCACATGGGGATGATTATGATGCCGGAGGTGGCTGCCGACGAGATTGAGGCTGGCGTGTCGCTGCCGGTAGGTACAACGACTTTTCAGGCCGGCAAGGTGGCCCGCCAAATTACCGCTTCCACCCAGCGTATGTTCGATGAAAATAATCTTTACGAAGTAGCGGAAGGCATTAAAACCAACGTACGCGGCCAGAACTTCATCGATGTGGAAATCGTCATGAAACCACCCACGGAACGCGATATGAAAGCCCAAGAAGTCATCGAACTCTGGCGGGATGAAATAGGCGATATTGAAGGCGTAGACCAGATCACCTTCGAGGCGGAGCGCGGCCCTGGCGGCTGGCAGCAAGACATTAGCGTTGACCTTAGCCACGCGCGGGTGGAAGTGCTGGAGGAAGCGAGCGAAGCCTTCTTCAACCGTATGAAAAGCTTTACGGCTACCCGGGATGTCAATGACAACTACAACAAAGGCAAAGCGCAGTTTAATTTCAAGCTATTGCCGCAGGGCCGTAATCTGGGCCTGACTTCGAATGGTGTGGGCGATCAGGTCCGCTCGGCCTTCTTTGGGGCGCTAGCGATGCGGCAGTTGCGCGGCACAAACGAGATTGAAGTGCGGGTAAAGCTGCCAAAATCGGAACGGGAAGACTTGTACAACCTAGAATCCTTTCTGGTGCAGACGCCAAGCGGGGTGCAAGTCCCGCTGCTCGATGTGGTAGAACTGCAAGAAACGGAGGCTTTTACCAATATCAACCGCCGGGACGCTAGGCGCGTCGTCACGGTGGGCATGGACGTAGAGCCCGCCAATGCCGTGAGCCGGGTGCTGGAATCCATCAATGAAGAGGTGCTGCCGCAAATGCGCGCTGATTTTCCGGGGCTGACCTGGAGTTTTCAGGGGAGTCAGGCGGAAATGCGCGAGTCTACGAAGGCATTGTACGGGGGCTTTGGCCTGGCGATGCTGCTGATCTATGCTTTATTGGCGGTGGCTTTCGGTAGTTATACCCAACCGCTGATTGTGCTTGGGGCTATACCGTTCGGTATCGTAGGAGCGGTGATTGGCCACATTTTGCTGGGGTACGACCTGTCGCTAATTAGCCTTATGGGCGTCATCGCCCTATCCGGGGTAGTGGTCAATGATGCGCTGATTATGATTGATTACGCCAACAAGCAGCGGCAGCAGGGGCAGTCGATTTTCAAAGCCATTCACGATGCGGGGGTGCGGCGCTTCCGGCCGATTATGCTGACAACGCTGACGACCTTCGGCGGCCTGACCCCCATTATTTTGGAGACTTCTACCCAAGCCACTTACCTGATCCCGATGGCGATTTCGCTGGGCTTTGGTATTGTGTTTGCCACGGCTATTATTTTGGTGATTGTGCCCTGCCTGTACCTCGTATTGGAGGACGTTAAATGACGGCTTATTGCCGCGGCTTCCAAACTACTTCCTCTACCTTGAGCTGATGCCCCAAATAGCGCGCCAGCACAAAGAGGTAATCCGACAGGCGGTTGAGGTACTGAATGAGGATATGGTCCACGCGCGATCCCTGCTGCAGGGCAACGACCAAACGCTCCGCCCGTCGGCAGACGCAGCGCGTGATGTGGCAGGTAGAAACGGTAGAGTGCCCGCCGGGGAGGATAAAGTTCTTGAGTTCGGGCAAGGTGTCGTTCATACGGTCGATCTCTTGCTCTAATAGCTCGATGTCGCTGTCTTTTACGTCGGGTACGATCATGTCTTTGTCCGGGTCGGAAGCCAAGTTGGAACCGATGGTGAACAGGCGGTCTTGAATATTTTTGAGTAAATCGCGCAGGCGTTCCTCCTGTACGCTGTCCCGCAGCAATCCGAGGTAGGAGTTAAGCTCATCCACGGTGCCGTAAGCATCAATGCGGAGGTGGCTTTTGGGAAGCCGTTTGCCGCCGAAGAGGGAAGTTTCGCCCTGATCGCCGGTCTTGGTGTATATTTTGAAGGCCATGTCGTTGTGTTTTTGGTATAACTGCTCAGCGGCAGCCTCAGTTTTGGAATAAGGGGCTTAATTGTTGTCCCGCCGCTCGAATATCTGCACGTAGCCGCCCACGTTTTTCACCGGCTCGTAGTAGCGGCTGCGGAATGCGGCGAACCGTTCTTGCTCCACCGGGAGGCGAAATACCAGGAAGCGGGGCCGGGCACTCGTGATTTTCCGTACCTCCTCGCCTACATCGATCTCCATCGCTTCGATGTGCTTGTCCATCCAAAATAGCGAAGGGTGGACATATTTGGTCAGGGGCAGCCGGCCGGTGAGGTGGTAAATCGCTTGGTCTTCCTGCGTGTAGATCAAGTCGCCTTCTTCCAAATGCTCGTTGAGGTACTGCGCCGCTTTGCGCACGTTGTCCGGCCGGTCGAGATAGTCTTTCTTTTGCAGGAAGAAGTGGGTAAGGAGCAGTAGCGCGAGCAGCGGATAGCCGATTTTGGGATTACGCACCCATCGCAGCCAGCGGGGGATGTCCGATATCGGCAAGGCGAAAAACTCGCCGGCTAGAAAGCTGAACGGCAGCATGAATTGGATGTAGTAATGCCCAAACCCATTGCCCGGCAGTAGCACGGCCACTAAGGTGAATACGGACCAAATGACACCCAACTGCCGGGTGGAAGGCGACAGCGACCGGCTGCGCAGCACCACGATAAATAGCAACGTGATAGGCAGGTAGCGCAGGAAAAACTCAAAGAAAAACTCGAAGTAATGCCAGAGCGTCCGCGTGGACGGGTAGCGCCCCGCTACCGTAAAGGAGTGGAACCAGAACGTATCGAATTGCCCGCGTTCGTAGTAGTAGCCAATTAGAAAGGCAAAGGGCACTGCTGCGCCTACCGCCATCGTCACCGCCCGCCCAAAGGCCAGCACTACGCCTTCTTCTTTCCTCAACGCCCGCCAAAGCAAGAAAAGACCCAACGCCAGCCCGTCAAAAACAACTACATACTTAATGACAAAACCAATGCCTAGGCTCAAGCCCGCCAAAAAGTACTGCCACAGCGGCCCCTTTTGCAGGTAAATCCATAGGGCCAGCGCGGTAAAGAGGTTGAAATATGTTTCTGTATTCGGGGAGACGCCGTACCGGGTATACAGCGAGTTGAGTGCCAGGTAGATGACCCCGGCAGCTATTCCGGCGGCGTGTGGGCTACCGTCCTGCCGTTTCGCTTTGTACAGCAAAAAAGCGGTAAAAGCTAGCGTAAGCGCCGCAAAAAACCGGTACCAAAAGACGGAATCGCCTAGTAGCGGCTTGAGCCCCGCAAAAATCAGGAAGATGCCAATCGGCTTGGTGTCGATGTAGTCGACTTGGTAGGTGTAACCTTGGTAGAGCGCATCCGCAATAACGAGATAGGTGGATTCGTCGTGGTCGATGACTGAAGGGAAAAAGGAGATAAACCGTATGGCTACGGCTACCAAGAGAAAAAGCAATAAAGCTTGGGCAGATGCTGAAAGTCGCAAGTTTGGCGGCGTTTATTCTGCCGCGAATTTAATCATTTTGCTCGTTTTCCCGCTCTTTCATTTTGCGTAGGGCAATTTCGATCTGCTTGACGATGTCGTCCTTGCTTTCTATGGGTACCGTTTCTAAGCGGTTGGAGATCGCCTCGATGCCCCGGTTGATGAGGTTCATTTGCTGCTCTATGGCGCTGTAATCCCTGCTGTCCCAGTAGCCGGTTTCGTCGTGCACCTCCAGGTCGTGAATATATTTCCCTTTGAGGTAGCGTAGCAGCTCTACGATGGCGACGTGTACTTCGGGGCCGGCGAATTGCGTTTTGACAAACATCCAGTCATCGGGTGAAACCGCATAGTTATCCTCTGCGCTGAAAGCGACGTCGAGAGGAGAAGTGATTAAGCCCGAAGCATTGAAACATAGACTCAGCGACTCTGCTTTTTCGTGCAGGCTCAGTATGGCCCCTTTCAAGCCACAGTGCCCCTGAATAGTCGCTCTGCCCGCACTGTCGTGCTCGAACCGGGCATTCGGTTTTACACTCCAATCTTCGTCAATGACTATGCAACTGCCGTTTACGGACTTGGCAATATCTTCCAACTCGTCAATCAGGGGGTGAATCTGCTTTTTGTCCGTCAAGCTGCCCCGGTAATGTATAGTAACGCCCATAGCTCAGACCATGACTTTTTTGACCCGCCCGGCGATTTGTTTCGCGATCAGCTCGCCGTGGTCGCGGGTGTTCTCAATAAATAGTGTACTTGTCTTCATACCGGCGCAAACGACACCTGCCAAGTAGACGTTAGGCAGGCTCGTCTCTAGGGTTTCCGGGTCGTGGGCGGGTATCTTCGCCTCGTCCGCCGGAATCTCCAGGCCCAAGCTGCGCAACAGCTTATAATTCGGCTGATAGCCCGTCATGGCCAGCACAAAGTCATTTTCAATAGTGAACGCACCGTCTGGCCCTTTTAGTTCCACTTCACCCTCACTAATACGCTGAACGGTGGTGTGGAAATAGGCGGGGATGCTACCCTCTTTGATGCGGTTCTCAATATCGGGCTTGATCCAGTACTTGACGCCCTTGTAGATTTTATCGCCGCGGATGGCCATGCTTACTTCAGCGCCTTTGCGCCACAATTCGAGGGCGACTTGGCAAGCAGAATTGGCAGCTCCGACCACTAGCACCTTCTGACCCACGTAGGGATGGGGATCATCGTAGTAGTGTTTGACCTTTGGCAATTCTTCACCGGGGACATCGAGCATGTTGGGCGTGTCGTAAAAGCCGGTAGCTACTACGACGGAGTGCGCCAAGTATTCCGCCTTAGCACTTTTAATGCGGTAGAGCCCTTCCTCGTTGCGGTGCATAGACTGTACCGGCTCGTAGGTGTGTACGTTCAAGCCCCAGCTTTGGTGCAGGCGGCGGTAGTATTCCAAGGCTTCCCGGCGGGTCGGCTTTTCCGTATGGGAAATGAAGGGGGTCTCTCCAATCTCTAGACGCTTGGAGGTGGAGAAAAAGGTCATATTGACTGGAAAGTTGTAGATGGAGTTGGCAAGGACGCCCTTCTCCAGCACGACGTAGTCAAGCCCTTGTTTGGCAGCGGCGATAGCGCAGTTCAGGCCGGTTGGGCCCCCACCGATAATGACGAGATCATGAGTATGCATGAGTGATGATCACTTTACGA
The DNA here is from genome assembly GCA_009908745.1 of Bacteroidota bacterium. Lineage (GTDB taxonomy): Bacteria > Bacteroidota > Bacteroidia > Chitinophagales > Saprospiraceae > Phaeodactylibacter. The sequence goes on from JAAAOU010000337.1 coordinate 59,385, forward strand.
TAAAAGAATACAAATTAATAACGCCAGTCTGCTGCCGTAGTTTAAAGCGCCTGCCTTAAGGCAAGGAGTCACTGTACGTTTGTGGCAGTTGCCGCATAATAGCGGTGTATAATTGCTCCGGGGATACGGGTTTGGCCAGATAGTCGTTCATACCCACCATGCGGCAGTGCTCGTGCTCTTGCTTGGACTCGTTGGCCGTCATGGCAATAATGGGCGCATCGGAGTTTTTACGGATTTTGATGGTAGCTTCTACCCCGTTGAGCAGTGGCATTTGCAAGTCCATAAGTATGATGTCATAGCGCGCCGAGGCGGCTTTTTTGACGGCTTCTTCCCCGTCTTTGGCGGTATTGACTGTTATACCTTCCGTCCATTGCGTGAGCATACGCTGCGTAGCGAGGCGGTGGAGGTCGTGGTCTTCAACCAAAAGGATATGCAGGGGCCGGTCTGGCGTGTCTTTTTTTGTCAGTACGGACTGGCTCGCCGATAGCACAGGGGTTTCTATCTGCAAGCTGTATTTTCGGTTGCTTAGTCTACTCAATTCTGCATTACCCTCCAAGAAATGGGTAAGACGCCGCAGTACGGACAACGGCAGATAGAGTACAGAGGAGACCAATTGGTTCCTGAATGGGGTGTGGTCCTGCAGGATTTGATTGGCTTCCGCTATATCAAAGGTATCGCTTTGAAACTGCAGGCGCAGCAGCAGGGTCAGTCCTTCTTCCCGTTTGCCTTTGGCGCCGAAAGCCAGTTGCAAAGCGGAGTTAGGGATACAGAAATTGGCCCCTAGCTCTCCCAGGTTAGTGATGATGTGATCAAGCTTGCTCTGGTCGGCAAGTACGGTGCGCGGTAGTTTCTGGGAGTAGGTAGGCTGGAGGTGCGCATACGACTTTCTTACCCGGGAGGCGACTTTCTGCTCCATAGCGCGCAGAAAGGCCGGGTAGTCGATTGGCGTAGCTTGGTATTCGATCTGCTCGGTCGTGGAAGTCCAGTTGTCGAGGTTGAAGTTGAAGTCCTCCAGCGCATCGTGCATGCCTTGTATATACTGTTTTTGCTGGTCGGTGAGCGGCGTTTCCTTCATCAGGTACAGGAAGTTGGCTAGGGAGGCGGCGGGCGTCCGTAGGTTGGACGCTAATAGTGAAAACATAGACTTAGACTGCTGCGGCGTCGCTACGGGGTTGGGCGCTACGTCGCTAGTTGCGGCGGCGGGTTGTAGAGGCTGCGGCCGTTGCTGGTCCGTAATATCCTGTACGCTGCCGAGCAGCAAAAGCCGGTTGGCCTTTTCGTCGTAGTTGATTTTAGCGTTGACCTGAAACCGTTTGACGATGGTACTCTCCAGTACGATGCGGTGGGTCAAGCTGTGAAGTTGGCCATCGTTGACGGCTTCTTCAAAAAAACGCTCCACTTCGGGGCGGTCCTCAACATGTACGTATTTAAGGTATTCAGACAGGGAAGGCGAAAAGCTGTTAGGGGGGAAACCAAAGAACTTGAAAATTTCATCGTCCCACTTCATGGCGTAAGAAACGATGTCCATTTCCCAACGGCCAAAGCGGGCAATGTGGTGGGTTAGTCGGCTGCGCCGCTCGCTGTTGCTGAGCTGTTCGGCTTTCTGTTTGAGTTTAGACTGGGTTTCGAAGCGCTGTAGGGAATAACGGATGGTGCGCACGAGGCCGCGGGCGTCGAAGTCG
>JAAAOU010000064.1 GCA_009908745.1 Bacteroidota bacterium
GCATTTGAGCAACCTATGCCGGCTATAAGCGGCGATACCAGCCTGTGTGAAGGTGGCGAATTGGTGTTTTCACTGTCCGCTTCCTACAGCTTTTACGATTGGGGGGGGCTTTCCAGCGCACCTACGCTGACCGTTGATGCGCCGGGTTCCTACGACGTAAGTGTGACCAATGCCGACGGTTGCATAGGCGCTGACACAGTGAGTGTAGCCGAATTCCCCAATCCTATTCTAGACTTGCCCATCAGCGAAACCTACTGCGCGGGCGACAGCGTGACGCTTGCCGCACCAAGTACTTACGAGAGTTTTGCCTGGAGCACCGGCAGTGACAGCAGCAGTACGCAGGTCAACCAAGCCGGCGATTATAGCCTTACCGTGACGAATGCGTTCGGCTGTACGGCTTCTGATACCGTCGAAGTGATAGAAAATACGCTTCCACAGTCCGGTTTGGCCGGCCCGTACCGGTTCTGCGAGGGCGAAACAGTCACCTTGGCCGCCGATGACTCAGCTGGCGACTACCTTTGGTCAAATGGTTCTACCAATTCAGCCATAGGCATAGACTCAGCCGGCATATATATGCTCACCATTACCGATAGCAACAATTGCCAAAGCACGGAGGCCGTGGAACTGATAGAAAACCCGCTACCGCAACCCAGCATCCTGGGCGGCTCTAATTTATGTGCCGACAGTTCGTTGCTTTTGGCGGCGGATGACAGCTACGCCGCTTATGCTTGGCAGGGTGGAGGTGCCGATTCGGCCTTGTTGGTGGACAGCCCCGGCAGCTATACCCTTTCTGTGACTGATACTGTTGGGTGTGTGGGGAGTACTTCGATCGACATCCAAGAAGTACCGCTGCCGCAAGTGGGGCTTGCGGGGCCTCTTGCCTTTTGCGAAGACAGCACTTTGCTTATTGATGCCGGCCCAAGCTTTACCGATTATCAATGGTCTAACGGGGCGCAGGGCCAAAGCATTAATATCACGGAAGCGGGAACCTATACCGTAACGGTAACCGACAACAACGGTTGCGTAAACAGCGACAGCATCTCGGCGTCTATACTGCCCGAACCGCCTATCACACTGCAGGGCGATAGCCTGTTTTGCAATGGCGCTTCCACCAGTTTAAGCATCAGCCAAGCCAGCTACCCCTTAGTAATGTGGTCTACCGGCGGGACCGGGGGGACAGAGACATTTGACGAGCCCGGGACGTACAGCATATCGGTAGTTGACGCCAACAATTGCAGGAATGACACCATATTCGACATCGTGGAGTTGCCGCCTGTGCAGGTCGATATCGACGGCCAGTCTGTTATATGCCAGGGAGAACAGGCTGTTTTGGAAGCCCCGGCAGGCTTTGCGGCCTACAATTGGTCTAATGGGGCAGAAGACACCACGGCGATTACGGTAGCGCAAACTGGCGTTTACGGCCTTACCGTCACCGACAGCTTTGGTTGCTCTGCTTCCAGTTTGTTTGGGTTTCAGGTAAGCGATTACCCAACCCTCACGGTGCCCGATTCCTTGTTTTATTGCGAGGACGGTACCAACACCTTAGAAGCGGCCAGCCCTGATGCTGTTGCGTTCAGCTGGAGCACGGGGGAGACCCAACCGGCTATAGAGGTAGGCAGTGCGGGCCAGTACGCAGTCACGGCAACCAATGGATTCGGCTGCTCGACGGTAGACAGCGTGATCGTCGACGAAATCGAGGAGCCTGCTCCGGTCATAACAGGAGACCTCAGCCTTTGCCCGAACGATACCGCTATTCTGCAAGTCGTTAATGAATATGCCGATTACACTTGGTCCACCGGCGTTTCTGAAGAAGCTATTGTTATCGAGAGTGCAGGCACTTATCAAGTCACGGTAACGGACGAATACGGCTGCTCCGGGACCACCAACATCATTGTCGATGGCGTGGAGGAAGCGGATGTGTCTATAGAAGACGTCGATGTTTTTTGTACCGGGGACACGGCATTGCTGCAAGCCAATAGCAGCAACGCCATCAGTTTTGAGTGGTCCAACGGCCAGAGCGGGGGCAACCTGCTCATAAGCGCAGGCGGCCAGTACGCAGTCACGGCAACCAATGTGTATGGGTGTGTGGCAGAGGATGTGGTGGAAGTAGAGGCATTTGATCAACCCGTGCCAGGCTTGCCGGCTTATCTGGCTGATTGTGCCGGAGAAACCCGGTCTTTTTCCGCTGCGCCAGGCTTTGAAAGCTATTTTTGGAATACGGGGTCCACCAGCCCGACTATTGTTACTTCGCAAAGTGGATTGTACATCGTTACCGTTACGGATGCCAACGGTTGTACGGCGGTAGACACTACGGAGGTGTTCTTGAAGCCGCCTCCGAGTCCGCAGCTCACGCCTGCTCAAAATATCTGCCAAGGCAATAGCGCCACCTTGCAGGTCTTTGGTGAATGGCCGAGTATAAATTGGTCTACGGGCGATACGACTCAGTCGATAGTAGTCGATGAAGCGGGGTCCTACGGGGTGCTTGTAGAGGATAGCTTGGGGTGCTTGGGCGCTTCTGTCACAGTGGTACAACTCTTCTCCGTACCGCCCCCTCCAATTGACGGTGACGAGGGCATTTGCCCGGGCGAGTCCACCGTATTGTCCGTGCCGGAAGGCTACGATTCATACGAATGGAACAACGGGGCGCAAACCCGCGAAATAGTGGTGGATGAAGCCGGTATGTACGAGGTGACCGTCACGGACACAGTAGGCTGCTTCAATTCGGCGCAGTTCTCGGTAAAGACCCTAGAATTACCAGACGTGGCTATTGATGGAGCCCCCTTCTTGTGTGAGGGAGAAAGCAATATACTGACGGTAGACACGGATGGCGATAGCATCTTGTGGTCAAACGGTGCGACAACGCCGTCAATCACCATCGATCAGGCTGGCAACTATAGCGTAGCGGTGAGAAGCACCGACAACTGCCTAGCCACGGATACGCTCGCCGTGGAAGACGCGCCGCCTCCACAGCCGGTGCTCAACGATATACCTGCATTAGACTGTGACAACCCAAGCGTCAGCCTCGCCGGTCTTGTCAGCGGTGGCGTTTTTGCCTACGAATGGGCAGGGCCGGGGATCAGCAACGGCAGCAGCACTTTGTCTAATCCGGTAGTGAGCCAGCCTGGCACCTACACTGTCCAAGTTCGGGATAGCCTCACGGGGTGCCTGTCGGAGGTGCTGTCGTTTGAATTAGAAGACCTCGCCTATACCCCCGAAGCAGTGCTGCAAGTACAGGACACACTAGATTGTGTTACGCCTAGCGTCAGCCTAGACGGCAGCCAATCAGCTAGCGGCAGCGCCATTTTGTACGAGTGGCAGGATGAAACAGGCAGCCCGATACCGGGGGAGGACGGTGCAGTGTACAACGCCACGCAGAGCGGCGATTACACCCTTGCCGTTACCGATACCCTTACCGGGTGTGCCAACATGGCTACGGCTTTTGTACCCGCCAATTACGAAATACCCACAGCGGTTATCAACCCTAATGTGGATATGCTCAACTGTATAGACACGGTTGTCGGCATATCGGCGGTGGGGCACGCTAGCATGGGCTCCCCGATGATCAGCTGGGCTTACGGGGCTAGCGCTAATAGCATCCCTGGCGCGGTGGAGACTACGCTCGACGCGAATCAACCCGGGTGGTACTTTTTTATCGTTACCGACACGGGAAATGGCTGCCAGGCCATAGACTCTGTACTGGTGGACCAAGATGTCACCCCGCCTGTTGCCAGCTTAAACGTGCAGGGTACGCTAGATTGCCAAAATAACGCCGTGAGCTTAAGCCCGGCAGGGTCCTCTTCTGGTGACGGATTCGTGTTGGAGTGGTCGGGGCCAAATGGCTTCTCCGGCGATAGCGCCGAACCGCAGACTGTTAATCTACCCGGCCAATACACCCTCGCTGTAACCGATGTAAACAACGGTTGTACCGCTACTGCCACGGCC
>JAAAOU010000235.1 GCA_009908745.1 Bacteroidota bacterium
GGTGGGAGGTGGGAAGTCGGAAGTGGGAAGTCGGAAGGGGGAAGGGGGAAGTTGGAAATCGGAAGGCGGAAGTTGGAAAGCGGAAAGCGGAAGTCGGAAAGCGGAATTTGGAATTCGGAAGTAGGAAGTGGGAATCCGGAAGTGGGAAAGTGGAAATGGGGCTCGCCTTCGCTCTGTTCCCGACAGTTGTCGGGACGGCGGGCGGAGGAAGCTTGCCCTGAAGGCGAAACGACCGCAGGGAGTGTAGTCCTTTAGGGTTGGAAGGGGGAAGGCGGAAAGCGGAAATGCCATATCCATTGATGCTCATCGGGAGTGTACCCTCAACTGTGTCTACTGCAAAACTACTGCAGCTAAGCCGTTGATGGGCAAGCACGGCGTCCTCTGCGCCTCTGCGGGCGACACCCATTTTTGAATACCCTCTGCTTATCATTTGCGCGCCCTGCCGCTCTGCGTATGGGGTATGGAGATGAACCGTACTCCCATAAGACATAAACATCAAGCCAATAATGGCGAGAAGCAGGCTGCGGGCCACAAGCTGCGAACCGCCAACCGCAAAGCGCGAAAAGCGAACCGCAAACCGCGAACGGCAAAAAGCCAACCGCGCCTCAACCAAAAACTTGCCCATTTTCATTTTCAAAAAATTCTAAGGTGACCGTTTCGCCATCAAAGACAGCGTAGGAATTGTGGTACAACCACTCCCCTAAGTTAATATAACGACTGTGGCCATTATTTAGCGTGTAGTCGATGGGTAGATGGCGGTGGCCGAAAATGAAGTAGTCGATATCTTCCTGCTCCAGCTTTCGATTGGCATAGGCGATCAGCCACTCTTTGTCGGCTCCCAGAAAGCCCGCCAGCTCCGGTTCGTCGGCATCGCGGCTCTTGTTGGACCAGTAGTTGGCCACTCCGATGCCAAAATTGGGGTGCAAGCGCTCGAACAGCCACTGACAAGCGCGATTGGCGAAGATACGCTTCAGTATTTTGTAGCCCCGGTCGCCCGGCCCCAAGCCATCGCCGTGCCCGATCAGAAATTGCTTGCCCATGATCTCACGGCGGATCGGAGCGCGGTAGGTGGGGATGCCCAGCTCCTCCTCGAAATAACGGAACATCCACATATCGTGGTTGCCGGTGAAGTAGTAGATGGGGATGCCGGCGTCGCGCAATTCTGCCAACTTACCCAGCAGGCGCACATATCCTTTGGGGACAACCGTACGGTACTCAAACCAAAAATCGAACACGTCCCCCACCAGATAAATAGCGGCAGCATCCCGGCGGATTTGCTCCAGCCAGCGCACCAGCTGCCGTTCCCGCTCGGCGCTGCTCAGGCGGGCGTCTACCCCTAAGTGGAAATCAGAAGCGAAGTATACTTTTTGCATAGGCCATGATGAGCTTAGCCAGATCAGGTGACCCCATAAGTCGCCCCAATCGGTTCAGTCGCATACCGCCGCGAATTGATTTGAAAGGCAAACCGTTTCCACTTCGGTATGTGGCGGCAAAACTACTGCTTTTCCATCACCGTGCCGCAATTATCGCAGGTGCGCAGTTCTTCCGATTCCATAAAGTTGTTGATGGCCGCTTTCAACTGACTGACGATGTCCTCTAGCGGGAAGGCCTCTTCGTGCAGTTTATGGTTGCAATTGTCGCAGAACCACATCAGTTTATCCAGTTCCCCCTCGTGGCGGTAACGTTCGATGACCAGGCCGATAGTGTTAGCGGGCCGCTGCGGCGAATGCGGAATGTGCGGAGGCAGCAGAAACATCTCCCCTTCCTTGATTTTAATATCCTCTGGCTGGCCATCTTCGTTGATGATCTTCAGGGTGATATCCCCTTCAATCTGGTAAAACAGCTCCTCGCCCTCTTCCCAGTGGTAATCCTTGCGGCCATTCGGCCCACCGACCACCATGACAATATAGTCGTCGTTGCCTTTATAGACCTGTTTATTCCCCACAGGCGGCTTGAGCAAGTGGCGGTTGTCGTCGACCCATTTTTGAAGGTTGAACGGTTTGGCTAGTGGCATATTCTCTCGGTTTTAAAACTCTAGCTGCCCAGCAGGGGCAGTTGTACGGAAATCACTAAATTTGGGTCAAGATACAAAACACACTCCATGAACTTAGATTTAAAAGGGAAAAATGCGCTCGTTTGCGGCAGCAGCAAGGGCATTGGCAAAGCCGCTGCGTTTGAGCTGGCCAAACTCGGGGCAAACGTCACACTCGTCGCCAGGTCCGTCGACAAGATGGCGGCTTTGACCAAACAAATGACACGAACCAACGGCCAGCACCACGACTTCTTGGCGGCCGACTTTGCTGACCCTACGGACCTCAAGCGCAAAGTGCGCGGCCTGACCGCCACCAAACCGATCCATATCCTCGTCAACAACACCGGCGGCCCTCCCGGCGGGCCCATCACGGAGGCTAGCGAAGAAGCTTTCATGGAAGCTTATACCAAACATTTGATCTGTAACCACCTCCTGGCGAAAGCGGTGCTGCCGGGCATGCGGCGGGAAGCCTACGGCCGTATCATCAACGTCATCTCCACTTCCGTAAAAGCGCCCCTGCCCAACCTCGGTGTCAGCAACACGGTGCGCGGCGCCGTAGGCAACTGGGCCAAGACCCTCGCCAATGAAGTTGGCCCCGACGGCATCACAGTCAACAACGTGCTGCCCGGCGCTACCAACACCGACCGGCTCAAAGGCATTATCGAGAAAAAAGCGGAGAAGAGCGGCAAGTCGCAGGAAGAAGTTACCCAAAACATGCAAGGGGCTATCCCCCTGCGCCGTTTCGCCGAACCGGAGGAAGTTGGGGCGGCCATCGCTTTTCTAGCAAGCCCGGCGGCAGCTTACATCACGGGCGTGGCCTTGGCGGTAGATGGGGGCAGATTGAAGAATATGTAGCCCCAATCACTTGCCCACCAATTCTTGGCACTGCGCACAGTAATAAGTCGTCCGCCCCGCCACCTTATCTTGCGACAGTCCGTTGCCGTCGCGGGGGCAAGTGCCGTCTTTCGTCCGGTGGTTCCACAGCCATTCGTCGGGGTAGTGGGCATATACGGCGTCGAGTTCAACGGCTTTCGCCAAAATCTGCTGCATCCGTCGGAACAGGCCGCGGCGTTGCGCTTCGCTAAGTGCGCCCATCGTGGAAGCCGGGTGGATACCTTCCTGCCAGCACACCTCGTCCACGTAGAGATTGCCCATGCCGGCCAGGTAACGCTGATTGAGCAGGAACCCTTTGATGGTGCCTCGGCGGCCCTCCGTCATTTTCATGAAATCGGCCTCTTTGAGCTCAAGGGCATCCTCGCCTAGGTTTTTCTCTTGGATAAACGCCTCCAAGTCCTCTACATAGTGTATGCGCGCCAACTTGCGCGGGCAGTCGAAGCCCATGCGCGCGCCATTCTCAAACACGAAAGCAAACCGCTCGTGCTTGGGCTGCTCGCCCATATCGTGGTAATAGCGGAAACGGCCGCTCATGCCAAAGTGCAGCAAAACGTAGTGGCCGTTGTCAAGCTCGGCAAAAAAGTACTTCCCGCGCCGGTGGGAGCCGGTAAACGTACGCCCCTTCAGCCGTTTGGCGAAAGTCTCCCCATCCATGTTTTTCAGGATATAATGGGTGTCGATAATATCCACTTTCTCCATACGCTGCTGCAGGGCGACACGGTCGAAATAGTCCTTTTTAGCATTCACCTCGGGTAGTTCTGGCATAGTTATATTGGCTTAAGTCGAAATTCCGAACTGCGAAAGCGGGCTAAATGTTGCGATTTTGTACCTTCATCCCCATGAAAGCGGCCATTGAGCAATTTCGGGACTTGATCATTCAGATCGCCACCCCATATAGCACGGGTACCGGCTTCCTGCTGCCCCGTGATGGGCTCATTGTGACCAACTACCATATCGTGCAGGACAACCGGGATGCGGTAGTGCT
>JAAAOU010000262.1 GCA_009908745.1 Bacteroidota bacterium
CTCACCCCCCCATCCCCTCCACCTCCCCCAGCAACCACCGCCGTTCCGTAACCGGCTGCGGGGCAGAAAGCTCCTGCTTGAGGGCAGACAAGCGCTCGGCGGCAGCCTCCTGGCCGATGAGCTTGTGCCGGATATCCCGTTGCAGCTCGGTGAGTCCGCGCACAAACTGGATGAAGCGGAATTTGCGCTCACGGTTGCCCTGTGCATAGTAGCGATCATTACGTCTCAGGTACATCCGGTAGTTGTTGAGGCAGTTCATCAGCTGTATGTCCTCGCCTTTGTAGTAGTAGATTTTGATCTCCAGGATATAGACAAGGCTGTTCAGGTTAATATCATTGAATTTAGGGTAGCTCAGCATAGTTTTAAACCAGGTGTGGGCTTCCTCCAGCTCGCCGGCAGTCAGATGGTACAGCGCTTTGCTGTAGTGGAGCAGTTTCTCCTGGTCCTCGCCCTCCACTTTATCCGCATGGTCTTCGATAATATGCTTTGCCCATTCCAATTCTTTTTCCATCAATGCACTAGTAGTCAGGTTGAGGAAGGTGCTTTGCGGGATTTTAGCATTTACATGAAGCCACCCGCGCTCAAAGTGGTCCCGGTACAGCTGGAAACGCAGCGGGTACAACTCCATATGCCCGATATTGCACTGCCAGGTACAGAAGTTGCGGGCAAAAGTAGCAAGGCTCTTCAGGGTTTGTTCGGGCAATTCATCCTGGCGCTTGTCCAGTAGCTGCAAAAAGTGTTCAACCTGTTGCAAAGGCTGCTCGCTCGTCTGCTCAAACAGCAGCATTGCCTCCTCCATCAGCTGCACCGTAGGGGACCCGAAGTAACCTTGGGCCCGGAAAACCGCCCGCATCTCCTTCAGCAGTTTGTCCCATTGGGGCTCGTAATCCGGGTAAACCCGCTTTTGCTGCATTTGCAACAAAGCCAAGTCGAGCAGCCTGGTCGCATAAAAGGCCGAAAGGCTTTCTATGACCGCCGGGAGGTTCAAGTCCCCTTTCCGGTTGTTCCTCAGGCTCTCCAGCTGGAAAAGGCTATCCTCCAGCCAATACCGGAGCAGGGGCCCTTCGAGCGGGGCGTGCATCTCTTTTCCCAGTGACCGGCGGGCGCGGTTGAGCATGCGCTCCTTCAGGCGGAACGCCCCCCTTTGCTCGTAGAACTGGGCGTTGAGCAAGGCTTCCTGCGCCGGGCCCCAATTGTGTTGCATGCCCTTCCAAGCAATATACTGCCGGGTTATCGTCAGCAGCTCGGCAATCAGGTTGTCGATGTAGCGCTTACTGACGGGTTTGTCCCCATCCGCTACCAGCTGGCTTAACGCTCTTCGGTCCGGCAACTCGGCAGCGTCGTCGAGCAAGGCGTCCATCAGCAGCTTGAATAGCCGGTTGAGGGAGTTGAAATGCGAGCCATTGTTGAAGAACGGGCTTTGTACAAACGCCTCCAATTCCTCAAATTCTTGAGCGGAGAACAAGCCGAGGGTTCTTACCAAGGTAGTGTCTTTCATAGGGTAGGTTCAAAAGGTGCTTTGGCAGAAGGTGAAAACCTCCAATTTTTGTTCTTGCCGAAATATAACCCTACCATTAGATTTGTCATAAATTCTAGCCCGAATGAATATAAAATTTAAATCAGGTACTCCGGGCGGAAGCTTGGATGGGCTCACTTTAGAATGTTCTGCCAGTTATGAGCCTACCGGTATCCGGCTGACTTGGAAAGCGGCATCGGAAAAAGCAGAGCAGAAATTTGTGTACAGGGTATTAAACCGGCACAACCGGGATAGCGCCGGGCAACCCCCTGCCCCCGGAGAGCTGACCGCGAGCGGCGAACTGCTTATACCGGACTTTCTGCTTTCTTACCAGATACACATCGAATGCTTCGACGAGGCGGATACCTCTGAGCGGCTGGCGGTGATCGTTATTGAAGATATCGGCGACTTTTAAGCCGCCGGGACGCCCGAAGTACAGCTTTAGTGCTTAAATAGGGCCTGAAGAGACAAAGGAGCAAGCCAAATGAATAGGGATAGGCAGGATCAATCCCCGTGCTACTAGGATATACGACACGATAGTCGGCCGCCTAGACAACACAAGCCTGTTTTGAACAACATCCACTGTTAACCCCAACAACGTAGGAGGTAGGGTCATTTGCATAAAAAGTGCAGATGCCCTGTCTCTCTGCGAGTGGGTTTTGAAATGGACACTTCGATTTAATTTTTGTTTAACAAGACAAGAGAAGCCTAGCTTTGGCAGCAAAAAGCGCATGCATCGTTTCTTCCTTGTTTTTGCCATAGCAGTGTCCATATCTGTACTGACCCACGCCCAGGATTGCATTAATGACACTTTATATTTTGAGACTGAAGCCGGGCCGCAACCCTTCACCAGCCTGAACCTCAACAACGACGACTGCCAATTTCAGTTTGCTGTGGTGACTGACCGGACCGGGGGGCATCGGCCCGGCATTTAAAACTTTACAGTATGAAAGGTTTAAAATTAATTTTCCCAGTTTTTGTTATGCTCTTCTTGCTCGCGGCAGAGGATGGCTGCGCACAGGCACCAAAATGGGTAGCAAATTTGACGAAAAATGTTTTTTCTGACTTAGATGTCGACCAGATCACTCACTGGGAAGAAAGGCAGATGACCTGGTATCACGTCAATGATGCAGCAGACGGTTCAGATTCGCTTAAAGCGCCGACCCTGTATGTCGAGGGTACCACGCGGGCGGGCAAGAATTTTATTGGTGCCATCCCAATTGCGGGGCAGGAACATAACCCGCTAGGGACGCAAGGCATTGCCGGGCAGAGCTGTACCGGGGAAAGCGGCTGCCAATGCTGCAAATTCACTGAAAATGACTATGGCTGTTATTGTGATAAAGATAGAGGTAGTTGTTGTGAAGACCAAGGGCCCGGAAATGGGAACTGCTGGTGTAAGCACACAAAAACCATTGGCAGAGAACGCGACATTGAGAGAGGTCGGAATTAACCAATCGGCAAAATAAGACGACAAGCTTATCGTGGATACGGCGGAGGTCGCCTGGCGGCAAGACTTCGTAGGCTTGGTGCTCAACGGCGAGCCGCTGCCCGTTAGCGTGATGCGCGACGGGGCAGGCTGGTACGAAAACTCCATCCTTTTTACCATGGCTCCTGCTACTGGCCAACTGCCGGCTTCGGTGTTCTACGAAGACCGTTTGCCGGAGGGCACGCAGTATCGCTGCGAAGTCTCAGGCGATGGCCGCTACGTCATGGAAGCCGCTATCCCCATCCACTACCTTCAGGAACGTCAGGGTGACAACTGGCGCTCTATCCGCTTCAATCTCGTGGTGCAAGACCGGGATAGCGGGGAAGAGAACTGGCCGCGCCACACCTTTATGCCGGACTGGAGGGGGGATAGGAATTTTGTGGGCTCTGGCATGTTCTTTAGGGATTAAATAAATTGCTGGACCTGCTCCGGTGTAATACACTCAAAGGCAGCCTCCGGGTAAGCCTTTGACCAAGGAGCGTAGCTGTCGCGGTATTTCTTTGGGTTCCATTTGAATTCAAAGCCTGTAAGTTGGCCTCCCTTTTCTTCTACATAGTCAACCTCAGCTCCCGTGTGGGTGCTCCAGAAGTAGGAGCTGGCGTAGATTTGGTTGTATTGCAAGTACTTGAACCGCTCGCTTATCAGGTAATTTTCCCATATACTCCCTTTGTCTTTTCGAAGGTGGATAGGGCTGAAGTCATTGATTACGGCATTGCGCACGCCTAGGTCATAGAAATAGATTTTGTGCATCTTGGTAATCTCTTTCCGCAAATTGCGGTTAAATCCACGAAGCCGGAACAGGACAAACCCTTTCTCCAGCAAGTCAATATAGCGGTTGACCGCATCACGGCTGATTTTCAAGCTATTGGCAAGTTCTTGGGTGGAGACAAACTGGCCGATCTGATAGGCTAACAGTTGGGCTAGTTGATTGAGTTTTTCCGGGTACTTAACATTGCCTAGAGCTAGGACGTCTTTGTAGAGGTAAGCCCTTTTTAACTCATTGAGATACTGAACTTTGCGGCGTTCACCTTTTATAGTCAGTACTTCTGGATAGCTGCCATAGAGAAGAAGCGCTTCCAGCTTCTCAGCGGTGAAACCGGCATCGAGCTGCCGGTAATGCAGCCATTCCCGGAACGAAATAGGATAAAGCGTGTAGGTCCACGTACGGCCTGTCAAGGGTTCTGAAATCCGGTTGGCTAAATCCAATGAGGAGGAGCCGGTGGCAATCACTTTCTTGCTAGGTAATTGATCATGTATGATTTTCAAGTTGATACCGATGTCGGTAATGCGTTGTGCTTCATCGATATAGAGCAGGTCGGCGTCCCCAATAAAACGTTCTAATGCATCGACAGAACGGCTCGATAAGACTGAGGAATCTTCCGTGGTGTCGGCATTCACTTTCAGTACCTTATAGTTGAGCTGCTGCATTAAGTGGTCTATCATCGTGGTCTTGCCCACTTGCCGGCTACCATACAAAATGATAATCTTGTTGGAATGCTTTAACTCTTCTAGAATGATTGGTGCGAGCGTTCTGGCAATCATTTTTTGCAAATATAACAAAAACCCGCGCAAATAACGCGATTTGTGCGGACTAACCCTTGCAAATCGCGCTATTTGCGTGGGTCAGCCCCCATTTTGCCCTAATTTTGCCCTAGCTAATTTTTAAAAGTTTGTTTGCAAGCTTAAATTAGCTACCTTTGTAACAAGCGTACATCAGAGTCTTAGCGACAGCGCTAAGTTTGCAATCCAAATGTGATTCTAAAAGCTCCGATGTTCCTGTTTTTTTTAACGCTACTCTATTTACGGTTGGACAACATCCACAACCAAAAGTTGTACGCTGGAGCGCCATCGAGCGAAAACCAGCATTAGATGCCTGGCTTGACTATAAACTCGGAACGGAGAGGTTTGGGCGTAATGCACAAACCCGACGCACGAGTTTATGCCGATACGAAGTTATTTTGGGTCCCGATAGCTATCGAGAAAACCACTTCGTCGTCGGTATAAACGATCATCCCACCATTGTCTGGCGCTAAATTGATAGCCTCATTTTTACAATAACTGTATGACATTCGAATCTTTGGGGATTATTGATCCCATCGTAAAGGCTTTGCACGAGCAAGGCTACACCCGCCCTACGCCTATTCAAGAACAATCTATCCCGACACTGCTGAACGGGCGCGACCTGCTAGGGGCCGCGCAGACCGGCACGGGCAAGACCTGCGCGTTCGCGGTGCCCATCTTGCAGCATTTGCAAAAGCGCAATCTGCCCAAGGACAAAGCCGTCCGCGCCCTCATCGTGGCACCGACCCGTGAGCTGGCACTGCAGATTTCCGAAAGCTTCACCGCCTACGGCAAGTATACGCACCTGAAGAACACCGTCATTTTCGGCGGCGTCAACCAAAACAAACAAACCCGGGCCCTGCAAAGGGGAGTAGACATTCTTGTGGCGACCCCCGGCCGGCTGCTTGACTTGATTGGGCAGGGCTACATCAGCCTAGACCAGATTGAGTACTTCGTGCTCGATGAGGCGGACCACATGCTCGACATGGGCTTCATACACGACATCCGCAAAATCCTCAAGCTGCTGCCCCAAAAGCGGCAGTCGCTGTTTTTCTCCGCGACCATGTCCAAAGACGCGGTACAATTGTCCCGCCAAATTCTGGGCAAGCCAGAAAAAGTGGAGATCAAACCACAGCAGACCACAGCCGAGCGGGTAGAACAAGCCGTCTACTTCGTGGGTAAGAAAAGCAAACGCAAACTGCTGCTGCACTTGCTCAAGACCGAAGACATGGATTCTACCTTGGTGTTCTCACGCACTAAGCACGGGGCCGACCGCATCGTCCGGCAGCTCAACAAAGCGAAGATCGCCGCCGCCGCGATCCACGGCAACAAGTCGCAAAACGCCCGGCAGCGGGCCCTCGGCAAATTCAAAGACGGGGAAATCAACGTACTCGTCGCCACTGACATCGCCGCCCGCGGTATTGACGTGGACGAGCTGTCACACGTAGTCAATTACGACCTGCCCAACGTCCCGGAAACCTATGTGCACCGTATCGGCCGCACCGGACGGGCCAAAGCAAGCGGCGTTGCCATGTCATTCTGTGATGTCGTGGAAAAGGACTACCTGAAGGATATTCAGAAACTGATCGACGAGCGTATCCCGGTGGTGGAAGAGCACCCCTTCGTGGCCAGCTTGGAAGACGAAGCCGAAGCTTCACTGAAGTCCAAGCAAAACAACGGTTCCCGCCACGGCGGCCGCAATCGCAACAAGAAGCGCAACAATAACAAACGCCGCAACAACCGGCGCAATAAGCGATAGATAAGAGCAGCCCAAAGGGTAAGCTTTGAACCGTTCTATAATACTCAGCCCGCTCCACTATGGTAGGCTGAGTATTTTTACTTTTTACGGGCCCGTGCCCGCTTGTACGCCCGCGCTCCCACAAATAACAAGCCCACAAACAGCACAATACCCCCCACCAAATAGGCATAATTCAGCCTTCCAGCCTTGCCGTACACCGCAATAAAAGAAATGGTAACCAGAAAGAGGGTAGGCAGCTCATTCAACAGCCGGTACTGCCAAGACGAAAACGGCCGTTCGCCCGCCTCCATGCGCTTGATCAGCCGCTTGGTCCATAAGTGGTAAGCTGTCATCAGCACGAGTAGCAACAACTTGGCGTGCATCCACCCGGCATTGCCGATCTCGCCGGCCAAATAATTCGGTACACTACGGCTGTAGATACCAAGGCCGAGCATAATCAGGCCCGCCCCCCAGGTGATCATCATCGCCGGGTTGCAGATGATGCGGTACACCCGCCACTCCATCAGGTTGAACTGCTGTTGCAAAATGCCCCGCTCAGGCTCCGCCTTGTCTGCGGCCTCTTCGTGGTACACAAACATGCGAACCAGGTAGAACAGCCCCGCAAACCAAGCTACGAAACCAACGACGTGTAGGGCTTTGAAGAAAAATAAGGTATCGTACATGGGAATTGGGAGTTCGGAAGTGGGAAGTCGGAAGTCGGAGGTGGGAAGTATTTCCCAATTCCGACTTCCGATTTTCTTTAAGCGGCTTTCAACTGCTTACTCAACTTCGAGCGGCTCAATTTCTGCTGCGCATACTCCAAGTCTACCGTAAACGTATCCACATCATGCTTGGAGGGCAGCTCAAACATCGCGTCCGTCATGACTGCCTCGCAAATAGAACGCAGGCCGCGGGCACCCAATTTGAAGTCCAGTGCTTTTTCCGCAATGAATTCAATCGCTTCCGGCGTGAAGTCCAGCTCAATGCCCTCCAGCTCGAACAGACGTTGGTACTGCTTGATGAGGGCGTTGCGAGGCTCTTGCAAAATACGCTTGAGCGCTTTTTTGTCCAGCGGCTCAAGGTAAGCCAATACCGGCAGCCGGCCCAGCAATTCCGGGATCAGCCCAAAGCTGCGGAGGTCCTGATGCGTGATGTACTGCAGCAGGTTCTCGCGGTCGATGCTCGCTACTTCGGAGTGTTCCGACTGGAAACCGATGACCTGCGTGTTGACCCGCCGGGCAATGACTTTCTCAATGCCATCGAATGCGCCGCCGCAAATAAATAGGATATTGCTGGTGTCGACTTTGACCAGTTTTTGCTCCGGGTGCTTGCGGCCACCCTGCGGAGGGACATTGACCTCGGTGCCTTCCAGCATCTTCAGCATCGCTTGCTGTACCCCTTCGCCGGATACATCGCGCGTGATGGAAGGGTTGTCGCCCTTGCGGGACACTTTGTCAATCTCGTCAATGTAGACGATACCGCGCTCCGCTGCTGAAACATCATAGTCGCAAACTTGCAGCAGGCGGCTCAGTATGCTCTCCACATCCTCGCCCACGTAACCTGCCTCTGTAAATACGGTAGCATCGACGATAGAGAACGGGACATTGAGGAATTTGGCGATGGTCTTGGCCAGCAAGGTTTTGCCCGTACCGGTTTGCCCCACGAAGACGATGTTGGACTTCTCGATTTCCACCTCGTCCTGACGGGATTGCCGGAGGCGCTTGTAGTGGTTGTAAACGGCGACCGACAAGAACTTCTTGGCCTCGTCTTGGCCGATAACGTAGTGGTCGAGGTGTGTCTTGATCTCCTGCGGCGTAATCTTATCCGGCATCGGAAAGTCTTTCTGCACCTCTTCCTTGGGCTTGCCGCCGTAGAGTTCTTCCTCAATGATTTCGCCAGCTTGTTCCACACACACCTCGCAGATGTGCCCGTCTATGCCAGCGATGAGAATGAGCGCTTCTGACTTGTCGCGCCCGCAAAAAGAACAGCGGTAGCTTTGCTTGCTTTTTCGCATGTCATGCTTTTTATCATATAGCAGTAATGCGTAAGCGCTGTGCCTACGCAGCTTGCTTGTTATTCTTCCATCGTACAGGGGTGTTCCCTATACATGCAAATGTACAAAAGCAGGAGCTTTGAATAAAACCCCTGCTTTGAGCTTATAATTATTTCCCGTTTTCTTTGCGTGGGCTGTGGCGGTCGAGCACTTCGTCGATCAGGCCATATTCTTTGGCATCGGTAGCTGTCATCCAGTTGTCCCGGTCGCAGTCTTCCTCGATTTTATCGAACTCTTGGCCGGTATGGCTGGCGAGAATCTCGTACAGCTCCTTCTGCATATCCTTGATCAGGCGGTAGGATATCTCCATGTCAGATACCTGCCCCTGCATGCCGCCCAGCGGTTGGTGGATCATCACGCGGCTGTGGCTCAGGCAGGTACGCTTGCCCTCTGCGCCGGCAGTAAGCAGTACCGCGCCCATAGACGCCGCCAAGCCCGTGCAAATCGTATTCACATCCGGCGCGACGTACTGCATGGTGTCGTAAATGCCCAGACCAGCGATTACCGAACCACCAGGGCTGTTGATGAACATCTGCACATCACGCTTGGGGTCATCGGACTCCAAGAACAGCAGCTGCGCCTGAATGACGTTCGCCACATAATCGTTGACCGGGACGCCCATAAAGATAATACGGTCCATCATCAAGCGGGAGAAAACGTCCATAGGGAATACGTTCTTGATGCGCTCGTCAATAATGGCTGTGGTAAAACCTTGAATGTTGGGACCTTGTCCTTGTGAAGGGGTCGGGTTAGGGGTTGTTTTGTCAATATAGTTTTCAAGATGCATGCTACTCATACCGAGGTGCTTGGTAGCATACTTCATAAATTCGTCCTTGTGGAACATGCGTTGTCGTTGCTTTTGTTAATGTTTTGCGGTATTTCACCCGTAAATATCAACTGTACTAACAAATCGAGTGCCACCCGGTTGAATAAGTTGGAAAGAAGGTTGAAAAGTTAGGAGAGTTGAAAGGTTGAAAGGTTGAAGAGTTGAAGGGTTGAAAGGTTGAAGGGTTGAAAGGTTGGGAAGGTTGAAGGGTTAGGAAGGTTGAAGGGTTGAAAGGTTGGAAGGTTGAAGGGTTGAAAGGTTGAAGGGTTTACCCTGAAGGCGGAACGACCGCAGGGAGTGGAGTCCTTCAGGGTAAGCTAACCGGCCCGCAACTTTACAACCTTACAACTTTACAGAACCTTAGAACTTTTCAACTTTACAACCTTAGAACGTTACAACCCTTTCTACTCCTCCTCCTCAGCCTGCGCCTGCGCCTGCACCTTTTCCACTTCCGCCTCAAACTCTTCGAGGGAGACCTTTTTCTCCTCCAGCGTCACTTTCTCCAGCAGCACTTCAAAGACGCGGTTGCCCAGTACTTCTTGGCTGAGTTGGTTGACCTGGTTTTCATCCTGCAACATGCGCATAGCCGTGCTGTTGACCACTTCCTCCATACCCGGCATCATCTGGCCGCCGAAGTAGTTCATGATGCGTTGCCGAGCAGCGCCGACGATGTCGTTTTCCGTGATTTCAATGCCGAAACGGTCCGCTAGCTCATTGCGGATCAGCGACCACTTCAGGCTTTCGCGGAAGTTGCCGTACTCCTTTTCCACCGTCTCGTCCGTGATACCTTCGTTGGTCGCTTTCATCAAGCGCTTGAGGAACCCCTCGGGGAACTCCATCTCGTTTTGCTCGATCAGGCGCTCCTGTATCTCCCGGGAGACCAAGGCTTCCGCCTGCTGATCGTAAAACTGTGCCATCTGATTACGCAGCTGCTCGCGGGCTTCCTCTTCGGAGCTGACATTGCCTTCGCCGAAAGCCTTATCAAAGAATTCCTGATTGAGTTCGGCTGGGGCGATGCGGCTCACCTCTTCGATAGTAGCTTCGAATGTCTCGTTGTACGCCCGCTCATCGTCTTCCTCCAGGTTGAGGTAGTACTTGCGGATGTACTCCTCGTCGCGGTCCTCTTCCAGCTCGTTGACGTTAAAACGGATGCTGTCGCCGGCTTTCTTCTTTTTGAGCTCCTCTTTCAGGGCTGCGTTGGTATTGTCGCTGATCAGGAGGCTGAACTCGGTTTCTATACCTTCTTCTTTCGGGGCATCGCCTTCCAATTCAATGGCCTTGAATTTCACCATGTCGTTATCCTTCACCGTATCGTCCTCCACACGCTCGCGCTCGCCGTGCCGCTTACGGGCCGCCTGCAGGTCCTCCTCGATCTTTTCTTCGCTAATCTCCACCACCATTTTCTCATAAGTGGCTTCTTCGTCAGCCCCTTTCACTTCAATTTCAGGGCTGATGCCCAAGTCGAACTTGAACTCGTAGTCGTCCATGCTCTTGACGTCAATATCCTGAGGCTTTTGCTCCTCTGAGGGCAGCGGCTGGCCGAGTATCTTGAAGTCTTGCGCGTCGAGGTATTCATTCAGCTCCTTCTGCAGCATTTCGTTGATGATTTCCGCCAGTACGCTCTGGCCGTACATCTTTTTCAGTACAGACATTGGCGTGCGCCCTTTGCGGAAACCTTTCATGTTGGCTTGCTTGCGGTACTTCTTGAGCTCGGCTTTGAATTTGGGCTCGTATTCGCTCTTCTCCAGGGTGACCGTGAGTACAGCATTGAGGTTATCTATATCCTTTTTCTCGACCTTTGGCATATAACAGGCGTTGTTGTTGTCTATAAATGTGCTTTACAAAAGGAAGGCCGCATCAGGCGCGATGCCCATGCAGCCTTTTTCTTGTGCGGTTGGAGCGGCTACCGACGAAAGCTTTGCTGCGCGCCGCTTTGTACGGGGTCCCTCCACCCTCTAGGTTTTAAAGCTTGTGCAGGTGGAGGGACCACTGACGAAACTTCGTTTGTCAGGATACCACCACCCTGATAGCTCCTATGTAGTGCGGGTGGAGGGACTTCCTGACGAAACCTTCGCTTTGCTGCGGTTTGTCATGATAAACTTCTTCGCCCCTCCACCCTCTAGGTTTTAAAGCTTGTGCGGGTGGAGGGACTCGAACCCCCACGCCGTGAGGCACTAGATCCTAAGTCTAGCGCGTCTACCAATTTCGCCACACCCGCATATATGGAGGGAAACTCGTGGTGTGCTCGCCTCCATTTTTGTAACGAGCTGCAAAGATAGGGTGTTTTTGGGGAATATGCTAATTGTAGGCGGAGAAAAATCTATGGACGAAGCCTTGCCTATTTTTCGGCCCTTTGCTTTTATTACCCACATTTTTTCTTAGTTTTGTAAAGCACCACCTACAGCCACATTCATATCCCAGCACACAAGCGCGTGGTGCCAATCGCCTATTTCAGCATCATCAATAGAGCTTGGCAAGAGAGCGGGCTTTCCCGGTATAGGAGGGCAAGCACAACCTAACACGGAAATAATTTGTTGATAATCAAAATATTGCCCAGTAATTAACACATTTTATAATCCCAGCAGGACAACGACTATGGCAGAGGTAATCACATCACATCAACAAGACGAGACACGGCTCATACAGGGCGCTTACCGCGATTTGCTGCGCTCCATCAAAGCGAAGCTTTCCGAGGACGACAAAGTCAACATCCGGCAAGCCTATGAGCTGGCCGTGCGTGCCCACTCCGAGCAGCGCCGTAAATCGGGCGAGCCTTATATCCTGCACCCCATCGCCGTAGCGAAAATCTGCGCCGCCGAAATCGGGCTAGGCGCTACGGCTATCATCTGTGCCCTCTTGCACGACGTGGTGGAAGATACCTCTATCACGCTGGAGGACATCCGCAAGCAATTCGGTGGCCGCATCGCTAAAATCGTAGACGGGTTGACCAAGCTCGACAGTGCGTACAACGCCCATAGCCCACAGGCCGAAAACTTCCGCAAGGTGCTGAGCACCCTGGTCGACGATGTGCGCGTGGTGCTGATCAAAATGGCGGACCGCCTGCACAATATGCGTACGCTGGGCGCTATGCCGCGGCACAAGCAGCTGAAGATCGCCGCCGAGACCAGCTATGTCTACGCGCCATTGGCCCACCGGCTCGGCCTGTACAATATCCGTACCGAGTACCTCGACCTCTGCATGAAAATCACCGAGCCGGACGAGTACCGCGAAATTGCCCAGAAGCTGGCCGAGACTAAACGCTCCCGCGATGCTTACGTACAGTCGTTTATCGAGCCACTGAAAGAGCGCATCGACGGGCTGAACGTCCACTACGATATTACCGGGCGCGCCAAGTCCATCCACTCTATCTGGAACAAGATCAAAAAGAAGGATGTCCCCTTTGAGGAAATTTATGACCTCTTTGCCGTGCGCATCATCGTGGATGTGCCGGTAGAAGAGGAACGGCTGGTGTGCTGGCAGATATACTCCATCGTGACGGATGTGCATACGCCTATCCCCGAGCGGCTGAAAGACTGGATCACCACGCCCAAGTCCAACGGTTACGAGTCACTGCACACCACGGTCATCGGCCCCCAAGGCCGCTTCGTGGAGGTGCAAATCCGCTCCCAGCGCATGGACGAAATCGCCGAGCGGGGCTTTGCAGCCCATTGGAAGTACAAGGGGGTATCCAAAAACCCGGACATCTACGAGCGTTGGCTGGACAGCGTGCGCGAAATACTAGATGACCCCAACAGCGACGCCGTGGAGTTTCTCGGCGACTTCCGCTCCAATAACCTGTTCAACAAGGAGGTCTTCGTGTACACCCCCAACGGCGATATGAAGATTTTGCCGAAAGGTGCCACCGCACTGGACTTTGCTTTCAGTATACACTCCGACATTGGCTACCACTGCCAAGCGGTGAAGGTAAGCAACAAAATCGTCCCCATGAGCTATCAGCTCCGCAACGGCGATCAGGTGGAGGTCATCACCAACAACAAACAGAAACCGAGCGAAGACTGGCTCAAAATGGTCATTACCGGCAAGGCCCGCTCCCGCATCCGCTCTGCCATGAAAGAAGAACGGCGGAAGCGAGGCGAGCTCGGCCGCGAAACGCTGGAGCGCAAACTGAAAGGAATGAAGGTCGACTTTGAGGAAAGCGTGGAACGCCTCGTCAAAGACTTTGACCTCGATTCCCATGCGGACCTATACTACGCTATTGCAACGGACGATATCTCAGTGGCCGATATTTTCAAAACCCATACCGTAGAGGTACACAACGACGGCTCCCGCCACTTGGTAGAGATCAAGGTGGAAATCAAACCGGAGCTGCCCACCGAAGGGGAGGGGCCAGGCGGCCGCCGCCGCAACAAGCTGACGGACAAGCCCCGCTTACTGATCAACGGCGAGCCGGCCGAGCGCTTCGACTATACCTTTGCCACTTGCTGCAACCCGGTGCAGGGCGATGCTATCTTCGCTTACCTTACCGCCAACGCTGGGCTGAAAATCCACCGTTCTAGCTGCCCGAACGCCACCAACCTCATGGCCCAATACGGCTATCGGGTGATGAAAGCAGAATGGGTATCTACTACGGACTCCACTTTCGTCGTAGAACTGGAAATTACCGGTATTGACGATGGGCCCGGCGTGATCGAGCGGCTGACCAACAAAATTTCCACCATGCTTGGCCTCAATATCCGCTCCTTCAGCATCGAAGGCGACGAAGGGTACTTCAAAGGCCGCATTAGTTTGCTGGTGAAAAACCGGGACCAATTGTACATGGCGGTACAAGCGCTCAAAAACCTAGACAATATCTCTACTGTTACTAGGGTAGAATAGTATGGTGGGGCTTTTAGGCCTACACTTTGCTGTGTTATTATTTTGTTTCTTAACTTAGGATTATGAGTGTAGGCAGAACACAAGAGGAAATCATCAAAGAGGTCAAAAATATCTTTGCCTCCCACTTGGAGAAGAACAACTTCCGTAAAACACCGGAGCGCTTCGCCATTTTGGAGGAAATTTACAAGCGCAACGACCACTTCGACGCGGAGGCGCTCTATATCCACATGAAAAACCAAAACTACCGGGTCAGCCGGGCTACCGTGTACAATACGCTGGAATTGCTCGTGAGCTGCGATTTGGTCAAAAAGCACCAATTCGGCAAAAACTTGGCGCAGTACGAAAAGTCCTATGGCTACAAACAGCACGACCACCTGATCTGCGTGGACTGCGGGAAAGTACTGGAGTTCTGTGACCCGCGGGTGCAGCAGATCAAAAACATGATGGGCGAACTGCTTAAATTCAAAGTCACCCACCACTCCCTGAACCTGTACGGCCAGTGCGATGGTGCCTGCCCCCGTACCGCCGATAAGAACACGGAAGAGCAAACCATCGAAGAGTCCTAGTGGTGAAGGGCACCATCAACTGTCGATTTGCATCAAATTGGCAGTCAATTTTTTAAAACCTACGAAAACGGTTGAGCACTTTGTTTTTTCACCACGAGTAGCTGCCAGCCCCGAAAGAGGGCCAGCACCGGAATAAGTGCAGTAAATTCCCAATGAGCCCCGGTAAACCGCAATACCAAAGAACATCCTAAACGCATGAACCTGACCTATTCCATAAACGAGCAAGATGGTGGCATTCAAATCCTCAAAGTCCATGACCTGCTGAGCGAACATGCCAATAATGAAATACTAAATGCCGTGCAGCAGCGTATTGACGCCGGTCAAACCCGCTTTGTCGTAGACTTGAGCCAAATCCGCTACATGAACAGCGTAGGCTTGAATTTCCTCATCACCCTGCGCGCCCGCTCGCAGGAAGAAGGGGGCGACATCGCCGTAGCTAACCCTTCCCAAAAAGTCATGGACCTGCTGAATATGACCAAACTCACACCCATTTTCCGCATCAGCCCCTCCGTTGAGCAGGCGGCTGCCGAGGTTGCCGCTTGAGCCTGCCCAACTCGAAATAAGCTGGCGGATTCCATATATCCCTCAGGTTTTTTTATTTTGCACCCTTTACGAAAAAGGCGTAGCAGCGCCCAAAACAAACCAGCTTAAACCAAAAGAGAAATGGCAATTGACGTACTCCTCGGCCTACAATGGGGCGACGAGGGCAAGGGCAAAATTGTGGATTACCTGGCGACCCAATACGATGTAGTCGCCCGTTTTCAAGGTGGGCCCAACGCCGGGCACACGCTTATTTTCGACGGCAAAAAATTCGTTTTGCACACGGTGCCCTCCGGCATATTCCGTCCGGGCTTGATCAACTTGATCGGAAACGGCGTGGTAGTAGACCCCATCGTGTTGGCCGAAGAAGTGGCTTCCCTCAAAAAAGCAGGTGTAGACTACCAAGGCCGGCTGCTCATGGCCCGCAAAGCCCATCTGATCTTACCCACCCACCGCTACCTCGACGCCGCCTCCGAAAATGCGAAAGGCAAATCTAAGATTGGCTCTACCCTCAAAGGTATTGGGCCGACCTACATGGACAAGACGGGCCGCAATGGCCTGCGCGCGGGCGATCTGCACCAGGCCAATTTCCAAGAACGCTACGAAGCCCTGAAAGAAAAGCACATGCGCCTGCTGGCTATTTACCCAGAAGTCGATTTTGACTTGAAAGCCGAGGAGCAGCGCTGGATGGAAAGCATCGAATTGCTGCGCCAACTGCCTATGGTGGATGGCGAATACTTCATACAAAATGCCCTCGATGACGGGAAAAAAATACTGGCGGAAGGCGCGCAAGGCTCTATGCTCGATATCGACTACGGTACCTACCCTTATGTGACCTCTTCCAATACGATCACCGCTGGCGTATGTACGGGGCTAGGCGTCTCACCGTCAAAAATCGGCGAGGTCATCGGCATTTCCAAAGCGTACTGTACCCGCGTTGGCTCCGGCCCGTTCCCTACTGAATTGCACGGAGAAGTCGGCGAACGCTT
Source organism: Bacteroidota bacterium (assembly GCA_009908745.1). Lineage (GTDB taxonomy): Bacteria > Bacteroidota > Bacteroidia > Chitinophagales > Saprospiraceae > Phaeodactylibacter. The sequence continues at coordinate 16,111 of JAAAOU010000262.1, forward strand.
GCGGGCAGAGGGGGGCGAGTTTGGTGCTACCACCGGCCGGCCGCGCCGCTGTGGCTGGATTGACCTGCCGCAATTGCGCTACACCATCATGCTCAATGGCGTCACGCAGTTGGTGATTACCAAAATCGACGTGCTCAACCAATTTGAAGAGCTGGAAACCGCTACCGCCTACCGCGTAGACGGGAAGGAAACCCGGCAATTGCCCTACGATATCTGCGACGTAGACCTGCAACCCGTCTACCAAAAGCATCCCGGTTGGGTGCGGGATTTGGACCGGGTCTCCTCCTACGGCCAGCTGCCGGAACAAGCCCGGGATTATTTGCTCTTTTTAGAAGACCAGTTGGAGGTAGAAGTAACTATGATTTCCACGGGGCCGGAACGCGAAAAGCTTATCTTGAAGTAACCGCCGGCTTGCTGCCGCTGATGATATACTGGTAATCCAGCGCGGTATCATTGGCGTGTATGTCGGTGTAGCCCGCTTCGTACAGCATATCCTCAATTTGGTAAAGCGGCATACGGATTTTAGAAGGGGGCCCAAGGTCGGTGCGTTTTTTCTTAAAGTCGATGATGAAGAGTTCCCCGCCTTCCGACAGGCTGCGCTTGAGCGTCTGTAAATACTGCTTCTTGTCCCGGATGTAAATAAAGGTGTTTACGATCATGATAACATCGACTTCGCCAGGGGCGAGATTGGGGTCGTCGGGTTGAGCCAGCCGCGTTTCCAACTTGGCCTGTTCGCGTTCAGGCATTTCCAACACTTTCACGCTGTCGATGTAGTTGAGAAAACGCTGGTCGACGTCAATGGCGATGACTTTCTCCGCTTCTTTGGCCAGCCGCTTAGCGAAAAAGCCGGTTCCCGCCCCGATGTCCGCCACCGTCTTATTGCTCAAATCGCCCATCATATTCATGATCAGGTCGGGTTTCTGCCACACCATGCGGTTGGTATTTTCGTACATCTCCTTTTCCTTTACCTGTGGCGCTTCTTCTGCGGTGGAGGTTTCAGGCGCGTGGTGAGCACTGTCGGAGATATGCGAGGTTGCCGACTTGCTTTGTTGGGTGTTGGAGGTGTCAGATTGGCAAGCCCAGACCGAGAGCAGGCAGTACGCAATGAGTAGGGTAGGCAACAGGTACTTCATAATGGTAATTTCCCCAAAGTTAACAGCTTTTTCGCTCAATTTTCACACAGGGCCAGCAGGAATTGTTCCAGCAATTGCCGCATCCTCCCGCCCGAGCCGCTAAAATCGTTGACGATCACCGCGAAGGCCAACTCCTGGCCGCCGCGCGCCGTCGCGTAGCCTGTGAAAGCCCGCACCCGCCTCATCGTGCCCGTTTTCGCCCGTAGCCGCCCTTCTGCCCTTGTCCCTCGCAGACTGTATTGCATAGAACCGCTCCGGCCCGCAACGGGCAAGGAGGCGCGAAACGCCGCTGCCGCCTTTGCCGGCCCTACCGCCATTTTGCGCATAAACGCCGCCAAAAAACGGGCAGGTACGGCATTGGAGGGCGACAAGCCGCTGCCGTCTTCCAAGTACACACCCGACCAACTCAACCCCCGGCCCTCCCAGTACTGCCGCATCGCCTCAATACCGCCGGCTGGGCTGGCTTCCGGACCGCGTTCCAGCCCGATCGTCCGCAGCAGCGCTTCGCTGTACAGATTGACACTCTTCATGTTGCAACGGCCTGCGATAGCCGCAAGGGTAGGGGAGCGGTGGGTGAAAAGGGTTGGGCCAGCATTGCCTGCCGAAGGATGGAATCGTACGTCGGGCGGCCCGCTGCCGATGGCAACTTCCGACAGACTGCGCCGCAGCTCCTGCGCTAAAAACAGCGGCGGGTTGGGGATGGAGCCCTTTATGCTGAACCGCCCACTGCCCGCAGGGATACTGCCCCGTACATACCGCTCCATTTGGTAAGGCCCGCCAAAAAGATAAGCTTGGTCGCCGCTGCCCGGCGCGCCGCTCGTCAGCTCGTTGACCAGCGTCAAACCGGGGATACTGGGGCGGGTACCCGCTATGCCGGGGCGACGGCCCTGTGCGGCTTGCTGAAAATCTAGGTAGTACATATTCTCGTGCCAGTTCAGCGACCAAACACCGGCGGCGTAGTAATTGCCCAAATCTTCCCACGGCCAGCTGCGGCAGTAAGCCTGGCTGCCAAAAACATGCGCATCCGCTACGATTGCCCCTTTTACCTGCCGGATACCCGCCCGTTGCACCGAAAGGCGGAGCTGCCGCAATAGGCGGGTTGGCCCGGGCTTGCCCTCCATTTCGGCACTGCCCAAGGTAGGGTCGCCGTTGCCAGACAGGACCAAATCGCCCTGTAGTTGCCCTTCCCCGTTGATTTGCCCTTCGTAGGAAAGGCTGGTGGTATACCGGTAGTTGGGGCCTAGCATAGCCAAAGCGCTTCCAGTAGTAAGTACTTTCAAATTGGAGGCGGGGCGCAAGCTTTGACCCGGGGACACAGCGGCAACGGTCCGCCCGCTTTCTACTTCTACCACGCACAAGCTGATGCTGCCATGCTTTAAGCTAGGGTGATTCGCTAAACGGTCCGCCGCCCGCTGCCAAGCATTTTGCGCGGGTAGCCCAAGCCATAGGCCAAGCCCGGCCAACAGCAGAACAACACGAAAAGATTGGTGCATAATCGAGCTGTTTTTGCACGTTAGTGCGTACTTTCCCAGTTAAAATTGCCCCCTGTGGATCGGGGCCGCTACTCCTCCCGCGCTGGCATCAACTGGCCTGCCGCTTCGCCAAAACCAATACGCACCCCATCTTTTTCGCAGAACCCGCGTAGGATGACATGGTCTTTGTCTTGGATAAACTTGCGTTCGCTGCCGTCGGGCATGGGGACCGGCTTGCTACCCCGCCAGGAAATTTCCAACATAGAGCCATAAGAGTCTTCCGTAGGGCCGCTGATGGTGCCCGAGGCCATCATATCACCGACCTTGATGTTGCAGCCATTGACGGTATGGTGGGCCAACTGCTGGGCCATCGTCCAGTACAGATACTTGAAATTGGAATGGCAAACCGTTTTAGCCTGTCCGCCTTCCGGCTGAATGTCTACGCTCAGCTGTATGTCAAAGCTATGGGCACCATCTGACCGCAGATAGGGCAGGGGAGTAGGCTCCTGCGCCGGGCCCTCGGTTCGGAAAGGTTCCAAGGCATCAAGGGTCACAATCCAAGGGGAAACGGTGGAGGCAAAGCTCTTGCCCAGAAAAGGGCCGAGCGGCACATATTCCCACTTTTGGATGTCCCTGGCCGACCAGTCGTTGAAAAGGGTCAGCCCAAAGATGTAGTCTTCGGCTTGGCCCACCGGCACACGGTCGCCCAGCTCCGTATTCTGCCCGACGACAAAAGCCATCTCAAGTTCGAAATCTAATAATTTGGATGGGCCAAAGACTGGAGCTTCCGCGTCTTTTGGCAATTGCTGGCCCATCGGGCGGGTGACAGGCGTGCCGGATACGACAATGGAAGAGGCCCGGCCGTGGTAGCCTACCGGCAGGTGCAGCCAGTTGGGCATGAGCGCGTTTTCTTTGCCGCGGAACATGGTGCCTATATTGGTCGCATGCTCCCGGCTGGAGTAAAAATCGGTGTAGTCGCCTACGCGTATCGGCAGCAGCATCTCCACCTCATCCTGCCGGTGCAGGAAGTAATCAGCCAGTTGGCTGGCGTCCCATTCGTCCAGGTCGTCGTCCAGTATTTCGGAGAGCCGGTTGCGTACGGCGCGAGTTGTTGCTTTGCCCAGCTCGATGAAATCGTTGAGGAAAGGCTGGTAGAATACTTCGGAAGTCACGCCGAGGTCGTCAAAGAAGCCATGCTCCGCCAGCACGTACAAGTCTGCTACGTATTCGCCTATAGC
>JAAAOU010000354.1 GCA_009908745.1 Bacteroidota bacterium
CGTGTCCATTGGGGGTGCGCGCTGCCTCGTGCGAGAACGTGTTATTCAAAAAACGCAATGCAATAGCGTGGCCACTACGTTCCACAAACTGATGCAAAGAACGCAAGCGGCCCTGAGCACCAGCTTTAATTTCTATGGGCAAAAGCAGTCCTCGGTGCGCGTGGACCAGGTCTACCTCTGCATTGGCATTCGCTTTTTCCCGCACCCAAAAATGAGGCTGGAAGTCCATTTGCGCATGCAGGGCGATCAATTCCTGCGTCAACAAGTGTTGCAGGATGAACCCGCGGTGCAGCGCGTGGTTCAACAAACCGGTATCAATGAACTGCAAGCGGGGACGTTTCTTCAAATCCCCCACTACCGGCGGTTTTAATCGAGTAGTGGGATAAACGAGCCGAATCACACGCGCTAGTTCTAGGTTGCGTAAAGCCTCCCCTACTTCCCGGGAACCGTAGTTCGATTGGCCGAAGCCAGCAAATTTGATCCGGTCTTGCTCCAAAGGTGCTGTGCGGATGACGTGTCGGATGACCTGCCGCTGCGTACTGTTAGTCGTATACTTTTCGACATCATCTAAATAAGCCTGCCAAAGGTCTGCGTATACAGAAGAAGAAACAGCAGCACCTTGTCCCTCCGTGTACAGCGATACCGCTTCGGGCATTCCACCCACCAAGGCATACTCGTGAAACAACGCTCTTAGCTTTTGATGCGCATAGTCAGGCACCGGCATGGCCTGCAGCGCCTGTAAGGCAGCCTCTTCTCCCTTCCATTCCAGAAACTCTTCGAAGTTAAGTGGATGTAAATAGTAATAAGTGATACGTCCTACGGGAAAGCTACGCACCTCCCCGAGCGAAAAGTCCAATAGCGAGCCCGCAGCGATCACATAAATATCCGGCCGTTCTTCGTAGAAATACCGAAGCATACGGATAGCCTCCGGGGATTCTTGAATTTCATCTATGAACAGTAGCACTTTGCCCTTAACCGCGCTGATACCTTCTTCGAAGAACAAGGCACGCAGTAATTCCTCAACTTCTTTATGCCGTTGGAAAAACGCTTGTACTTTGGGCTTTTCCGCATTGAGCTCTATGAAGTGGTCAAAGGTGCCACCGATCATGCGCACGAGTGTAGATTTCCCTACCTGCCTTGCCCCGCGTATCAACAAGGGCTTGCGGTTAGGGGAATCTACCCAAGCTTGAAGGTCCTTTGCCGCTTTGCGTTTTTTCATGATCAACAAGCATATTTGTCATAAATAACCCCTTATTTGTGACAAAAGTTGTCATAAATAACCCCTTATTTGTGACAAAAACAACTAAAACAACTCCCTTATTCATGACAAAGCCTACCACCGCTGATGCACCTGCGGGGCGATATACTGGTAGTAAACCTCCCGCACCGCTGCCATTTCTTCCACCGTCAGGGGCGGCAGATCGCTGGCTTCGACATTGGATCGTATCTGCTCGGGCCGGCTGGCTCCGGGAATCACGCTGCTCACCGCGTCAAACATCAGCACCCACCGCAGGGCCAATTGGGCCAAAGGCGCCTTGCCGGGAAAACGCGCTTCCAACGCCTCTACGGCCTTCAGGCCGGTTTCGTAGTCGACACCGGAAAAGGTCTCCCCTTTGTCGAAAGCCTCCCCTTCGCGGTTGAAGTGGCGGTGGTCGCCTTCCAGGAACTTGCTGTCTTTGGTAAACTTGCCGGTCAGCAGGCCGCTAGCAAGCGGCACCCGTACGATCACGCCAATATTCCGAGCCTTAGCCTCCCGGAAGAACAGCTCCGAGGGCCGGTGGCGGAACATATTGAAGATGATCTGCACTGTGCTGACATTAGGGTATTCGATCGCTTTCAGCCCTTCTTCTACCCGCTCTACGCTGACGCCTAAGTGCTGTATTTTTCCTTCATCCTTCAAACGGCTGAACAGCTCAAAAATTTCCGGGCGGTAGTACACATCGGTGGGCGGGCAGTGCAATTGGATGAGGTCCAGGGTATCAAGCTGCATATTACGCAGGCTGTCTTCTACAAACTGCCGTAGCGCAGCAGGCTGGTAGGCTTCGCTCGTATGGGGGTTGAGCTGCCGGCCGCACTTGGTCGCCACGTAGATGCGCTCGCTGCGGTTGCGGACGAGGCGGCCCACGGCTTTTTCGCTTTCCCCACCTTCGTAGACGTCGGCGGTATCGATGAAGTTGACGCCTTGGTCTACGGCGGTGTGGAGTATGTTGTCGGCTAGTTCATGGTCGAAAGGGCTACCCCATTTGCCGCCGACCTGCCAGGTACCGAGGCTGATTTCGGAAACTTTGTAGCCGGTTTTGCCTAAAGTGCGGTAATTCATATGCTTGGTTTTGGTTTTCGTTTCTGTACAGCAGCACCTATGATTAAGCGCTTGCCAACTTCAATACGGCTTTCGCCAATGCCTCTTCGTCGGGGGCTGCCGCTACCTTGGGCGCTATGTCTAAAGCGCCGAGTGCCTCCGCAGTTGGCTGCCCAATAGCTACCGTTTGCTGGCCGGCGAGCAGTTGGTGCTGACGAAAATACGCCTCTACATTCAGCGGGCTGGTAAATACCAGCACCTGCGCTCGCGACAAGGGTACATCCCGTAATGGCCTATTGTCATACACCACCAGCGTTTGCGCCTGAATGCGCTGCCCCAATGCTTTTTGCACGGACTGGCGCGAATGGCGGGCCTGCGGGAAAAGCACGTGTTGCCGTTTAGCTGCACGCCCAAAATCATGGGCAACCTCCTGCGGAATGCCATTGCCGGTAAATGCAGGCTGCACACCCCGCTGGCGTAATTGCTCAGCGGTGCCTGGCCCAACAGCTGCAAGCTTAACTGACTGTTTCAGGGGGGCGGGCAACTGCTCGAAAAAATACCTCACAGCGCGTTTGCTGTAGAAAAAGATCCAATCGGTAGCCGGCACCCGCTCAAAAGGGACCGCTTTGAAGTGGATCAAGGATTGGCCGCTTGCTTTCCAGCCCGCTTTTTCCAGTTGCTGCCGAAACGGGCTGTCCGGCTGCAGCTCTCGAGTGATGAAAGCCGCTTGTGGCTGAATAGATGGAGTGGCCAGCTGTATGCGGATCGGGCCCTTCGCCTGATCGATATCTACTTCTTGGCCGGATTGCAAAATGCGCACCTCCCCGGCTTGGGCAAGTTGGCGGGCGGCTTGGCGGACAGTCGGCATTTGAGGCCGCCAGTTGTCGGGGAACAAGGCACGGGCAACCTCCGAGGGGCAAAACGTCTTTTGGGGGCCGCGTTGCCGGGCAAGTGTCCGTATTTGCTGTTGGATGGCGAAAGACATAGTATCGCTTGCGTTCCATACTGTAACAGCTATCCACCCTTAGATGTTATCACTGTCGCCGAACCTGAGTACGGCGAGGCGGTTTCGTAAACAAATTGCTATTTTACGACCAAACGAAAAACACGCATGCAGGCTATCCTCGATTTCCTTGCCCCATTTTCTCCGCCCGTACAGGCTTTATTCGCCACCCTATTCACTTGGGGTATTACTGCCCTGGGGGCTAGCTTGGTATTCTTTTTCAAAGGCGTTAACCAAAGAGTACTAGACGCGATGCTGGGCATGGCGGCCGGCGTGATGATCGCCGCGAGTTTTTGGTCGCTGCTGGCCCCCGCTATAGACATGGCGAAGGAGGTCAGTACGATGCCCGAGTGGTTTCCGGCCTTAACCGGATTTGTGGCGGGTGCTTTTTTCATCGCGGGATTAGACAAAATCCTCCCTCATCTTCATATCGGGGGGGAAATGGGAGAAGCGGAAGGCATACCGACGAGCTGGCAGCGCAGCGTGCTGTTGGTGCTGGCTATTACGCTGCATAATATTCCGGAGGGACTGGCAATAGGCGTCGCTTTTGGCGCGGTGGCGCATGGGTTGCCCTCGGCTACG
>JAAAOU010000148.1 GCA_009908745.1 Bacteroidota bacterium
TACGCCGGCGCAGGTCTTTCAAATCGCGTTGATGGCGTACAAACGAAAGGGCAATCCAGTTGAAAGGTTGTGTAAGAATGTACTCGAGATCAATCAAGTCTTTTTCTGTCAAGGAAGGCAGCGATATCTTCGTGTTGGGTAAGTTGACCCCCTTGTTGGACTGCAGCGTCCCGCCAAAAAGCGTTTTCAATCGCACGCGGTCCTCCCCGTTGGTTTCAATGACTTCGAACACCAGCTTCCCGTCATCCACGAGCACCCGTTCCCCTACCTTCACATCGCGGGCGAAGTGGTCGTAGCTCATGTAGATTTTTTCCATCGTCCCCACGCACTTTTCATTGACCAGCGTGATGACGTCACCTTCGGCAAGCTTGAGCCCATCGCCTTCCATTTGGCCAACCCGGAGCTTGGGCCCTTGCAAATCGGCAAGTAGGCTGATATGTAGGTTGTATTTCTCGTTGATATAGGTGACGTGGTCAATGACCTGCTGATGGTCCTGATGCGTGCCGTGGGAAAAATTGAGGCGGAAAACGTCCACCCCGACCTGTACAAGCTCCAAAAGCTTATTGTAGGTATTGCAGGCCGGGCCCACAGTCGCAACAATTTTAGTGTTTTGGTGGTCAACGATTTTCATGCGGGTGCAGATTTTAATTGAGTTTGGGATTAAAAACAAAAGTGGCTTTTATCCCCAACTAAGTGTACAAAGTACAATAATCAAGGCAGGTAAAAGTACGTTTATCTCAAAAATAATCAAACATGACGCCATTAAAAAGGTGCGAATAAGTTTTCCAATAAAAGCCTTTGCCCCGTAGAAGACCCTAGCAAAACTTAGTGCTCATCGGCTGATCCCCAGCAATAGCAGGGGATTTGAGCCGAGGCGGCAGGGAAGTTTTTTTCTGAAAAACTTTGGTTATGATATGAAGTCTACGTTTCTTTGCATCGCAATCGTAAACCAATTAAAGCGAATTCACTTATGTCTAGCATTGCAGAAAGAGTTAAGAAAATCATCGTCGACAAATTAGGTGTTGACGAAGGAGAGGTGAGCCCGGACGCTAATTTTACCAACGACTTGGGTGCCGACTCTCTGGACACTGTGGAATTGATCATGGAATTCGAGAAAGAATTCGACATCGCTATTCCGGATGAGCAGGCCGAAGAAATTCAGACCGTAGGTCAGGCCGTCACTTATCTGGAGTCGCAAGTTGAAAGCTAATCGCGATCAAATCTATCTTTTAAGATACCTTATCAGGGGCTTCCTCGGTGAAGTCCCTGATTTTTTCCGCAGGCACAAAACGAGTGCTTGCCCCCTCACTACTAAACGAAAGCTAACCAACGCTTTGGCGTCCTTTTGCCAGCCACTCCTTATCGTAGTTACCCAAAGCCGGTAACCTTCATTCCCTGCAAGTGATGGCAGGGCGCAGAACAAAAATCAAGTAGAGCCAATGAATAGGGTTGTCGTAACAGGACTGGGTGCCGTGACACCTATCGGTAATAATATCCAAGCGTATACCAAAGCGCTCCGTGATGGCGTCAGTGGTGCCAATCAGATTACGCATTTTGATGCTTCCAACTTCAAGACCAAGTTTGCTTGCGAAATCAAAGACCTGAAGGCCGAAGAAATAATCGACCGCCGGGAAATCCGCCGTATGGACGACTTTGCCGTCTACGGTATGGTCAGCACCGATGAAGCGATGAAAGACGCTGGCGTGGAGCACGACAAAGAGGACCCCGCCCGCGTGGGTGTCATTTGGGGCTCTGGCATCGGCGGCCTGAAATCCTTGGAAAAAGAAATTGAGGAGTATATCACCGGCAATGGGATACCCCGGTACAATCCTTTCATGATCCCCAAAATGATCTCAGATATCGTAGCGGGCTTGATTTCTATCAAGTATGGCTTCCGGGGCGTCAACTTCGCTACGGTATCCGCTTGTGCTTCAGCTTCCCACGCCATCTCCACAGCCTTCGATTACATCCGGCTCGGCCGGCAGGACATGATCATCACCGGTGGGTCTGAAGCCGCTGTTTCCAAAGCTGGCATGGGCGGGTTCAACGCTATGAAAGCCCTCTCCACCCGCAACGACGATTACAAGACCGCTTCCCGGCCGTTCGATGCCGACCGTGAAGGCTTCGTGCTCGGGGAAGGAGCCGGTACGCTGGTACTCGAAAGCCTGGAGCATGCCCAACAACGCGGTGCTAAAATCTACGCAGAAGTCGTAGGGGCTGGCGCTACAGCTGACGCCCACCACATCACTGCCCCCCACCCAGACGGGCTAGGTGCGAGCGACGTGATGCGCATCGCATTAGAGGATGCGAACATGTCACCCGCTGACATCGACTACATCAATGTGCATGGCACCTCTACCCCACTTGGCGACATCGCCGAGGTGAAAGCTATTCAGCAGGTGTTTGGCGAGCATGCCTACAACTTGAACATCAGTTCCACCAAGTCCATGACGGGCCACTTGCTTGGGGCGGCCGGCGCTATCGAGGCCATCGCTGGTATCATTGCCATACAGCATGGCTTTGTACCGCCGACGATCAACCACTTCACGGACGACCCCGAGCTCGACCCCAAACTCAATTTCACTTTCAACGAATCACAAGAACGAGAAGTAAGAGCTATGCTCAGCAATACCTTTGGGTTTGGCGGGCACAACTCCTCGCTTATCATCAAAAAATTTGAAGCCTAGCGCCAGCGCGCTATAGTACCTAAAGGATGGTTTTACTGCGGTATATTTTTAAAGTCTACAACCTGTTTATCTCCGAAGACCGGACATTCGCCCGCCGTCTGCGTTCGTTAATCGGCTTTGTGCCTGCCCGGCTGTCGATCTTCAAGCTGGCTTTTTCGCACAAATCAACCTCTTCGGACAAAGGGTATGCCATCCAAAATAACGAACGTTTGGAATACTTAGGCGATGCCGTACTGGGTACCATCGTCGCAGAGTACCTGTTCAAAAAGTACCCCAATAGTGACGAGGGCTTTCTGACCAAAATGCGCTCTAAGATCGTCAAGCGCAAGTCCCTCAACCAGATCGGCGACAAAATGGGGCTGGACGTACTGCTGAACGAATACAACAACACCCGCCTCAGCCGCTCCATGCTCGGCAATGCTGTAGAGGCTCTAGTCGGCGCCGTCTACCTGGAAAAAGGCTACGTCGGTACCAAGCGCTTCGTCGTCCGCAAAATCCTCCGCAGCTACGTCGACGTGCATGAACTGGAAACGCTAGACGATAATTACAAGAGCCAACTGCTGGAATGGTGCCAGAAAAACGGCCAGAAGGTAGACTACAAACTCTTGGCTCGTTACAAATTTGAAAAACGTGACCGCTTCAAAGTTGCCGTGTTAGTCAACGGCAAAAAAGTAGCTACTGCCGACGACTTCAACAAGAAAAGCGCGGAGCAGAGTGCCTCTGAAAGGGCGATGCAACAGATGGGCATACTCGATGCCGATGATTAACCTACGATACCTTGGAATGGACCTACGAGAAAATCCGGCAGTGGGCACCCAATGCCCTGCTGCTCGATAAAGGCCGGCAGCTCGCTTCCTCCCGCAGATGGGGCCCTTTGCACACCGATGGGCAATGGGTGTGGGGCGAGTGCCAAAGCTCAACGGCCACAACCCACTACACTATCGTCAAACTGGACGGCCAGCACAGCCGCTGCAGCTGCCAAGAGCGCTATACCCCCTGCCGCCATGCCATCGCCATGCTTTGGCTGATGCGCCGAAAGCCAGAGCGGGTCACTTCCCTCGACACCCTTCCCCCGGCCTTTCAACGGTTGCGTGACAGTACAGCGCCTAGCGCCCCCACCCAACAGCAAGCCGAAGAGCGGCAGCAAGCCCGCGAAAAACGCCTGC
>JAAAOU010000063.1 GCA_009908745.1 Bacteroidota bacterium
GGTCCAGAAGGTTTCCCAGAGTTTGTCGACTTCGTTGCGGAGTTGTCCGGTGAGCATGCGCGAGATTTTGGTTTGGGTGGGAAGATAGGGAATTTTGGGAAATGGGTGGGCGGGTAGGATGAGGTTGAGGTCAAGGTTGAGGTCAAGGTTGAGGTTGAGGGGCACCCTTGCGGCGACAGCTTGCTGTCGCTCCCTGCGGAGGAACTGCGTTGGTCTCAACCCCGACCTCAGCCTCAATCTTGCCAGGGCATTGCTTACAGTACATAACTCGCCAGCATCTGCTGTACTTCGTAGATATTGACCGATTTATTGAACTGTTTGCTAACGGCAGGCTCGGAGGCACTGGAAATCCAGATTTTCAGTTCGGCATCCAAGTCGAAGGTGCCCGCGGATTCAATACTGAAGCGGGATATGCTTTTGTAGGGTAGGGAGAGGTATTCCACTTTACGCCCCGTGATGCCTTGCACATCCACTAGGATCAGCCGTTTATTCGTAAAAATAAAGACATCGCGCAGAAGCTGAAAGCCGATGTCAAAGTGCTCGTCCTCAATCAGGAGGTCGCCGTATTTGGCTTCTAAGTCTTCCGGTTTAGCGGCACCGGCATTGCCCATCAGTTTGTTGAAAAGTCCCATAAGAGTAATTTTTAGATTAAGGGGGGCTAACTTAACGCTACATAAAAGGTAATGAAAAAAGCTGCCAGGCGGCACCCGGCAGCCATAAAATAAATAGATGCGTGTCATATACGCAAAAATCCTAACGTTTAAATTCGGGGTAGTCCTTCAGCAATTCCATAAGGCGCTCTTCTTCTTCCTTTCCAAATATCAGAGCGGAATAGAGTTCCTCCCCATCGGGGCCATCCAGCCTTAGTACTTCCACGGTGAGAATAGCGTCTTTAGGTGCATCCACCGTGCCCCAGTCCGAGAATTGGTTAGGGGCTAGCTTCCAGGTAGTCGTCTCTCCCGGTTCCAGCCCACCGGATATTTCGTAGTTAAAGTTGTCGGCCAGCCAGGGGACAGCACGTTCTGGGCTGGCTAATGTGCCTTTGAAATAGGCCCTTGATATCGCCGTGTCGGTACCGTTCTTGACGGTCAGCTCAATGATGGGCTCCAAGGAGCCGAAGTAGTCCTTGCGCTTGTAGAAACGGGACTTTTGGACTTCAAAGGCTTGCAGTTGTTGTCGCTGCTGTTCGGCTTCCGTTTTCTTTTGGTAGAGCTCTTCGATTTCGAGCTGGGCTTGCGCTTTTTTCTTGCGGGCTTGTTCGGCTTCAATAGCCTCTCCCTTGGCGATCACCTCCTCAGCGGTCAAGCCATCTAGGTCTTCGGCGTATCGCTGTATTATTTGCTCGGCTCCTTTTTCCCCCTGCATCAAGTCGCCCAGGTTCATACCGTCCATCGCGATGAGTTGCAGGGCTTGCTCGAACTCCGCTTGCTGTTCAGCGGGCAAGCTTTCCTTCATGGCGTCGATAGATGCCTCCATCGCTTCTTCCGAGGAGCCGTCGATAGTGGGGGCGCAGGCTGCAAGCGAGGTAACCATCGCAGCCAAGACTATATATTTTACCTTTTGCATCATAATAGAGGTTTTGGGCAAATTTGCCTTCGATCACGCCGAACAGGCGATAAGGACTTATGCGTTGGATCGGATTCGGGAGGCGGCTTTCTATCGGCTGGAAAAATTCATAGAAGACTATCGTTTTCACCCCGACCGCTACTTCCAGCATGTAATCGGCGTATCGGTATCCGCAGAGCGCGAGCCGGAGAAAGTGTTGCTCCGCGCCAACCCAGAACGGGCGCGCTACATCGCAACCAAGCCCCTCCATCCCACTCAGCAAATAGTGAAGCAAGAGGAGGATGGCGCTGTAGTATTTTCTCTCCACCTCTGCCACAATATGGAGTTGGAGAACCTTCTGCTTTCCTTCGGCGAGACCGTTGAAGTATTGCAGCCGAATGGCCTGAGGCAGGCTATTGCGGAGCGGGCGGCTAAACTACACCGTCTTTACCAATAAGGCTATTGCTAAGCCTGAAAAGACGGGCAAGTCGAGACAGTAGTTTTTACCAAACAGCCTCCAGCCCACCCGCACAGAATTTCGTAGCTTTGGGCAACATCAGCCATAGCATTCAGAACAAGTCTATCGAACGAAACTACAAACCAAGCATGAACCAGCGGATTTTAATCAAAGGCCCAACCATTGTCAACGAAGGAAAATCATTTGTCGCCGATGTGCTCCTCGCCGAGGGGCGTATTGAGCAAATCGGAGCCATAGAGGCGCAGCCAACGGATAAAGTCATTGATGGAAAAGGCAAACACCTCTTCCCGGGTATTATCGACGGGCAGGTGCATTTCCGGGACCCGGGGGCGACCCACAAGGCCGACCTGCACACCGAAAGCAAAGCGGCTGTGGCTGGCGGCGTGACTTCCTTTATTGATATGCCCAACACCATCCCCAATACCCTGACACTGGAGCGCCTGAACGAAAAATACGAGATCGCTTCCCAAAAATCGCTGGCCAACTATTCCTTCTTCTTGGGCGTCAACGGCGACAATCTCGACGAGGTGATCCAAACCGATACCAGCAAGCTGATGGGCGTTTCCGATGACGGCCTGTACTTCACCAAAAAAGGCAACCTGCTGGCTGACAACCCGGAGACGATGGAAAAGCTGTTTGCCAATTGCGATTCCATCATCGCCATCCACTCGGAAAAAGAGCAGATCGTGGAGCAGAATGAGGAAAAGTACCGGGAAATGTACGGTGATGACGTGCCGGTGAAGTTCCACCCCATCATCCGCAGTACGGAAGCCTGTTACGAAGCCACCGAGCGTGCCATTGGCCTGGCTGAAAAGCACGGTGCCCGCCTCCATATCTTGCACCTGACCACCGAGGCGGAGACCCACCTGTTCCGCAACGACATCCCGCTGGAAGAGAAAAAGATCACCACCGAGGTATCGGTACACCACCTCTGGTTCTCCGATGAGGACTACGAGCGGCTGGGCGTCCTCATCAAATGGAACCCGGCCATCAAGACCAAAAAGGACAAGGAAGGCTTGCTCAAAGCTTTGCTCGATGACCGCATCGACCTTGTCACCACCGACCACGCGCCTCACACCCTGGAGGAAAAGCAAAAGCCCTATTTCCAGTCCATGTCCGGCGCACCCATGGTACAGCACACCCTCAACTGTATGCTGGAGTTCCACTATCAGGGCAAGATTTCGCTGGAGAAAATCGCGGAGAAGATGTGCCACAACCCTGCCCGCCTTTACCGCATGGCCGAGCGCGGCTACATCCGCGAGGGCTACTATGCTGATTTGGTCCTAGTTGATCTGAACCACTCTTGGACCGTAGCCAAAGACAATCTGCTGTACAAGTGCGGCTGGTCCCCGCTGGAGGGTACGACTTTCCACAACAAGGTGCTCAAGACTTTCGTCAACGGCAACCTGGTCTACGATGAGGGCGCATTCGCGGAGGATACCTTTGGGATGGCGATTGAGGTGGAGGCGGCTGCGGGCTAGCTGGCGGGAGTTGAAAAGTTGCAGCGTTGTAGTGTTGAAAGGTTGGCGGGCCGTGTCGCGATCCGTGCTGCCCGGTTAGCCAACTTTCCAACCCTGAAGGACTCCCTTGGCTCGCTCGCCTTCAGGGTAAACCTTTCCCAACCTTTCAACCTTTCAACTTTCCAACCTTCCAATCTTCCTGCTCAGAGGTTGAAGAGTTGAAAGGTTAGCTTGCCATATAGCCTGACGGTTGAAAGGTTGGCGGGCCGTTCCGCAATTCGTGCTGCCCGGTTAGCCAACTTTCCAACCCTGAAGGACTCCCTTGGCTCGCTCGCCTTCAGGGTAAACCTTTCCCA
>JAAAOU010000062.1 GCA_009908745.1 Bacteroidota bacterium
AAGTCCTGCCCAAAGCCGATCTCGTTGATGGTCCCTTTTTTGCTGGCTTTCGCCCAAAAAGTGAGCGCGTCGAAGCCGGACAGGTCGCGGCCGCCGTAATCGGGGAAAATAGCGCCGGCGTAGGCACCGTCCGGGTCACCGACGTTAGGGACGTCAAACCGCATGGCGGATTCCCCTTCGTAGACGGTTTCATCATCTACCGAAAAAGCCTCCAAGTACGAATCTCCGAATGGCAGATACTCCAAGCCGGCACTGAACCCGTCGAGGTAAACATTGCCGTTTTGGGGGAAAGTAGCTGGTTTTGCTTCTTCAGAAAGGTCTCTGGTACAATTGCTAAGGAGCAATGTGAATCCTAGAAAGAATAGGATGTTTGGTTTCATGATTATATTCTTTTTCATGGCTTTATTTTTTCGTGCCGGTTGTTATTTACCGATGTTGATGTGAATGTAAGTTCTAAACTCCCATTCCCGCCCGTTGTCAAAGCCTACCGGGCTGATCTCCGGATCGGTAGCGAACTCAGAAGCGGTTACGGTCGGGAGGTACCGTGGGGAAAATTCGTTCAAAGAACGCCAGGTCCAGCGCACGCCCATCTGAGTGCTAGGCAGTATAAACCAATCGGGCTTGCTCAGCGTAGTGGATAGGTCCAACATGAGCTGCAAGGGATAGGTGAGGTTGAAGTCCCGGTGGTAATCAAAGGGCCCCCAGTCATTAATTTTAACGTGAGACGTTAACTTCAGTTTTTTGTAGATGGCTCTCAAGTCTAGGGCGTAGCGTTCGATCAACCGGTCGTCGCTGCCTCTGGCCTGGTCTGTCCCGACCAGCACGTTGGCGATCAGGCCAAGGTCCCGGTTGACTTTAGAGACCATCCGGACATTGGCTTCCCACAGGTCTTGCGCGGGGGCAGAAGCTGGAAACGCGAAGGAGGTCCGGTTGCCCAAAAAGCCGATTGCGGCATCCTGATTGGTCGGCAGGTGGCGGTACACAAAGCCGGCGCTCATGGCAAATTTGGCATCTTCCTTACGGTCGCTGTCCCAGTCGTACATCCAAGTACCCGGGGTAGGGTCAAACGTGACCAGCAATTCTCCGGCAACGGTTTCCCGGTTGCCTCTCACCGCGAAGGGGTCATCGATAATATTTCTCAGCCGCCCGGGCGCCGGCACATCGTTGGGGATGGGGTCGACGAGCGGTTTTTGCCACAGGAAGTTCGGCGCGATTTGGAATTTGCCGACCGTGTAGGTGAATCCGGACAAGAAATGATTTTGGTTGCCGCTGCCGCTATCCTTTAACCGCCATCCGGTAAAGGTAAGGGTGGGGTCTGCTCCGCCATTGGCTACCAGCCCCATTACGGCACCCTGTGCGTACCAATTGAACCGCCCTTGTGAAAAGGTAACTTTGGCTTTGCCGCCCCAGTTGTCTTCCGGCCTGATCTGGTCCTCGAATACTTCGTATTTGCCGGGGTCGCCTTGCACGATCTGAAAGCTCCGGCCGTTCAGCGGGGACCCGCCCCAGATACCGCCTACTTCAATGCCTAAGGGCCCTAGTTCCCGTTCTACATGGATAGTGGCTCTTCGGGTTTTGGGAAGGGGCACGGCGATAGAGGTTACAAATTCCGGCGCATCATCAATATCTTCGTGGAAGACACCGGTGACTTTGAATTTGCCTAATTCGCGGCCATACTTCACCAGCACTGCCGGGTTGGCACCCCACCACAACTGAGGGCCAAAAGCCACGTGCAGCCCGTCCAGCGCCTTTTTGCCATCTAGTTCTACCCCTAGTATTTCGCCGTTGTAAAGGTCGAGGTTGGGGCCGTAGTTGGCTTCCGGGTACAAGCCGAAAAAGTCGCCTTCGTAGCCCCAGTGATAGTGGCCGGTCCGGTAAAAGCCCCGCAGGTTAAAATTATCGGCCTGCCAGTTGAACTCGGCATCGTAGAGCCTTAGGTTGCCATCCGTCCGGTTGGCCCGGTCACGGGCTATGTTTTCGTAAAAAATCTCGTTGATCGGGTTGTCCGCCACGTTGCCCACCAGGTTGAAACTGGCTCTGGCACTCAAGTCCGGGCTGGGATTGGCCTCCACGCCGAAAAAGAAAGACTGCATGTGGTCAAAGCCCAGTTCATCTGGATAAGTGGCCAGCGACGGGTCAGAGACGGCGGCGGGGTCCGGCTCACTGGGTGTGGTGATTAGCTTGCCCCCCGTGTTGAAGGTTTCAAATTCTGCTCTGAAGTTGCTCAGTTCGATTTTCTTCTTGCTCCCGCGAGCTGCTTTGTCCCCCCTTGCCCTTAGTACGGCATCCATGAGGTTGATGCCTTCAAAGTAAGCGTTTACCGTTTCGGCAGTAGTGCCCTCAGCGTAGGGGTCTAACTGGTGTGCTTCTTTCAGCGCATAGTACGCGGCCCTTGGGTAGAGCGTGTACAGGCCTCTTTCGTTAGTCGGCCCTTTGGCGCAAATGCCAAACCACTCTTCGTTCATGTTATTCTCCCCCTCGACGTAGTCTATGCCATAACCGCCGTTAGACCAAGACGCTGTATTGTCGTGCACATCGGCGTTTTCCCGGTCGTCAAACCCATATTTCCACCAGCCGTCGCTGAACTGGAAGGTGAAGCCACCGATAGAGTTGCCTACTTTCCCAAGGCCAGCTGCGTTTGCGTAGATTTCCTCCCAGTTGCCCACCATATAGTAGGCTTGCATCTTCTGGTCTTCGGTATTTTCCTTGGCGTTATACGCATCGGCCCCGAATTCCGTGAACATGATCGGCATGTCGAGCTTGTCTTTTACCACCTGGAACATATCACCGAATGAAACGCCCCGGTAGGTATTCGTCCCGAAGATGTCCACATCTTGGCACTCCTCGGCTATGATGTCGATAAACAGCACATCCCCATTGCAAATGGCGACCGGGTGGGAAGGGTCAATGGCTTTCATGGCCTTGGCCGCTTCGTTCATCAGCTTGTACATGGGCCGGCCGCGCTTTTCTCCTATGTAGTCGATCCGGGCTTCATCATCCGGGAAGTCTTCCGTTTCCGCCCCTTGCCAGAAGAGGCCGTAGTTGTTTTCATTGCCCAGCAGGTAGAGTAAGAGCCCTGGGGTGTCTTTGTACTCCTCCACCAGTTGGGTGACTTCGTCCATCAAGAACTTTTCGGTTACCGGGTTGTCATAGATGGTCACCGGCGTCCAGACACCATTCAGGGTGAGCCCGTACCGGCCGAAAGAATGGTTGAGCATGGTGTAGATGCCATAGTTTTCATAAATGTATGCGATCCATCTGGCCGGCACGCCGGTGTACTGCCGGATCACATTGACGTTCATGTTTCTGAGCAGCGACATCTCCGCGTCCAGTGCGGCCTTGATGATGTCATCTGGTTTTTCCCAAAAATCGGCATTTACGGTATTGGTTCCGATCGGGATGTAATCCCAGTTCATACCGTTGATCATAAAGTCGGAACCGTTGACGACCAGCTTCGACCCCTGATCGTTTTGAACAACGGTTACTTGGTCGGCTTGCCCGAACGCGGATAGGGCCAGTAGCGGCAATAGCAGTAAGAGTAGGCTTCTTTTAAACATATCACGAGGTTTTAGTCAATAGAGCTTGCTGGATTGCGGCGGGGCAGCGCAGGGGTGCCATGTAGCAGGCCAGCCTTTGAAAACCGATGCTATGTTAACCCGAAAAAATAGTATTTTGACATTTTCAGCTTAAAACTTAACTCAACAATTCTTTCACTTTTAATATCTTTACTGCTACAAAACTGCACAAGAACCAAATTAAATTATTGATCGACAGGGTTTTGTGATTTACTAGCACTTTCACATTTTTAGTATGCATCCTCACTGTAAATTCGTC
>JAAAOU010000097.1 GCA_009908745.1 Bacteroidota bacterium
CGAAGAGCTGCTTTGCTCGGAAGGCCCATCGGACTCCGTACAGATCAACACCATAGGCTGCGACATGCTGGCTATAAACTTCTCGGACCAGGTGTTTGACGGCAGCGGCGGCGCTTGCCAAACGGTACAGCGTACCTGGCGGGTCATCAACTGGTGCCAGTACGATGGCGTGAGCGCCCCCTTTGTGGTAAGCCGGGATACAGACTGCGACCTTCAGGCCGGAGAAGAACCAGTATGGGTGTTGCACCGCCCGGACGGCTTTACCTACATCGACCGGGACAATGACGAGACCGAAGACAACAACGTCCCGACGGCAGGCGAAAACCTCTGCCAAGGCTTTGACGACTACTGGCAACGGGCGGACTACCAGGGCGGCTACTACCAGTACCTGCAGATCATCAAAGTGGTGGACGATGTCGCGCCGGAGCTTGCCTTTACCCAGCCCGACCCTTTCTGCAGCCTCGACAATACGACCTGCGAGGCAACGATCAGCTACCCATTTACCATAGACGAGAGCTGCCTGCCGGGTGTCAGCACCGATACCCCGGACGGCCTGGAAGTACAGATACTGCTGGACGCTTTTGCCGACGGCACCACGGACGAAGACCTGACCAATGTGGGCGTGCTTAGCCGCGACTACCCGAACTACGAAATCGGTGGCAGCTACCCCATTGGCAACCACCAATTTGAGGTACGGCTGAGCGACGGCTGCGGCAACAGCGCCGTCTACTTCCTCCCCTTCGAAGTCATCGACTGCGCAGCCCCCAACCCCGCTTGCCTCAATGGCATAGCCGTGACCTTGGACCCGCACGACAGCGACGGGGACGGCACGATAGACGGCGGCATAGGAGACGTATGGGCGGATGACTTTATTGTGGGCAGCCCCCTCGACTGCTCCGGCGAGCCGACCTATTCCATCAACCGTGTCGGCGACCCGGTGAATATTGACAGTACAGGTATTTTCTTCAGTTGTGCCGATACCGGCTTGGTGGATATTGAAGTGCACACCTGGGACCCACTGGGCAACCGCAGCACTTGCGAGACCTTCCTATTCGTACAGGACCCAGATGGGGTATGCACCGGCGACTTTACACCAACAGCGAGTATGGCGGGCGGCATAGAAACCGAGCAGGGCCTACAGGTAGAAGAAGTAGAAGTCAGCCTCAGCGGCGGTATGGGCGCGTGGATGGTCACCGGGCCAGACGGCTCCTTCAGCTTTGAAGGCTTGACGCCGGGCGGCGATTACACCATCACCCCGCTGCGCGATGGGGACGACATCAACGGGATTTCCACCCTGGACATGCTGATGATCAGCAAGCACATACTGGGCGTGGCGCCGCTGCAGAGCCCCTACCAACTGATTGCTGCGGACGTCAACCGCTCCGGCGGGGTTTCTACCTTGGATATGATTGCCCTGCGCCGGCTCATTCTGGGCGACGAGCTGGAGCTGACACAGAATACCAGCTGGCGGTTTGTGGAAGAGAACTATGTCTTTCCGAATCCTGCTGACCCTTGGGAGGAAGACTTCCCGGAGCTGCTCAACCTGAACAACCTGCCAGCGACCGGCATCAACAGTGCCGACTTTGTAGCCATCAAGATAGGCGATGTAAGCTTGGATGCGCAGCCCAACAACCTCATGGGTATTGAGAACCGCACCTATGACGGCAGCTTCTACCTGCAGGCCGAGGACCAGATGCTAGAAGCGGGGCAAGAGTACCGTATTGAGGTGACTGCTGAGCTGGCTGCTATTTTGGGCTACCAAGGCAGCCTGCGCTTTACAACAGCTGCGGTAGAGCTAGTGGACGTGTTGCCGGGTATTATGCGGCAGGAGCACTTCGGGACAAGCTTTGTAGACAAAGGCGTGCTGACCATGAGCTGGAACCAACAACTGGATCAGCCACTACACCGGTCGGGTCACCTGTTTACCCTGGTGCTGCACGCTAGAAAAGACGCTGCCTTGAGTGAGGTGCTGTCCTTCGGTTCCCGGGTCACCCCGGCCGAGGCTTACGCCAAAGAAGGCGGACTGCTAGAGGTCGGTTTTGAATTCCGGGGAGCGGCTGCACAGACGCCGGAGGAAGAACCCTTCGCGCTGCACCAAAACCAGCCTAACCCTTTCCGGGGCGAAACGCAAATCAGCTTTGAGTTACCGGAAGCGGGCGAGGTGCAGCTTATGATTAGCGATGTGGCGGGCAAAGTGGTGAAGATTATGGATCTGCAAGGCACTAAGGGCTACAACGCTATTACCTTGTCGCATAGCGGATTGCCGGCGGGCATCCTGCAGTACAGCCTGCGGGCCGGGCAGCATTTCGCCACCAAGAGAATGATGATCCTGGCGGACTAGCCGCCACAGAAAGAATTGACAGACATAGTGTTTCATGTTGTGCCGGGATGCCCTTGATGAGGGTGCCCGGCTTTTTTATTCACAGCTACCCTGGTACACCACGTCTACGCCGTAGCAGGCCGCTCTGCAAGCGTTATCGTAGGTTTCGCCATCGCAACCGCAGACCGGGTCATAAATATCGGGGCATACGCAAGCGGGGTCAACAAGGGGCTCACAGTCTTCGGCTAGCTCGTCCTTCTGGCAAGCCGTAAACAGGCAGGATGCGATTAATACTGCGAAAAATAATCGGGTGAATGGCATAATGTTCGTTTTTTGTGGGGATGACGAGCGCGATGGGAAGATGCGTTGGTGGATAAGGCGTGAAATTTTGTTAAGACGATGCTAGCCCGGGCTCTTTTACACCCAATCTGACCAACTACCGACCAGGTTTTTATGCTGCTCGTTGCGCTTGAGGTGCTGCAGGAAATCCTCCCGCGGTATGCTTTCGGCGCCCAAACTGGCCAGGTGGGGCGTCTCCTGCTGGCAGTCGATGAGGTCGAAGCCATGCTTTTGCAAGGCCCGCACCAACGCGATGAAGCCAAACTTGGACGCATTGCTCGCTTTTGCAAACATGGACTCCCCGAAGAAAACCCGCCCAAGCGCTACGCCGTACAAGCCGCCGACTAACTCTTCCCCCTTCCAGACTTCCACCGAATGCGCGTACCCCAGCTCGTGCAGCGCGGTGTAGCCTTCCAGCATTTCGGTGGTGATCCAGGTGCCGTACTGCCCCTTGCGCTCCTGCACGGCACAGCTGACCATCACCTCGCGGAAACAGCGGTCGAAGCTGAGGCCAAATTTTTTCTGGTTGAAATACGGGCGCATACTCTTGGACACCTTCAGATTTTCGGGGTAGAGCACGAAGCGGGGATCGGGGCACCACCAGTAGATAGGGTCGCCATAGTTGTACCAAGGGAAGATGCCCTGCCGGTAGGCTTCCAGCAAACGGGGCACGGTGATATCACCACCAACGGCGACAATACCCTCAGGGGTGGACCGGCGGGGGTCCGGAAAGTGCTTGTCCGACTTGGTGAGCCAAAATACGGGCATAGTTTAATTGAAAAAGCAGGGCAAGCATCACTGCCCCCCTGCTTCAGGTCTATTCGTTTGCCAACGCCTTATTCTTCAATCACGGCTGACAAGCCGCGGTCGACCAGAGCGTCTTTCTTGGGCTTGAGCTCGCTCTTGGGCGCTGTTTTCACAGTAGCTTTTCCTTTGAAGTGTATGATGAGGGAAAGCTGCTCGGCTTGCTCGCTGGTGTGGTTCAGCACTTCCATCAAGCACTGAATGACCCAGTCGAACGTATTATGGTCGTCGTTGAAAACGATGAGCTGGGCTTTTTGCCCCACGTCCGAATCGTCTTCCACCACTACTTCTTCCAGTTCTTCTACCGAGTTGTTGTACAGCTTCTCTATCATAACTTGTCACGTTGAAATCGTTG
>JAAAOU010000194.1 GCA_009908745.1 Bacteroidota bacterium
CAACCCACCGGAGAGCGGGAAGCTGCCTTCGCCAACCCACCGGAGAGCGGGAAGCTGCCTTCGCCAACCCACCGGAGAGCGGGAAGCTCTCCGATGGGGCTAGAATTTGGGGCAAAGAATCGTCTCGTTCTCGTACTCGCCCAAGTAAGCAAGAGACAACTCAAATGCGCCCCGGCGGTCCCGCACTGCGCCGAGTGACTCTAGCTGTGCGTCGTAGCTGAAGCCGAGGAGAAAGTTGCTGTACTCGATACCGACCATACCGACCACTGCATCCATAGAAAAAGAATCGTCTTCATTGCCGACCGGGCGCGCCCAGCCGCCGACGTGCAAGGCGGTGCCGCTAATTTCATCGAACAGGAATCGGAAGTTGGCGCCAGCGTTGAGGGCGACGTGCGGGCCCTGGGCATAAAATAAGCCACGAGGTTGCAGGCGCACCGCCCGGCCGATAGGTATGCTAAAGTTTACGTAAGCGGTGTACTTGCGGTGCAGCAGGCTGCTGTTGCTAAATTCGGATTCCTCCTCTTCGTAGTAGAAGCTGATCTGCGGCTCCAAGATATGGTGCATGGCCGCGCCGGCGAATATAGACAAACCGCGTTCGGGCGCGTAGGTGTAGTTGATGCCTACGCCTAGGTCAGCGTGGGCAAAATTGTTCTCTGGCAAAATCTCCGATGTGGGGTTGGTGTAGCTGCCATTGCCCGCAAACTGATCGTCGAAGTTGAAGTTTTCATAGTTGAAGTTGCGTTGTGCCAACCCGACTTGGAACCCGGCACTCAGGTATTGGTCCCCCGCCCGGCTCAGCGACTTGTGGAACGCGCCCGCCACGTTGATGTTATTGTTGGAAAAGCCGACGGCGGGCACGCGGTCGTTGTAGAAAACCACGCCTACGCCGAAAGCATCCTTATTGCTTTTGCCAACCCGGTTGAGGCCGAAGCGCAGGTCAATCGCCCCCGAAAAAGTCCTAAATGGGTCTTGGTCCCGGTGGATCAGCGCTACCCGGTACTTGCCGTTGAACGTCCCGCTAAGCGCTGGGTTCAAGGTCAAAGGAGAGGCGAAGAATTGCGTAAAATGCTGATCTTGAGCGATCAGTGCCGTGGGTATTCCCAAGGCTATAACTAACAGAAACAGGATTGGCTTCCTCATAACAATCGGTTCGTTCAAATTTCGGTCAAAGGTAAGTGAATTCTGCAAAAAAGGATGAATATGCCCAAAACCAACGGGGTTTGTTTGATATTTATTATTTTTACATAGCCCCGTAACGACCATTAAGGAAAAAGCAGCTTGGTACCCGTTTTTCAGAGCTGCTTCATAAAGCTTGCGATCATGTCTTCTTACGTCATTTGCCCGTTCAGCAATGTGCCGATACGCAACGGCTCCACCAATAAGAGCGAGATATTGTCTCAGCTGCTGTTCGGCGAGCTGGCGGAGGTCATCGAACGCAAAGGCCGGCAATGGATAAAGGTTCGCTGCGCTTGGGATAATTACGTGGGGTGGGTTGCCGCCAATCAGCTTATGCCCATCACCCCGAGTGAGTTCGAGCTTTTTCAGGAGCACTACGCTTATAGCCTAGAGCTGTTTCAGCCTTTAATGGCCGACAAAGCTTGCATCCCGATCGTGCTCGGTGCCCGTTTGCCTAACTTCGATGGCATGCGCTTTAAGCTCGATGGCCAGTACTATACCTTTAGTGGGCAAGCCGTCTTCCCCAATGATGTCAAACCCAATGCCGATTTTATCCTCAAGATCGCCCGCCGTTATCTGCATGCCCCTTTCCTGTGGGGCGGCCGCACGCCTATGGGGATAGATGCCGCCGGGCTGGTGCAGATGGTATTCAAAATTGCCGGTATCCCGTTGCCACGCGAAGCCGGGCAGCAGGTTTACCTCGGTGAAGCCGTGGATTTTGTGGAGCAAGCTGTACCCGGCGATGTCGCTTTCTTCGAAAACCGCACCGGCCGCATTACCCACTGCGGCATCATCCTGCCCGAAGAAGAAGTGATACACGCCTACGGTAGCGTCCGGATTGACAAAATCGACCATTACGGCATTTACGACCGGGACGCCGGTAAATACACCCACCGCCTGCGGGTGGTTAAGCGCTTTTTGAAAGGGGGTGAGAACCGCAAAGAGCGCGTCAATAAGCAAAGCGGGAAAATACCGAACCAAGTCGAGCTGTTCTAGCCATAGCGTTCCTGAAAAAATCCGCCGCCCCTCCGGATATGAAGAGCCGGCGGACCCATTTATTTTGTTACCCCAGTACCTCCTGTGCGCCCGCAAATGGCTGGCTATACAAGCGTTGGCCCGTAGCTTTGTACAGGGCGTTGGCCAAAGCGGATTGTATAGGCGGCAGGGAAGGCTCGCCCAGGCCGGTGGGGTCTATGCCATTATCCACGAAGAAGGTCTCGATTTCCAGCGGTGCTTCCGACTGCCGGATGAGGCGGTAGCGGTCGAAGTTCTGTTGCTGCGGCTGGCCGTTCTCGAAAGTCATTTTGCTGAACATAGCGTGGCCGATGCCGTCTATGATGCCGCCTTCAATTTGATTGCGGGCAGCATCCGGGTTGACCACGATGCCGCAGTCCACGGCGCACCATACTTTCTTGATGCGGGGCTTGTCGCCCTGTATTTCCACATCCACCACTTGTGCGACGTAGGAATTGTGGCAATAGTAGGCCGATACACCCCGGTGGATACCCGGCATCGGTTTGCCCCAATCGGCTTTTTCCTTCACCAACTTCAATACACCTGCATAGCGTTCGGCATCGTAATCGTTGTTTTCGCCTACGGGTTTGTTCTTGGCGCGGTCGAAAAGAGCAAGCCGGAAGTCGATTGGGTCTTTGCCTGCTGCTTCCGCTATTTCGTCCAGAAACGCTTGTTCGGCGTAGGCCATGAAGTTAGAACGGGGAGCGCGCCAAGCACCGGTGGAAATATTGGATTCTAGGCTGTGGTTTTCCGCCCGGTAGTTATCCAGGGCACCGGCGGGGAAGCGGTTGGCAAAAACAGGGCTGCCGTGTACGCCCGCGCCGCGTACTTGGAAGGCCGTGAGCTCATTGTTCTCATTGAGGGCGGCCCGGTATGTCACCTTGTAGCTTGGCCGGTAGGTGCCCTGCGTCATATCGTCCTCGCGGGTATAGACGAGCTTGACGGGCACGCCCGCCTGCTTGGAAATCAGGGCGACCTCGTTGCCAAAGTTGCCATACAGCCGCCGCCCGAAGCCGCCGCCTTGACGGGTCATCATGATGGATACTTTTTCTTCCGGCAGCTCCACCAGCTGGGCCACCGTCTTACGCAAGTACTCGGGGGTTTGGATAGGCCCAAGGAGTTCGGCTTTGTCTTCGGTCACATGCGCGAAGAAGTTCATGGGCTCCAGTGTATTGTGCGCCAGGAATGGGGCTGCGTAGGTACGCTCAATAATCTGCGCCGCTTCCGCAAAAGCCTGCTCGGGGTTGCCGTCTTGGCGTTCTGGGCTTTCTGCTGACTGTTCTACCAGTTTCTGAAGGGCCGCTTCGTGGCCGGCAGTGCTTTCCAGCTGTTCTTCGCTCGCCCATTCGGCTTTCAGGGCGCGCTTGGCTTTCATCACCTCCCAAGTGCTGCGGCCCACTATGGCGATGAGTTCCGGGAAAGCGTTAATATCAGACCACTGTTTTTCGAGGTCTTCTGGGGCGGTGTTGATCGTAAAGACCTGCTCGATGCCCTCCATGGCTTTCAGCTCTTCCGCGTTGAAAGATTGCAACTTTTGGCCGAAAGCCGGGGCGTGGGCGATCATGGCGATGCGCATATTATCGCGCTGTACATCCAAGCCAAACATAGGCTTGCCCGTGACAATC
>JAAAOU010000512.1 GCA_009908745.1 Bacteroidota bacterium
GTATCCCCTTTTTGATCCTCGATATCCTTGACCAACTCCCGGTATAAGGTGGAAAGGAAGGCAAAAACCAAGTACCAAGTCACAATGCCCCCCATTTGCCCCGCCCGCGCCGGTGCCAAGTCCGCCAACTGTGCAAAGCCCGCCCGCTCCGCAAACCAGACGATACACGCCACGCCCGCACAGAACAGCGCGACCACTACATTGCCCGCCAATGCCCAGCGCTGTAAGTGCGTAGAATACAAATGCAGCAACAAAGCCGCCGCTGGATAGAGCCCGGCCAGCGCCAACTGACCAACATACTGTGCCAGGTACAAGGCCAACAATAGTCCCCCTACATGCAATGCCCAGTACCATTGGTAGGCCTGTTTAGCAGAAAAAGCATGCCCGATCACCACCTTGCCGGGCCGGTTCTGCTCGTCAATATCTACGTCCTCGATATCGTTGATGATGTAGCCAGCGGCAGAAACTAACATCGTCACTAATACAAAAAGAAGAAAATGCAGGGGCGGTAAAACAGGCTCAATATTATACGCCTCGAAAGCCGGCAAGAACAGCCCAAAGTACAGCAGGGCTTGCGTCAGGGCGACAATCAACAAATTCGGTAATCGTATGAGGCGCAGGGCAGGTAGCATAGGCGGTCGTTATTTCCAGTCGCCGTTCAGCTTCAACACTTTTTCGATCACATCCCGGGCGCAGCCTTCCCCCCCGGCATGCGGGGAGACGTAGGTGGCGATGCCAAAAAGCTCGTGGGCAGCATTATGCGGGCAGGTGGCCATGCCTACCCGGCGCATAACCGCGTAGTCCGGCAGGTCGTCGCCCATGTACAGTATCTTTCCCTCGTCTAAGTCGTAGGCGTAGATATATTCTTCATAAGCCTCCAGTTTATCCGAAATACCGGTGTAGATATCCCGCACCCCAAGGTTTTGCAGGCGTGTTTTCACCCCCTCGGACTTGCCGCCGGTGATGACGCAGACGTTGTAGCCCATTTTCACCGCCAGCTTGATCGCGTATCCGTCGCGTATGCTCATTTGCCGCAGCAGCTTGCCGTCTTCCATCACCAGCACCTGGCTGTTGGTCAGCACGCCGTCCACATCAAAAATGAAGGTCTCTATCTCTTTGAACTGCTCGAGTTGATTCATCAGTTAGGATTTCGTATTGCAAATGTATAACTTCGTAGCCACACCGTAAAAACGAAAAAATGTTTCCAGCAAACACCTACCAAGAACGCCGTGCCGCGCTCGCCGGCAAGTTTGATAATGGCCTGCTGCTTTTCGTCGGCAACGAGGATAGCCCGATGAACTGCGCCGACAACATCTACCGCTTCCGGCAAGACAGCAGTTTTCTCTATTATTTTGGCCTGGACCAGCCGCATCTGGCCGCCCTGATTGATATCGACGAGCAAAAGACCATCCTATTTGGCGATGAGTTGACCATCGACCATGTGGTATGGATGGGCCCGCAGCCCGCGCTGAGCGACCAAGCCGCCAAGGTAGGCATCAGCGAGACCCGGCCTTACGCTGAGCTGGGCAAGTACTTGGAAAAAGCACGCTCATCAAGCCGTGCGGTACACTTCACCCCGCCCTACCGCGGAGCAGACATCCTGAAGTTACGGGAATGGCTGGGCACCACCGATTTGGAACCGTCCGATCAGCTGGTGAAGGCGATTGTGGAACAGCGCCTCGTTAAAAGCCCGGAGGAAATCCGGCAGATGGAAATTGCTTTAGCCATCACCCGGCAAATGCACATCACCGCTATAAAGGAATCCCGCCCCGGCATCAAAGAAGCCCAACTGGCCGGGCAGGTAGAAGGCATTGCCTTGGCTACCGAGGGGCAACTCGCCTACCCCGCCATTCTCACCGTGAACGGACAGACGCTGCACAACCACCACCACGGCAACGTCCTGCAATCCGGGCAACTGGTGCTGGGGGACTTTGGCACCGAAGCCCCGCATACGCACTACGCTAGCGACATCACCCGCACCTGGCCGGTGGACAAGACCTTTACCAGCCAGCAAAAAGAAATTTACCAAATTGTGCTCGATGCCGAAATGGCAGTCATTGAAGCGCTGAAGCCGGGCGTCCGCTTCTTGGACATGCACCTGCTTGCCGCTAAAATCATTACGGAGGGCCTACAAAAACTAGGCCTGATGAAAGGCGACGCGGATGCCGCTGTGGAAGCCGGAGCTTACGCCCTGTTTTTTCCCCACGGCCTCGGCCATGCCATAGGGCTAGATGTACACGATATGGAGGACTTGGGCGAAAACCATGTGGGCTACGCCGGCGAATTGGAACGCAGTACGCAGTTCGGGCTAAAGTCCCTGCGCTTCGCCCGGGCGGTCCAACCCGGCCATGTGCTTACCGTAGAGCCGGGCTTGTACTTCATCCCGGAACTGATCGAGCAGTGGCAGAAAGAGCAGCGGCATGCCGACTACATCAACTACGACAAACTACAGCCTTACCTCAACTTTAGCGGGGTGCGCATTGAGGATAATGTACTCATCACCGAAGACGGGCACCGGGTGTTGGGGCCGGCAATTCCGAAAACGATAGAAGAAGTGGAGGCGCTTCGTTAATCGGCATCCACATGTAAGACCTGCTCCTCCGTCAGCAACGGCATGCGCTTGAAACGCAGGTACAACTGCGTGGTTGCTAGCACATCTTTCTCGCAATAAAAGGAGATGCGCTTCAGGTCCTTCTCCTCCCAGTAGACGCGGCCCACGTCGCTGCCGTCAATATCATCCTTTGGGGAAGGGAAGCCGAGCAGCGCTGCCAGCACTTTGAGGGAAGTGAAATTCTTGCGGTCGCCAAACTTCCACATCTCCATGGTATCGATGAGGTACTTGGTCTCCCAAGGCTTTTTGCCGGCGATATCAAAGGGGGCGGGCAGCGGCAATTGGTTGACCACCAAGCGGCGGCAGATGTAGGGGATGTCGAATTCTTTGGCGTTGTGGCCGCAGAAACCGTAGCGGTTCGGGTCGTTGTAATGCTTGAAGATAAGCTGGGAGAAATCGTGCAGCAGCTCCGCTTCGTTTTCACTCGCAAAAGACTTGAGGCGGATTTTGAGGCTCTTGTCCGATTTGTCCCGGTGCACCACGCCTACAGAGATGCAGACGATCTTTCCAAACTCTGCAAATATACCCGCCCGGTCTTGGTAGGCCTGCGCGACCTCTTCTTCACTCAGCGGCTCTTCCCGGCCCCGGGCCTGCTGATTGGCTTTGGCAGCCCACAGCTCTTTGAAGTCGTCCGTCAGTTTATCGTAGGAAGGCTGCGCCGACACCGTCTCGATGTCCAAAAACAAGATGCGCCCAATGTCTATTCTGTCTTGCATGTACGGCCGTTTGGTTGCCCCCAAAATAGAAAAATTGCCGAAAAATGCCCGGCAGCGGAGAGCACTGCTTGACAAAAAGTAGCTAAACACGCAATTTTGCAGCAGCAACAGCCGTTTATGGCGCGATAGGTAATCGTCTAAAAACAGCATTTTCTAACGAAACTACATCAACTGTTATGGCTACCAACACTAACAACCCTAAGCCTTCTTCTACCCCTCCCCCACCCAAAGACGACGGCCAGCAACGGCTCAAAATCGCCGCCATCGTCACCATCGCAGTCTTGGCTATTCTTTGCATTGTGCTGGTCATCAGCTTGGTCAATAAAGACAACGCCAACGACGAGCTGACCTACGAGCTCAACGAGTCGGAGCAGCTCAAGGCAGAATTGGAGAAGCAGTACTACGAGGCCCTTTCCGAAATGGAGGAACTGCGCGGCAGCAACGAGGAGCTGAACGCCCTGATCGAGTCGCAAAAGATGGAGCTGAAAGATGCTAAAGACCGCATTGATGTGCTTCTGCGGGATAGCCGCAACCTGGAAAAAGCCCGCCGCGAAATCCGGAACATGAATTCAAAGGTTGATCAGTACCTGGCCGAAATCAATCAACTGCGGCAAGAAAACGAAGAACTGACCGCCCGCACAGCAGAACTGACACAGGAAAACTCCGCACTGGCCTCCAACCTCGACTCCGCCCAAATCCGCAATATGGAGCTGTCTTCTACCAAAGCCGCACTGGTGAACGAAAAGGAAGCCTTGGAAGCGGACCGCGCCCGCCTCGCCAAAAAGGTGAACATCGCGTCCGTCATCAAAGTCGAGGGTATAGAAGCGGAAGGGCTAAAAGTGCGCAACAACGGCAAAACGGCCACCCGCCGCCGGGCGAAAAACGTGGACCAGCTGCAACTGTGCTTTAACACCACCGCCAATCAGGTGGCCAACCCGGGCATGGAAGAATTCGTCGTGCGCATCATCAGCCCGCTCGGTGAAACCATGGCCGTAGAATCCATGGGCTCCGGCGTCTTTGTCAATAACGCTACCGGCGAACGCAGCCGCTACACTATGGTCAAAGAAGTGGACTACGATCAGGATGAACAGCGCCTGTGCATGGTCTGGGCCCCCAATTCGGCTTTCCAAGAAGGCAATTACGAAGTGGAGATTTACAATAAAGGGCACTTGGCGGGCAAGTCGGCTTTCCGGCTGAAGTAAAAAATATTCTCGCCCCTTCAAACGAAACAGACAGGAATCGTCCCGAATTTTAGCGTGTGCTGGAATTCGGGGCTTTTTTATTCCGCCTACACTTGAGGGGGTTGGCCGATCAAGGTTTATGGCAGGCAAAGAGTGCTGTATCATTATTGATAGCGAAAGCCAACCCATTTTGAACAATTGTCCAGCGCCATCTATTCTCCATTTGTAAACCAAGCCACAGCCATGAGCGAGAAGAAGCCGAAAGAAGAAAACGAGGAAATCATCAACCCGATTGACCCGGACAAAATCGCGGAGAACCCGCACAACCTGCCCTACGCCCACACGGTCAGCGGTGTAGAGATCAAGCCAATCGACAAGGGGAAAGTCAAAGGGCGCTCGGTGAAAGCGATGTACAAGCAGACCGACATGCAGCTGGACCAAATCCGTAAGCAGATTGAGCTGCTTGCGCAACAGGCACAGGGCATTAAGGACCGGGTCACCATCTCGGAGCAGATTTACAATGCCGAGATGAATTTCGAACCCCTTATCGGTTTCACCTACCACCTGTACGAGCGCAGTAGCGGCGATCAGTATGTATTGTCTATGGTGGGGCCGCGGGAATGGGGGCCAAACCCGCCCTATCGCTTTATCGCCACCGTAGAGCTGCTGTCTGACCATACCTGGGAAATCTTGGAGAAAGCCGACGAAGCTTAAATTTTCAAAAATGCGTCTTTTCCTTTTTGCTTCACTGTGTTTGTTCCTCCTTGGCTTTTACCCCCCGGAAGCCGTAGTGCGTTGGTTAGGCCCTACAGAATACGACCTCGGCCAGTTGCAGCACGAAGCCCCCGTCACCCACCATTTCGAGTTTCAAAACATCAGCGGCGACACCTTGCGCATCGATAATGTGCGTACGTCCTGCGGCTGCACCTTACCCGACTGGAGCCCCGCCCCTATCCCACCGCAGGCTACCAGTCAGATCACGGTTGAATACGATGCGGAAGACAAGGGCCGCTTCCGCAAAAAAATCAAGGTTTACTTCGACAAGCAGCGGCGGGCGGAGGTGCTGTGGATTGTTGGGGAGGTGGTGAAGTAAATTTAGCTGGCGTATTACCCATATTTTCCTACCTTCGCCCGCAGCCCAACCAACTACAGAAAACGCAGCTAGATGCAACTACTGTTGAAGCACCTTCAGCCACATCTCCTGCCCTTAGGGATAGCCCTGCTGTTCATCCTAGGCTACACGGCTGGTTTATACGAACAACTATTTCACCTGGCACCGCCGGCGGCTATCTCGCTCACAATACTGCTGGTCACCGCGCTATTTTGGGTCACGGAGACTTTCCCCTTGTACATCACGAGCATGGGCGTACTGGCCTTGAGCACGCTGTGGCTGCTGCCCAATTTGCCCGCCGAGGCTGCCGAAGAAGGCAAAGCCCCTTTTTTCCAAGCCTTTTTTGGCGATATTACCTTGCTGTTTATGGGGGGCTTTGTGCTTTCGGCCCTGCTGAACAAGTACGGCCTGGCGCAGCGCATGGCCAACTGGGTCATCCGGCAGACGGGCAGCCAACCCTCGCGCGTATTGTTCGGCTTGATCCTGATCTCCGCCTTGCTGTCGATGTGGATGAGCAACACGGCTACCGCCGCTATGATGTTCGCCATCATCGGGCCAGTAGTCATCAGTATTCCCCCAAGCTCCACCTTTGCCCGGGGCATGGCCCTGTCTATCCCCTTTGCCTGCAATATCGGCGGTTTGGGCACCCCCATCGGCACACCGCCCAATGCCATCGCTTTGGAATATTTGGCGCAAGCCGGCATTAGCATCTCCTTCGCCCGGTGGATGTTCATCAGCCTGCCGGTGCTTACCCTGCTGCTGCTGGCGCTGTGGTGGTTGCTGCTACGCCTGTACCCGGCCGACGACTTCTCGATAGAGATGCAGGAGGACGAATACGGCGAAAGCGGCTTTACCGTGCGGCAGTACCTCGTCATGGGTATTTTTGCCCTGACCATACTGGGCTGGCTGACGGGCGGCTTCACAGGCTTGAGCACGGGTACGGTGGGGTTGCTGTGTTTGCTGGCGAGCTTTGGCCTGCGGTTATTGAAGACCCCTGAT
Source organism: Bacteroidota bacterium (assembly GCA_009908745.1). Lineage (GTDB taxonomy): Bacteria > Bacteroidota > Bacteroidia > Chitinophagales > Saprospiraceae > Phaeodactylibacter. The sequence continues at coordinate 6,619 of JAAAOU010000512.1, forward strand.
TTTCGCAATATTTCTTGGGATATCCTCTTTATGCTAGGCGGTGGCTTGTGCCTGGGGGTGGGCCTAAACCGCAGCGGCCTGACCGATGCCATCGCTGGGGCTATCCCTATAGAAGAAGGCTTTTGGGCGGTGTTTGGCTTGATGCTGCTGCTGGCGGCTGGCATGACTACCTTTATGAGCAATACAGCCACGGCCAACCTGCTGATCCCGGTGGCCATTTCCTTGTCCGGCAACGAACTGCTGTTGTCTATCGCCATAGCCATAATGTGCTCTTCCTCTATGGCCTTGCCGGTAAGCACGCCGCCCAACGCCATTGCTTTTGGCTCGGGCATGCTGGAAGCCCAAGACATGCTGCGGGCGGGCCTCATCATTACATTCCTAGCTTTATTGATTACCTTGGTGGCAAGTATTTTCTATATTCCACTTTTCTTATAAACCAAAAGGCTATGGTCGTACATACCCAACGCTGCCAGTATTGCTCCTCGGAGCGGGTACGCAATATCCTAGTCCGCAAGGCTGGCGAGTCCGATAAAGTTTTCGTACAGTGCCTAGACTGTGAGTCTTTCGTAGCCAGCTATGTCATCTCGCCACTGGGCTATTACCACCATGGCAAAGGGTACGAATCCTTCCTGCGGGGCATCCACCGCAGCGGGGAATTCATGAGCGGCCGCAATGTGCAACGCTTGTTTGAAGACCGCAAAGAGCAGGACCTCGAGGAATTTCAGGAAGTATTGGCTACCCTGCAGCGCAAACGCAAGGAAGATTAGCAAATGTATACACACGAGTTTCAAAAGCGCGTCCGCTACGGCGAAACCGACCAAATGGGTTACCTCTACTACGGCCACTACGCGCAGTACTACGAGATTGGGCGGGTGGAGATGCTGCGCTCGCTGGGCTTGACCTACAAAGCTATGGAGGAAGAATATGGCATACTCATGCCTGTGGTGTCCATGCAGCAGCGGTTTGTACGGCCGGCCCGCTACGACGAGCTGATTACGATACGCACTACCCTGCGCCAACTTCCCGCTAAGTTTATCGTTTTCCAAATGGAGCTGTTCAACGAGGCGGGCAAGCTGGTCAACGGCGGTACGGTCAAGCTCTGCTTTGTAGAGGCCGAAAGCGGGAAGACGGTCCCCGTACCTGAACATTTAGTAGCTGAATTACGACCCTATTTTGAGGAAAATTGACTTCGACATAGAAAAAATCAAGGAGCGGATACTCCAACACCCCTACGTCACCCGGACGATCGAGTGGTCCAAGGAGCGTTCGCTACCCGGCTTTTCGAAAGTGCCGATCTACGATGTGGCCGTCTTTATCTATTTGGAGCTGAAACGATATGACCTATTTACCCGGGCCAACTCGACAGCATTCAGCTTTTTCCTGTCGCTTTTCCCTTCTTTGATTGCTTTTTTCACACTTATCCCTCTTTTCAAGTGGGCGCTGATCGACTATTTGCCGGAAGGCGAAAACTTCGATGCGTACCTGCGTAACGAAGTGCTGCGTATTATGCCCGGTGTGGCGGGAGAGCGGGTTTTCTCGTTTATAGAGGACGTCACCAGCAACCCACGCTTTGGCCTGCTGAGCTTTGGTTTTATCCTGGCCATATTCTTTGCTTCTAACGGCATGATGGCGCTGATGCAGGGCTTCGAGAAGTCCTATGCCAAGACTTTCAAAGACCGCAACGCCCTTAAAAAGCGCCTGATCGCCATCGGGCTGACGTTCCAGATCGGCATCCTGCTGATGGGGGCAGTAGTGCTGATTATTTTGGGGGAATTCCTGATTGGGCTGCTCGGCAACTACCTCAACTTGGCGTTCATCACGCAAGTCTTTTTACAACTGTTGAGGTGGGTAGCGATTGTGCTCCTGTTCTATGTAGGCATTTCGGTCATCTACCGCTACGGTGCCGCTACGAAACGGCGGTTCAGCATGTTCTCGCCCGGTGCTACCCTGGCCACTTTCCTCTGCATACTTTCCTCCCTTGGCTTCTCTTTCTACGTCAATGAATTCAACACCTACAACGAGCTGTACGGCTCCATCGGCGCCATCATGGTGCTCATGCTGTGGATACAAATCAACTCTTTGATCTTGCTCGTGGGCTTTGAGCTGAACGCTAGCATAGCGGTCAACCGCGACTTGAAAGTGAGCTTGGCCGAGGACGAATCGGACCTCTAGTGGTCATGCTACCCCCGTGACAAACTCAAATGCCCGCAACTCCGACCAGGCCCAAGTATTACGGGGCAGGTCAAAGCCTACATGGCCGCCTTTCGCTGGCTGCTCCAGGTAGATAAGAGGGTGCTGCTCGCAGAGTGCCACTGGTGAACAGGCAGGTAGCAGTATAGGATCGTTAAGGGCATTCACGAGCAAGACCGGGCGGTCGGTGCCTGACATGTAGTTTTTGGCGGAAGCCTGGTAGTAGAAATCGTCCGCGTTTCGGTACCCATTGATTGGTGCAGAAAAGAAATTGTCAAAATCCCGCCACTCTTGTATGCGGTCAAAGTTGCTAATATCGATTACCCCGGGAAAGCGCTCGGCTTTGGCGGCGATCTTAGGGCGCAAGCTTTTCAGAAAGCGGTTTTTGTAGAATTTGTTGCCGGGCAGTTCCAAGGCCTGTACGCTGGCTTCCAAGTCGCAGGGTGAAGAAAACGCCACTCCCGCCCGAATGGGTGCCGGCGCTTCCTTGCCTAATACGCCAAGGTATTTCATCAAAATACTGCCGCCCATGCTGAAACCGACCAATGCAATATTTTCGTAGTCTTTGGTGCGGAGCGCGTGCGTGACCACCTCGCCGATGTCCTCAATATCACCGTGGTTGTAGAGGCGCAACTGTTTGTTCATCTCGCCGGTGCAGGTCCGGCAATTCCAAGCCAGCACATCCCAGCCCTGCTCAGCGAAGAAGCGCGCCATGCCTTTCATGTACGGCCGGTCGCTGTTGCCCTCCAAGCCGTGGGTAAGTATGACGAGCTGCCGGCTGTTGCGGTCCACCCAATCCAAATGCAGCACGTCCCCGTCGGGCAGGGTGAGCTGTTCGCGCTCGTAGGGGGCCTCCACACGCCGCAGCACAGCGGGCAATATGGTCTGTAGGTGCCCGTTGAATTGATAGCGGGGCGGCCGGGGGTAAGTGGATTTTCGCAATAATGGCATTAATCAGCTGGTATTTCTTTCTCGTCTTGGGTACTGTAGTATTCAAAAGAGGCCCGCTTCGGCAGCAGAGCGGCAATATGGTCGTTTTCGGCTACGAAGTAGTATTGTATTTCGTCTTCTTCTTCGTGTTTGGGCAAGAACAAACTGAATATCTCGTCGTCCGCCACAGCATCTGCTGATTCCCCACGGTCGCTCATCCGTTTCTTGGAGAAAGCGCCTTTGTCGCCGTAGCGGTAGAACACCCAGCCCCGCTTCGCGCCCTTCATACGCACCGTGAAGGTATAGCCTTGCCCGTCGAAGCGGTAGGCCATACTGTCGATCTGTGGTTGCGGCTTGCCCACCACCGGGTGGTTGAGCAAGTAATCGACCCTCGGCTCCATGAGTTCAGTAATACCTACGATGTTCACTTTATTGGCTTTGGTCGTCTCGTGAAGGTTCTTCTTGAAACCTTCGTAGTTGTAGAGTTTATTGCTGTCCGCTTTCACATAAGGCTCTACGATAGACTGAATACGCATAGCCTGCCGCAGGTAAGTGCTGTCCGCAAAATACTCCTCAGTGATGGTCCTGACGTGGGCGGCGTATATCTTGCGGTACAACTGTTTGCTCAACAATTGGGTGATAAGCGGCCGCTTGTCGTTCTGCTGCTTGTAGTGGGTAAACGGGCTCAGGGTCTGCATACGTTCTAAGCTGAGCGGCTTGCCCAGGCCAGCGTAGCGGAAGCCCCCGAGGGAGAGGTTCATGTCCCATACAATAGGGTGGAAAATCCCCGCTTCGTCCCGGTAAAGGTAATAATTGTGGCAAAAGCGGCCGGTATAGCTGTCCAGGTTGACCAGAACAATATTGAATGCTAGCATCCAGAGGGCTTCATCCACAGCCAAGACTTCCTCGATACGGTCCGGCTTGTTGTTCAGCAGGTCGGTCAGTTCAATGAGTTCTTTCCAGCCGTAGTCGGTTTTGATTTCATAGTTGCCCATGTAGCAAGCCGAATCTTTGCCCAAATACTGTAGGGAGGCCTTGTCACCTTTTGGGCAGTTGGGTGGCGCGTCGTAGCCCCAAGACGGGTCGCATTTGAAGAGGATGCCATCGTCCTCGTCGAAGAAGTTTTCAAACAGCTCGTCATCCACGTCTTCGGTATTGTTATACAAGCCGAAGTACTCGTCGTTGATGAAGACCCGGACAAAATTGGCCCGCGGGGAGACCATAAAGCGGTTGGCGACATCATAAGACAGCACCTCGCGCAGGAAAGAGGGGTCACGGAACACGTTGCTCAGTTTGAGCTTATCATAACCGCCGGGCATCTTGTGGTCTTTGTCGGTTTCGTTGACGTCGATATTGAACGGGAGCTTGCTGTAGTCATTTTTGCGGACGTTGAAGTAAGAGCTGTTGCCCTTGTAGCGGATGCCGGCCCCTTCGTAGCGCTCGCCGGCAAATACGACGTCGCCGATCAGGCGTTGGCCGTAGCCGCGTTGCTTGAGGGAGTCCAAGACATCGTCCCAGTTGTCCTGCTCGAAGTAAATGCGGACCTCACGCACGGAGTCCAACTCGTAGATGTCGATGTCGTCGCGGTCTTGGGCAACGAGCGTAAAGGCAGTGATCAGGCAAAAGCTCAGGATAAAAAAGCGTTGCATAGATTGGATTGGAGTATATGTAAAAACAAACTGCGGAGGCACCGTATGCTTGGCACCTCCGCAATTTATAGTCTGACAACCCGAAATTTGTGAATTCTGACTTGCTCTTTTTCCGCCTTGCTGCGTTGGAAAGCCTCGACAGAACTTTCCCGATGGCTATCGGGATGCCTACGTTTTCCGCCTTGCCAGCCGAAAAAATAGCGGCGTCATATTTTCACAAATCCTGAGTCGTCAGACTATAAGCGTTTTGAAGGTAAAATGCCACTAGCCTTGTTCAGCGCGGTATCAAATGGCTGCAATCGGCAAGTTTTCTCGATTTCGCTCATCCATACCCCACGGTACAGGACGATTAATTGTTCAGCTCTTCCAAGCTAGAACTGTACTGCTCGTACATGTAACGCGGCGGTTCGTAAGAAACCGCTTTAGCATTTTTGGCGAAAATGTAGTAGTTGATTTGGTCGGCGCCCTCTTCGGGTTTGACAATTACACCGTAAACGCCGTCGCCGGCTTCTCCGTCGTCATGCCGGCCGTCATCTTTCATTTCAGCGGACTGGAACTCGCCGCTGTCGCCGTAGCGGTAGAACAAGTGTACTTCGGTCGGGAACTTGCCCACCCGGGCTTGAATCTTGAAGTTTTCCACCTTTTCGGAAGAAAACTGTTCGCGGCTGCTCACCGTGACTTCACTGATATCGGGCGGCACTACCGCCAGTACTACTTTCTTTTTGAGGTACTCCGTGCGGGGGGTCATCAGCTCTTTCAACCCCGGTATACGGCTGCGTTTGCCGATGGTTTGGTCCAGGCTGTTGTTGAAATCCTCCATGGAGTAGTAGCGGTTTTCATCTTCTTCGAAGGCTTCACTGATCAGCTCCTGCAGCTCGCGTATGCGCTCGATGTACTGGTCCTTCCGGAAAAAATCATTGACGATGGCACTGATGTGCGACAGGTAGATTTGCTTGTAGTCACTATTGCGCAGCAATTGGCTGATGAGCGGCTTGGCGGCGTTGTCTACATGCAGCAACGGGTCCATGGTCTGTAATTCTTTCAGCTTCAAATCGGAGCCCACACCGGTGTTCTTGTAGCTGCCGAAGCAGAGGTTCAGGTCGTACAGGATAGGGGTAAACTTGCCCTCTTTGCCTTTGTAGAGGTAGTAATTTTCACTGTAGCGGCCGGTGTAGCTGCTGAGGTTGACGAGCACGTTGTTGAAGGCCAGCATCCACAGCGTACGGTCGATGTTGAGCACACGTTCGACTTCATCCGGCTTTTGGTTGAGCAGGTAAGCCAGCTCAATGAGGTCATCCCAGCCTGATTCGGAAAGCAGCTGGAAGTTGTGCAGGTAGCACTTCGCACTTTCGTCAAATTGCAGGGAGCCATACACATCCGCTTTGCAGCCACTCGGCTCGCTGTCCACCAAGTTGGGGGCGCAGCGTATGAAAGTGCCTTCATTGCCTCCAAAGTGCTTGTCCAGGAAGGCATCATCGATGTTCTCCACATTCACGAACAAGCCGTAGTACTCGCCATTGACCAAGATACGGGCGTAGTTGGCCTGCGGGGCGGGCATGTAGCGGCGGGCAATCTCGTAGCCAAAAACTTCACGCACCATGCTCGGGTCACGCAAGGCACTGGAAAGCTTGATAGAGCGGTGCCCTTGGTAGTTTTGCTCCTTGTCAATGAAATTGAGCTTGATGTACATGCTGTTGCGCTTGTTGCCCGGCTGGAAGGAGCGGCTTTCCCGATAGCGCACACCGATGTCATTGAATTTCCGGCCATTGATCTCCACGGAGCCAATCAGCAGCCCGTCGCCATTGAAACGCAGGGAATCCAGCAAATACCGCCAGTTGTCTTGGTCGAATTTGATCTTGATTTCCTGAATCTTGTCGACCTCGTAGAAGTTGTCGTCGTCCTGCGCGAGCAAGCTGGAGGTGCCCAAGATTAAAATGCTCAGTAAGAATAGAATGCTTCTTTTCATATTAAAAAGATGAGATTTCAGGATTAACGGTGGACGCATCACAAGAAAGTTGAGATGCAATATTAAAAAAATTATTAGACATCGAGCCGCAGCCATACGCACCGTATAACGCAAGTTAGCGGGTCTGTATTACTTAACCGCCCAACAGCTGTACAATATGCAGATAGATATTGACGAGCATGATGGCCATTATCGCCAGTCCACCTATACGCATCCACCAACCATTGCGCTTACGGAAGTCTGCGGCCTGCCGTTGTGCAGAATCGCCTTTAGGCTGCAGCTTGCCGATAGCATACAGGTAGAGGTACAAACCGAAAAGGAATAACAGCAGCTCAAAAAACAATCCAATATATTCCATCATCGCCAAGTAGCGTTTATGCCGTTTCTTCAAAAAAGCCGGTCTTCGTGTTCTTCTGCACCTCATCCCAGCGGAAATAACGGCCGTTCATGACGACATAGATGCCCACCGGCAAAGTCTGCACGAAAGCCAGCGCACTGCCTAAGTTGAAAAAGCCATCGGAGGAAGTGCCGAAAGCGTACGGGATCATCGCCCCGGTCAGTACAATCGTTTTGTCGTCCATCCCTACTTTGGCCAGATAATGCGCCGTCTCCACGATGCGGTCGGTGCCGTGCGTCAGCAAAATGCGCTGATGCGGGCTGCGCCGGCAGTTGTAGGCGATGATCTCCCGGTCTTCCTCCCGCATGTCTATACTGTCGATCATCATCAACGTCTTGACATCCACGTCCAAGGTACAACGCCCCCGGTCTAGCATAGCAGGCAGGTGCGTGTCTTTGAAAAACAATTCGCCGTTAATATAATTGTATTCTTTGTCAAAGGTGCCGCCAGTCACAAATATCTGTATCATCCGCATCGGTGTTTGGCTGAACCCAGCAGCTGGTAAGACCATTGTATCTTACTTTTAGGTAACGCTGCAAAGTCCATAAGTTACAGGCAAAAATACAACGAGCCCGCTCTGTTACGCAGAACGGGCTCGAATATCGTAATTCTTGCCGTAGAAACGACCGTCGGGGCGTCTTATTCTACCTTAAATTCTTCATCGGCCAAACCTTCGTTGATTTTAACGGCATCGACCTTCATCGTCATGGGAGCAGGCATAGCACCGATGGTTTTCATGGTGCGTGGGATTTTGATGCCATCCACCTCTTCGTAGTCAGACAGCTCGTTGGTCACCGTGGATTCGCCCTGCGGCCCTTCCTGTACAGTGACTTCTTTGAGCTTGAGCGAAGTCTCGGTGCTGTAGAACTCTGTCGTCTTGTTGCCGTCCGGGTCGGTAACAATGATTTTGTAGGCATCCTCCCCGTTGACTTTTTCCACACCCACGATTTCGGCGGTGTAGCCCCGCTCTTCGTAGCTCATCTCTGGGAACAACATCGCCTGTTCCTTAGTGTCTTCGGCTTGCTCCCCTTCAATAGGCTGCTTTTGGCCCATTTGGGAAACGTAACCTTTTTCGCCGTCGAAGCGGGTCTCGTTCAGCACGTTGCCGTTCATCTCCACCACCATGGACATCATAGCCGGCTCTTTGCGCTTCATCGTCATATTGATTGCCATCCCTTGCATGGAGGTGCTCATTTCCATACTCATATCTTCCACGGCTTCCAGCTTTTCTTTCCCGCCGATGGCTTCAAGGTAATCATCGATCACGTCAAAGCCCGTCAGCCCTTCCGGGATTTCGGTATTGGCGGCGGCAATAGGCTGGCCTACCTTATCAAAATACTTGACTGTCCCTACTCTTTCAAGCGGCTCGGCTACCTCTTCTTTGTTGCCCACCACCACGACATGCGCCTGATCGGTAAGGATGTACTTTTTTGCTACTTCCATGAGCCGCTCGGGCGTCACGGCATCCACCTTTTCGAGGTAAGTCCGGTAGTAGTCTTTCGGCAGTTTGTAACGGGCGGTATTCAGCGCAAAGCGAGCGACAGTTTCAGGGCGCTCCGTGCTGCGGGCAAAGCTGCCGAAGAGATACGCTTTGATGCCTTCCAGCTCTTCCACGGGCACCAGCTCTTCGCGCAGGCGGTTGATCTCTTCCAGCATGGCGACTACGGCGCTGTCCGTTACTTCATTGCGGACGCTGCCACCGGCAGAGAAATACCCCACGAGCCGGTCGGGGCTGATGGTGGAGTATACGCCGTAGGTATACCCTTTGTCCTCCCGGATGTTCTTGTTGAGCCGGCTAGATAGCCCGCCGCCGCCGAGTACCGCATTCAGGACGTTGGCCGCAATAGCGTCTTCCGTGCCCCGTTTGAGGTTGATGGGATAAGTGATATTAATATTGGACTGGGAAGCACCATCGACATTTACAAAGTCTACCTCCGTTTCTTCCGGCGGTGTGGGGCGCTCGTAGAATTCCTTTTGCACCGTACCCCGCTCCCAGCTACCGAAGTATTTCTTCGCCAGCTTCTTTGCCTCTTTCGCGTTGATGTCACCGATGAAAGCCAGGTAGCTGATGTTGGGCTTGAAGTTGTAGTCATAGTACTCACGAGCGTCTTCCACAGTGACGTTATTGAGGGTCTCTTCCGTTTCCACCTCGCCGTAGGGGTGGTCACTGCCGTAGCGCATGACGTTAGAAACCAAGCCTTCGATCGCACTAGGGTCGGAGTCCCGGTACGCTAAGCCCGAAACGGCCTGCTGCTTCACCTTGTCAAATTCCTCTTCTGGGAAAGCCGGCTGCAGCACCACTTCCGACATGATGGACAGCAGCTTTTCCTTGTGCTTGCTCAGGCTGCTGCCAAAGGCACCGGTGGCGCTCGTGCTCAGGCTGGCGCCGATGAAATCTACAGCCTGGTCGATTTCTGCTTTGGTACGCTCTTTCGTGCCACGGCTCAGCATTTGGCCGGCCATCCCCGCCAAGCCTGCTTTGTCGCCGTATGCTTTGGGTGGGGCATCCACCAGCAGCTGGAAGGTCACCTTGGGCAGTTTGTGGTTTTCCACCACGATCACTTCCAAGCCGTTGTCAAGAGTAAACTGCTCATAATCGCCGAGTTCAATCTTAGGGGCAGGGCCAGGCTTGGGCGCATTTTTACGGAAATCCTCATCCTGTGCCTGCACGCTTGTAGCCAGCAAGAGGCAGGCTACAGTGTATAGAAAAAATTGTGTGATACGCATTTATATTGTCTTTTGATGGTTCGAATGATTAGCAAAAAGGGGCTACCGCCTAGCTTTAAGGCTTAGCAGGCTTCGGCAAGTAGTACAACACCACGCGATTATCGGGGGTAAAGTACTTGTTGGCGACCCGCTTGATATCCTCCCGGGTTACTTCCTGATACTTTTCCAACTCCGTGTTGATCAGTTCCGGGTCGCCGCTAAGGGTGTGGTAGGTTGCTAGGCTGTTCGCCACACCGAAAGTCGTTGCGTTACTGGTGTAGAACTCCGTTTCCACTTGGTTGAGCAGCTTCTGGAATTCTCTCTCGCTGATCAGCTCGTTTTGTACTTCCTTGATTTCCGCGTCCATGGCCTCCTCAACCGCTTTGGCATCCACGCCGGCGTTGGCAATCGCAAAGGCAATCGCGAGGCTCGGCCCTTCGAAATCGAAGATGACATTCTGGACCGCCAAGGCTTTCTCCTGCTCGTCCACCAAAGCACGGCGCATGCGGGAGCTTTCCCCCTCGGAGAGCAGCTTCGCCAGCATCTGCACCGCGTAGATATCGTCTTCGTTGCGCGATGGGATGCGGTAAGACTGGAAAACGGCAGGCAATTGCACCTCGTCGAAAATGGTGTCGCGCACCTCACCGCCCAGTGCCGGCTCTTCTACATTAGGACGGTAGAAACTGCCCTTTTTCTTGGGGATAGAACCGAAGTACTGCTCTACCCACTGCTTGGCTTGCTTGGGCGCAAAGTCGCCGGCAATCACCAAAACCGCGTTGTTAGGCACGTAAAAATCTTTGTAGAAATTCACGTAGTCACTTTCTGTAGCGGCATTGAGATGTTCCATAGAGCCGATCGTAGGCCAGCGGTAAGGGTACTCTTTGTAAGCGCGCTTCAGCACCTCCAGCAGGAATGTGCCATAGGGGCTATTTTCGTAGCGCTGCCGCATTTCTTCTTTGACGACTTCGCGTTGGGTCTCGATGCCCTTTTCGTCTACCTTGGCGTGCAGCATGCGCTCGGACTCCAGCCACAAGCCAAGTTCTAGCTGATTGGAAGGCAAGGTCTCGAAGTAGAAGGTGACATCGTTGCTCGTGTAAGCATTGAGCTGGCCACCAGCGTTCTGTACGTACTCGGAGAATTCGCCCCGGTCGATGTTTTCAGACCCTTCAAACAAAAGGTGCTCAAAAAAGTGGGCGAATCCCGTACGGTCCGGATTCTCATTCTTAGAGCCGACATGGTACATCACCCCTACCGTCACAATAGGCGTGCTCTTGTCCTGATGCAGGATCACATCCAGGCCGTTGTCTAAGGTGTAAGCATCGTATTCGATGGAAAGGTCTTGTGCGGAAGCCGCAGAGAGCATGACAGCCACGCACAGGGCGGAAAGCATAAATTTGATCTTCATAGTAGGTATTGAAGTTGTTTTCAATTGATACAAGCAAAATACAAGCTGCAAACTGAGCAGCCGAGCTTGTAATTAAAAACTTACTAGACCAAATAAGGTTTGCAAAGGACGAACGAATCAGCCATTCCAACTGGCCGCCCGCTGTTTCATGGTCTCGGCTTCTTCCTCCCCCAAATAGCGGTCGATCAGGTGGTGGGCCAGATAGATGAGCGGGGTCAGCAAAATCGCCATCATAAACTTGTAAGCATATTGTACCGTCCCTACTGCTAGCAGCTGATTCCAGGACCAGGGTTCCACGTTGCCGACCAGCTCGGGGCCCAATTTGAAAGCCACGGCCAATACCACGAAGCTGTCCACCAATTGCGAAATCAGGGTAGAGCCGGTCGCCCGCAGCCATACCATACGCTCGCCCGTCATCAGCTTGATACGGTGGAAAGAAACCACGTCGACCAACTGCGCGATCAGGAAAGCCACTAGCGAACCGACGATGATGAGCAGCCCTTGCCCCAGGATCACGCTGAAGGCATTTTGCATATTCGGCACGCCTTTGCTCCCGTTTTGCCCCACCCACCACTCGGCCGGGGCCAGCTGTATGGCCGCGAAAATCATGACAAAAGCGTAGGTGATCAAGCCCACCGCCAAGAAGGAAAGCAGCCGGATGCCCCGTTTGCCGTAATATTCGTTGATAACGTCGGTCATGACGAAAACGATGGGCCACAGCAGCACGCCGGCCGAAAACTGCAGCGCCCCTTGCTGGCCAAAGAGGTTGAAATTGAAACGGTCGATGCCCAAGGTGTCTTCGAGTGCGAAAATCTTCACCCCAATGAACTCGGCAACCAAGGCATTGGCCACAAAGAAGCCGCCGAGGATAACGAAAAGGAAGGTGGGCCGGTGGCTCAGTACGTCCTTAATAGACGTAGTAGGGCGGTGCTCCGATTGAATTTGCGATGCCTGCGCGCTGTCGTATTGCGTCTTTCCCATGCTGTAGTTTTGCTGATTGCCTGATGACACAATAAAATAAGCCGGGTAGTTGTTCTGCCGCTTTCGCAAAAAAGGGCCTTGACGATTTGGCAGCTCTTTTAGCAAACTCTACCTTATAAGCATACGTTAGCCAAGAAAATATTGATATGGGAAAGAAGAGCAAGAAGAAGCGCGTCGGCGTTGTATACTCCACCAACCCGGATTACGACTACGACTACGAATCCAAGTCAGAAGAAGACGAACCTCCGGCCAATCAGCAACGGCTGCGGGTGATGATCGACCGCAAAGGGCGGGGCGGCAAGGAAGTCACGCTAGTGACCGGCTTTGTCGGCCCGGAAGACCGCCTCAAAGAACTGAGTAAAATGCTCAAAAGCAAATGCGGCGTGGGCGGCAGTGTGAAAAACGGGGAGATCATCGTGCAGGGTGACCACCGCGACCGGGTGGTGGAACTACTGAAAAAAGAGGGGTTCAAGGATACGAAAAAGTCAGGTGGATAAGCGCAAGCTTCCCCGCACTTAAATCCGCTGGCTCTCCCGCCATGCACTGACTAGCATGACCACGCGGCTGTAGTTTTTCATGCCCTCCTCAATGCCTTGGGCTTTGAGATAGGCGTCGTAAGCCCGGTACCGAAATTCGGGCATAATATCCGGGTAGCGGAGCAGGGTTTGGTTGATCGCGTCCAAGTCTGCCTGCACGCCTAGCGGCAGGCTTTCGCGGTATTCGCGGTACTTTTCCGGGGCATAGCGCCGGTACTGAATGGCGAGCGTGCGCCAGTGGTCGAGATGGCC
>JAAAOU010000366.1 GCA_009908745.1 Bacteroidota bacterium
CTTCAGGTTGGGGCGCAGGGCTTCTGCGTTTTGCGGCTGCAGCGTATCTAGGTCAGCGAGGGCGGCAATATCCGGATAGAACTGCTGCAGGTAGGCTTTTGCGACTTCCGGGTCGCTCATGGCCGACTTGAAGAAACGGTCGTCGGGCTGGTGTATTTTTAGGTCCTGGGGCATAGTACAGAGCTTGAGTCCGATTCAAGATATAAATTTTGTTTTTAAATAAAGGACTCAATATCCTCTACAGCCAATACAGGCGTCCCACCATCGCGCGTAGCCACCAGCGCCCCAGTAGCAGCAGCAAAACGCAGGGCCTCGCTTACCGGCTGCCCATTCAGGTACTTCGAGAGGAAAGCCGCCAAAAATGAGTCCCCACTACCCACTGTATCCTTGACTTGCACGGCGTAAGCGGGCTGGGTAGTATAGGGCGTCTGCTCCCCCAAGAAAGCGGCGCCATCTCCACCTTTGGTCAGCAGCAGGCCGGCCAAGCTGAAATGCTTGAGCAACAGCTCCATTTGAGCAGCTTCCCCCTTTTCGTCTCCATACCACAGGCTGATCGTAGCCAGCTCCTCCTCATTCATCTTGACAAGGTCGGCTTTTGCCAAAAGCGTCTCCAGCAAGGCCCGAGAATAATGCGGCGGACGGAGGTTGACATCAAATACTTTCATCGGGGCTTGCTCTAGCAGCGACAAGAGGGTGCGGCGGGATGTGGCACTGCGCGCCGCCAAGCTGCCGAATACCAGCGCCTTCGATTGCCGGGCTGCCGATACGGCTTGATCCTCCAGCTCAATGAAATCCCAAGCGACGGGTGCCACAATCTCATAAGAGGCGTGCCCTGCTTTATCCAGTTTTACCTCCACCGTGCTAGTAGGGTGTTGCGCGTCGCGTTGTACGAACGAGCTGGGAATTCCCTTATCATGCAAAAAGCCCAGCAGCTCCTCCCCCAGACCATCCTGGCCGACCCGGCTGACTAAGGAAGCATCCAAGCCCAAATTACGGGCGTGGAAGGCCACATTCATCGGCGCACCGCCCGCTACTTTGCCGCCCGGCAGCATGTCCCACAGTACCTCGCCAAAACAGACTACACTCATCGTTCAATTTTTTCTTTTTTAGAGACTTCCGTTTCTTCCCGGCCGGCCATCAGCTGCTCTTGCAATTCCTCTAGGGAAACCCCTTTAGTTTCTGGCATCAAAAAGATAACAAACAGCAACTGCAGCACCATCATACCCGCAAAAATGCCGAAAATGACGTAGGGGGCCAATGCACTGTTCAGGAAGGGGAAGGTGCCCGCAATCAGCGCCGCGAACACCCAGTGGGTACCGCTGCCTAACGCATTGCCGTAACTGCGCACATCATTCGGAAAGATTTCCGAAATAAATACCCAGATCACCGCGCCCTGCCCGACCGCATGGGAAGCGATGAAAACGAACAGCCAGATGGGAACTACAATGCCCGACAGGCCGGCGTAAAAAGCGTAGGACACAGCCGAAAGGGACACGATGTAGCCAAAAGAGCCGACGTACATCAATTTCCGGCGGCCAAAGCTGTCGATCAGTGCCATGCCAATCATGGTGAATACCAAGTTAGCCGCTCCAATGCCTACGCTCGCCAGCAGGGACGAACTTTCTGCCAATCCGGCATCTCCAAAAATACGCGGGGCGTAGTAAATAACGGCGTTGATGCCTGATACCTGATTGAAAAACGCAAATAGGAAAGCGAGCAGGATGGGTAAATTATACCTACCTGAAACGAACGCCCTGAACCCTCCGCCCGTCGACTCGTGATGGGACTGCTGAATCAACCGCAACTGTTCGGCGGCGCTTTCGGGATTGATCTTTTCCAGTACGGATAGCGCTTCTGCTGTTTCATCCCGTTTGGTAACTAGCCAACGCGGGCTGCGTGGCACGCCCAGTACCATTAGCACAAAAGCCAGCGCCGGCAAAGTTTCCACCCCGAGCATCACCCGCCAGGAGTCGAAGGCACTACCTGCTATAAACCAATTTGATAAGTAAGCTACCATAATGCCCAAGACGATGTTGAACTGAAAGGTGGCGACCAAGCGGCCTCGCTGCCCGGTCGGCGCTATCTCAGAAATATACATCGGCGCTACCACGGAGGAAGCCCCCACGCCCAGGCCGCCCACAAAGCGGAACAGCATCAGGCTGGTAGCATCCGGCGCTAGGGCCGAGCCTACAGCCGACAGCAGATAAAGTACGCCAATCCAGAACAAGCTGCGCTTGCGGCCAAAGTGCTCCGCCGGAATGCCCCCGAATAGCGCGCCGATGACCGTGCCATACAAGGCCATCGCCACAATCTGCCCGATCATAGCCTCGCTCAACGCCCATAGCCGCTGTATATCCTGCTCGGCCCCCGATATCACGGCGGTGTCAAAGCCAAACAAAAAACCGCCCAAGGCCACTGTAAATGCCCAGTAGGCTACCTTATTGCTGCTGCTCATGCTTTCCGTTTTGTCTAAATAGAAAGCTATGATAGACAATTTTCGGGCAAGATGTGGAAAGATTGCGCTAAAAACATCGCCGAATAACCCTCCATTTCTTCCTACCTTTGCCAAAAATCCCGCATGGCCACACTCATCCACCATCTCGCTATACACGAATTGAAAAAAGCCGCGGACGAAAGCGGCGCGCAAGTATTCCTCAGCGATGCCTGCATGCCCGTGGATGAGCGGGCACAGGCACTGGCTGATAAACTGCACGATACCTTTGTGCGCAAAGAAGATACCCTGCAAGGTTTCCTCAGCCCACCGGAGGACGCGCTATTCCCAGGCTACTTCCAGATACTTGTGGAGCAGGGGATGACCGAAGAGGCTTTCCTAACCTTTTCCAAAGAAACCATGAATGCCCTGCAACTCACCCTGCAAGGCGTACTCGGGGCCAAGGGCGGCTATCTGGCCTATCTCGATTATACCGAAGAAGTAAGCAATCAGCGGGTGTTAGGCATTTTCTTGGTGCGAGATACAGAAGGCTTGGTTTTCCGAAAGGAAGAGGGGCAGGACCGTTTTGCCCTCGGTACCGTCACCTATCTCAATACCGAAAAACTGGCTATGGCTTGCCGGTTGTTAGTGGGTAAATTCCAAGCGGGCGAGGGCCGCTGCGTAGAGTTGATCAAGCACGCTAAAAGCCAAAAAGCCATCTCCGAGTACTTTATGCAGTGGATTGGGCTCGACCGGCCGGAGAGCAGCCGCGAGCTGACGCAGTCTTTCCTCGAAATGGTGGAAGAACTCCCCATGCCTGTAGACGAGGAAACGGGCGAGACTATGGAGGAAGGCCAATTCCGCGAAAAAGTGCTGCAGTTTGCCAACAGCAGCCCGCAGAAGGTCATTAATATTGATGAATTCGAGCAGGAGTTCTATAAAAATGAAAACCCTGCCCAGCAGTACCTACAGGACCATCAGGTGGAGCTCGACAAGGAGTTCCGCTTTGACAAACGCACCCTCAACCAATTCTACAACCACAAGGTAAGCGCTGAAAAAATCTACCTCTACTTCAACGATGGCCACCTCAAACGCGGGCAGATTACCGTGGAGGGCGATCAAATCACCATTAATTCGCCAGAGCTGGCCGAGCAGCTGATGCAATTACTGGGGGACTAGTAAAAAAACGGCATCACCCCCTCTGGGTCTTTCTCCCCGCCAAAACTGTACACCGGCATTTGATTGACCAGCAATTCGCTAGCGGGCACGGGCAGTTGCGCCGGCGTGCCTAGCTGCAAGCCACCCAGCGGGGTTAGGGCTGTAGTATCTTCCCGTGCTGCCCA
>JAAAOU010000217.1 GCA_009908745.1 Bacteroidota bacterium
GGGGCCACAGCCAGTCTTGGCGAGTGGAAGGTGAGACTGGCACAAGCCATACCGGCGAAGCATAAATTTGCGCTCCGCCCGCTGGCTGTCGGTGATGTTGTAGTGATGTACGGCATTCCAGTCGCCCGGGTAGCACAGCCTATCCTGGAGGGGGGCTTGCTGACCGTTGACAACGTAAGCCACGCTACCGGGGCTATTCCCCATTGGGCGGCCCCACCGGAATGGGCCCCACCGGATGTAAGCCGCTGGTCGGACCGGACTTTTCTGGGCTACCACCGGGCAGATGGGCAGGTCGGGACGGCCAATGTCTGGGTGGTTGTGCCGCTGGTTTTTTGTGAAAACCAAACGGTCGATCGCCTGAAAGACGCCTTGCTGACCACGCTGGGCTACAAAGCCGCTCCGGTAGAGCAGGCGGCCGTGGAGGGCTTGGTAAAGGCTTACAAAAGCGGCATGGGCGCCGATGGTATACAGGACCTGCCGCTGACAGCACCGCAAGCCGCCCCCGTTAGTGAAAAGGTATTCCCCAATGTAGAGGGCATCCGCTTCCTCACCCACCATAGCGGCTGCGGCGGCACCCGGCAGGATGCACGCAGTTTTTGCCGCTTACTAGCCGGATACCTCAACCACCCCAATGTGGCGGGGGCTACGGTATTGAGCTTAGGGTGCCAAAATGCCCAAATGCAAATGCTGCAGGATGAACTGCGAACGTATTATCCGGATTTTGACAAACCGCTGCACCTGCTGGAGCGGCAGCAAATCGGTGACGACGAGGCTTTCTTCACAGCAGCGCTCAAAGCGACTTTTTCTGGCCTCATCCACGCTAATAGCCACAGCCGACAGCCAGCCCCTTTATCCAAGCTGTCGCTGGGCTTGGAATGCGGAGGGTCCGATGGGTTTTCCGGCATTTCGGCCAATCCGGTATTGGGGCTGGTCAGCGACCGGCTGGTAGCCCTTGGCGGGAAGGCTATACTGGCCGAGTTTCCCGAACTCAATGGGGTAGAGGGGGCTTTGGTGCAACGCTGTACATCCTCTGCTCTCGCTCAGCGCTTTATGGAACTGATGGGCGCCTATGAGAAGCGGGCGGAAAAAGCAGGCGCTGGCTTTGCCGATAACCCTTCTCCGGGCAATATCCGGGATGGCTTGTTGACCGATGCGATGAAGTCGGCCGGAGCGGCGCGTAAAGGAGGGACTTCGCCCGTAGTAGGGATATGGGACTATGCGGAGCCCGCCCGCGGCGCTGGCCTGCACCTGCTTTGTACGCCTGGAAACGATGTGGAAAGCACGACAGCCCTGGTCGGCTCTGGCGCGAATGTAGTGGTTTTTACCACGGGGCTGGGCACGCCGACCGGCAACCCGGTGGCCCCATTGATAAAGGTGTCGAGCAACAGCGATTTAGCCCGGCAGATGCCCAATATTATTGACTTTGATGCGGGCGGCGTCGTCGACGGAGACACAACGCTGGAAGCAGCAGCTGATGGCTTACTGGAACTGCTCATTCAAGTGGCGAGCGGGCAGCCCACTAAAGCCATGCAAAACCACCAAGAAGACTTTATACCCTGGAAACGAGATATTTCGCTATGAACAATGTACCGCCTTTAAATCAAAGCTGGGCCAGCTACCCCGCCCGTTTGCCGCTGCGCATCCTGCAATTTGGGGCCGGCAATTTTATGCGTGCTTTTGTAGATTGGATGGTAGATGTACTGAATGAGGAGGCGGGCTTCAACGCGGGCGTCATCGTCGTCAAACCGACCGCGACTGGCGACTACCATGCCCTGCGCGCGCAGGATGGGCTTTTCCACGTACTGAGCCGGGGCTTGCAAGACGGGCAGCGGCTGGAACAGCCACGACTGGTCAGCTGTGTGCAACAGATCATACACCCTTACCAAAACTGGGAGGCGTTTTTGGCTACAGCCGAACTGCCTAGCCTGAATATCATAACCAGCAATACGACCGAGGCAGGCATTCAGTTTGACGAAAGCGACCGCTTTGAAGATGCGCCGCCTTCCTCCTTCCCGGCGAAATTGACCCGCTGGCTTTACCGGCGTTTTCAGCACTTTGAGGGCCGCGAAGACCGAGGGTGTGTAATACTCCCCTGCGAGTTGATTGCCCGCAATGGCGACCAACTGCGGCAGGCCGTTTTGCAATACGCTTCGCATTGGGGGCTGGAAAAAGGCTTTTCAGAATGGCTGGCAAAAAGCAACACCTTTTGCAACACGCTAGTCGACCGCATCGTGCCCGGTTACCCTGAAGATGGGGAGCAGTACTGCCGGCAAGCCCTTGGTTGTGAAGACGCCTTGCTGGTGGCGGCGGAGCCTTTTCACCTCTGGGCTATCGAGCGACAGCCGGCATTGGAAGGGGTGTTTCCGCTTGAGTGCTGTGCCACGCCCTTGCAAATCCGACTGGTAGATGACCTTGAGCTGATCCGGCTGCAAAAAGTGCGTATCCTCAATGGCTTGCACACCATCATGGTGGCCATAGGACTGGTGCATGGCCTGTCCACCGTGGCGCAAATGGCAGGGCACAAAGCGTGGGGCGCTTTTCTGAAAAAAGTAGCCCGGGAGTACATCCTGCCAACACTGCCGCTTTCTACAGCGGAAGGGGAGGCTTACCTGCAAGCTACCTTCGAGCGCTTCCTCAACCCGTTTGTGGAACACCGTTTGCAAAGCATCGCGCTTAATTCCATCGAAAAGTTTAAGGTCCGGGTGTTGCCGTCCTTGCTGCAGTATGAAAAAATGAGCGGTCAACAGCCGGATGAATTGCTCTTTGTGCTGGCTTGCCTGCTCCAACTCTACAAAAAGGAAGAACGGCCTTTCCGGGATGACTCGGAGGCCGCGCGGCGTTTGCAGGCGTATTGGCACCACAGTAAAAACAGCCTTCCTTCTATGGTGAACGATATACTTGCTGACAGCGGATTATGGGGGCACGACTTATCTATGTTTCAAGGGCAGACCCTCAACTACCTGCAAGCGTTGGAAGGAGGGGGCAGCGGGTGGTGAAGGCTGTAGGGTAGTAAATGTATCGTCTGATTGATGCCTGTGACTTCTGAAGGAGTGGCAGGCTATTGGCTCCGGTTTTTTGCCACAAAATATTGCTCGAGCCCGAATAGCCCAACCTCGCTTGGATGGTGCAGCGGGGGTTAAGGCTTTCTGAGTTTGATCTTTCTTTGGACGCGATATTGCAATATTACGATCATTTCACAACGGCTTTCGAAATATTCTCCTTTTAGGCTACTACCCTAATCGGTTCCTCTGTTAGGCGTAGGCTCTGCCTACGCCATACTGCAAATACATTTTATCTAAAACTAGTCACCATTCATACACTGCATCCAACAAGGTTGCCTCAATCAAGCCATATTCGTCTTTGTAATTTGTATTTCTCAGTTCGCAAGATCTGCTGTTATTGGTTTTTCAGCAAGATACACACAACGCGATTTTGATGGGGCTGCGACGTGGGTAGAATCTGCGCCGAACAGGGGTTGCCGAACACAAGCTCACTTCCGCTCCATCTTCCAGGTGTACAAGATGGCATCAGTAACACCGGATGAATACTCCCGTTCATACCCCCAGATTTGCCGGTCCGGCTCGTTCTTGTATACGTCGTAAACTTGAGACATATCGAAAATGGGTTCATTAGGTTTTGGAGGAGACTCCGAAGGCTCGAGAATAATAGTAACTTGTTGTGGGCTAAGCTGAAAATGCCAATTGAACTGAAGAGTAGTATCAACACCAAGAGTTATCATTTTTATCCTCCTTGACCCTGTGCCGTCCGCA
>JAAAOU010000447.1 GCA_009908745.1 Bacteroidota bacterium
GCCTCCGCGCCCAGGATGGCAAATCCTACGGTGTCTCCCGTCAAACCGCCGTGCGCGAGCAGGCTGATGATGAAGGCTTTGTGGAGGACCACCTTTGGACGGGCATCGGCCGGGCGCGTTCCGGCTGCGGGGCGGCTATCGTGGGCGACCCCGATCAGGTATTGGCTAAGATTCAGCGCTATATGGATATGGGCATCCGCGCTTTCATTTTTTCTGGCTACCCGCATTTGGATGAGTGCAATCTGTTCGGGTGCTATGTTTTGCCGCGGATCAAAACGTTTTCTATGCCGGTGGTGCAGGGGCGGCAGCCGGTGGGGATGCCGGAGACGCCGCTTGGGGCGGGGGAGCGGGGGTGAGTTGGCCGTAGTTGGAAGCTACGAACAGCGGGGGGCTAGCTCGGTAAGGCGTAAAACAGTTGCTTTTAAACGACGAAAAAAGAGCACTATATGAGAGTGAAAATATCAGCTTTGGGGCTCCTGATTCTGTTTTTCAGCGATGTGTACTTCGACTTAGATAGTATTGTTTGGACGCCTATTCTGATGTTTTTAGTAGCGATACTTACTGCAAAAATAATTGGGATGCGTACAGCCTCAAGTTCAGTTTTCCTTATGTTGGTTCTTCCGGCTTTGCTTTTTATTTCCTCTTACGTTTTATCTTTGACTGTGCTGTTAGGAAATGAGACTATTTTTTATGTTTCTTGCTTTGCAGCTTTTTTTTCAGGTATACTTTTGGGAGGGTTCCGTTTCAGGGATTGAGTTCCCGCTCAGCAGTTTGATCCAGCTCATCACGCACTTCTTCGTTGATTTGTTCTTGTTTTTCCCATTGCTCAGCCAGTAATCTAAGCGTTGCTGCGAAGCCGGAAGGGGGAATATCCTGTAGCCGCGTCTCACCACGAGTCAGTAATTCCTGAATGCGGTCATAGACCCAAAGCTCAAATCTGGGACTAAGCCAAGAGGCAAATTTCAGAGCGAGCTTCTCATCCATCCAAGTGCCTTGGAGCCCTTCGGTAACATCCCCGCCCTTGACAACCCGTAACACTTCGCGTTTTTGACCGATATTCACATCTGAATATCGCTCCTCTAGAAGCTGAATGTACTGCTTTGTTTCTTTAAGGCGCAGGAAGTTCCCGACTGGCTTTCCAAACGGTCTTGCCATCTGCGTGGCGTTAACCATTTTATTTCCATCAGCAAACTCGAAGCTGATATCCTGGCCTTCGTAGTCGAATATGGTGATGCCGCTCATGTAGTAAATATAGTGAATTTGTGGAATAAATCAGGCGGGTCTAGTCTTTGTATTCTGGCATGTAAACCAAACGGGGCATTACTCATATCAGGATAAACTACCCCTACCTGTATCTCGTTTGTAGCATAAAGAATTGAGGCGTTTTCTAGCTGTAAGCAAGCATTATTAAGGCAGGCTAACTATTTTAGCAATTTACGGCACCTTAGAGTTGAAAACTTATGAAATCTATAAAGGTAAACATCACAGATCAAGATTTTTCAGACCTTGGGCTAGAGTCTGGAATGAAGCCAATAGAATTCAGGGAGCTGGTAAAAAAGATCAAAGTGAAGATCGCTAAAGATGCGATGCTGAAAAGCTTAGCACTTGCTAAAGAAGCCAGGCTTTCCGAATTGACAATTAAGGAAATTGATGCCGAAATCGAGGCGGTAAGAAAACGAAGAAACCCGTGACCGACCACCTCATCGTCCTGGCCTACTTCACCCTCATCTACCTGGCGGCGCTCAGCGGCCGTACCGGGGCGCGGGGGGGAGTTTGGATAGTAAGCTGTTGCACGAATTATCGTAATTAAATGGCAAGGTACCTCAGCCGATCACCGCCTTGAGAATTTCTTCATGGTAGGTCCTGACTTTGCCATAGCGTTCATCATGAGCAGTACCGGTAGGGATGTTTTTCTGGCGGCTTACAGCCGTGGCTGTTTTTCCCCAAGCCTTAGCCTGATGTAACGGGCAAGGGATTTTATGCAGGTTGCAATAGCCGGCTATTGTATAATAATGATCATCGACGCTGACAATCTTCGCCTCCAACTGATCGAGCCGCTCAGCAGTTTGATCCAGCTCATCACGCACTTCTTCGTTGATTTGTTCCTGTTTTTCCCACTGCTCCGCCAGTAATCTAAGCGTTGCTGCGAAGCCGGAAGGGGGAATATCCTGTAGCCGCGTCTCACCACGAGTCAGTAATTCCTGAATGCGGTCATAGACCCAGATTTCAAAATCGGGGCTAAGCCAAGAGGCGAATTTCAGAGCGAGTAATTCATCCATCCAAGTACCTTGAAGCTCCGGAGTGCCTCCCTGGACAACCCTTAGCACCTCTTTATTTCTTCCGTTATGGGAATCCCCATAACGGGATTCCAGGGCGAGAATGTACTCCTTAGTTTGCTTCAAACGAAGGAAATCTGCCACCATCTTGCCCTTAAAAGGCTTGGCCATCTGCGTGGCGTTAACCATTTTATTTCCATCAGCAAACTCGAAGCTGATATCCTGGCCTTCGTAGTCGAATATGGTGATGTCGCTCATGTAGTAAATATAGTGAATCTGTGGAATAAACAAGGAAGACCTGAACCTCGTATCCTGTCTGCAAGCTATATATGTTACATCGTTTAGACAAGTTGCGGTAAAAGTGCCGACCTTCTCGTTTTATGTAAAGAAAGAGCGGAAATCTTTACATTTGAGATGGGCTGTGTAAAGAAAATCCACTTTTCTTTACACAGCTGGTTATCTGAAAAAACAGAACCTAAATAAGAGTAACAACTACGCCCCCGTGATCGACCTACTAATCGTCCTATCCTACTTCACCCTCATCTTCCTGGCGGCGCTCAGCGGGCGCACCGGGGCAGAAGTCACCACCGAGGAGTACTTCCTCAGCAACCGCAATCTCCGCTGGCCCTCCGTCGCGCTCTCCACCATCGCTACCAACATCAACGGCTACCAGTTTCTAGGCATGATGGGCTCGGCCTACCTCTACGGGCTGGCGCAGGCGAGCCTGGAGATCAACGCCATACAAGGCATCCTCATGGCGGCCTTCATCTTTGTGCCCATGTACCTGAGCGAGCGGGTGGTCACCATCACGCAGTTTATCAAAAAGCGGCTGGGGGAACGAGTGGCACTGTTCTACACCGGGGCGAATATTGCGCTGTTTTCCACCATCACACTGGGCGCGGCGCTGTTCTGGGGGGCGTACGCGGCGGATTTGGTGTTTGCAGAATACATGAGTTACCTGCATCCGGACCGCATCACGCGGATCGCGATACTGGTGGTTGGGCTGGGTATTTTCTCCGCGACTTACACCTATCTGGGCGGGCTGAATGCGGTGGTCAAAACTGACATCATCCAATTCACCATACTGCTGCTGGGCGGCTTTGTGGTGCTATTCGTGTCTATCCACCACCTGGGCGGCTGGCGGCAGCTGTACATTAAAACGCCCGAGCTTATGCACCTCCACCTCCCCGCCGACCATGAGAAGTTACCCTGGACGCACATCTTCGGCCTCTTCCTCAACATCAACTACTGGTGCGCCAACCAAACCGTCATGCAGCGCTCCTTGGCGGCGAAAAACCTGAAGCAAGCCCAAATCGGCCTGATGGTGGGCGGGCTGACCAAGTACGTAATGGCGGTGCTGATCGTTATTCCAGGGATCGCGCTGGTGGGCATACTGGGGGAGAATGGCCTGGCAGAGCCTGATCTGGCCTTCCCGTATCTGGTGAAAACCTACCTGCCCGTAGGCGTAAAGGGCGTTATCCTCTGCG
>JAAAOU010000234.1 GCA_009908745.1 Bacteroidota bacterium
TCGCCGGTCAATACCGCCACCCCATTGCGGTTTCGGCGTATGATGTGGGGGTAGCGGCCGAAATACGCTTCAAAATAGCGAGCCGAATTATTGCTGCCCGTAGCAATGACGGCGTCGAAGCCGCTGAGCCGGCCGACAATCTCCGTGTAGGATGCGGTGCGCTCGTCAATTTCCGTGAGCAATTTCAGCAAATAGGGGAACAGGTACTGGTCTTTTTCCGATAGCTTGACCTTGGCGCGGTGGCCAGCCGTGAAGATGCAGAGCCAGTCGTGAAAGCCTACCAATGGAATATTGCCTGCCATGACCAATCCGACGGTTTTAGCCGCAGTTTGCTCCGGGATGTCGTAGGGCTGCAGCCAAGCCTCGAGTTTGCCGGCTTGCAAAAAGTGCTCAGCAATGGCCCGCACGGCCTTTTCTTGATGCTCTATAGTGAACCAAGCATTGTTGAATTGCGTGCGGTGCATGATGGCTTTGAGGTAATCGTCCTCCCGTTGTAGCCGTTCACCCAACTGCACCAATGCATCTAAACGTTCGCTTCGTTTCATTCCTCTTTCAAGTTTTGGAGCCTATTTTTAATCGCCCGCACGCCCAGCCCTTCCATACGGGCTATGTTTTGCCGGGGGATGTCGTCCGGGTTGCCGTATTCCTCTAGGGCGGTTTCTATGCTTTCTTCCCGTAGCAAGTGCAGCATAGGGTAGGGGGAGCGGTTCGTGTAATTGGAGGCCGCTTCCGCATCCGTGCCCGCGAATTGGTAGTCAGGGTGGAAAGATGCAATTTGCAGTATGCCCTCCATCTGCTGCTGCCGTAGCAGTTCTTCTGCCGCCCAGAGGTAGTCGAGGTAGTTTTGGAAGTCCGTGAGCAGCTTAGGGTGCACGATGAGCGTGGTTTCCACCGTTTTTGGGGAGCTGGCCAGCAGGTAACGGGCTTCGTAGAGCAATCGGTCATTAAGCTGCTGCAGTTCGCCGCTGTCTTCCAGTACATAGCGGACGCGCCCCAGCTTGTGGGGCTTGGCGGCGAATGGGCACAGGTTCAAACCGATGACGATCTGTTCTACCCAACGGCGGGTATGGAGAAGCGGTCCGGTCATGAGCGGGGGATTTCGTCCTGGCCGGTGCCGGCGCTCCGTCCAGCGAGGTAACGCCGCCAGCGTTCTAGTGCCTGCTGCATATCCTCCGGCAGCTCGCTGTCAAAGTGCATCTTCTGCCCTGTACGTGGATGGATGAAGCCGAGCGAGCGGGCGTGCAAAGCCTGCCGGGGCAATACCTTGAAGGTATTCTCCACAAAGGCCTTGTACTTGCTGAAAACGGTCCCTTTCACGATACGGTCACCGCCGTAGGTATGGTCGTTGAAGAGTGGGTGGCCGAGATGCTGGAAGTGGACGCGGATCTGATGGGTGCGGCCGGTCTCCAGCTGGCATTCTACTAGGCTGACGTAGTACATGGACTCCAATACCTTATAGTGGGTAACAGCCCATTTGCCCTGCTCGCCTTCCGGGTATACGGTGCGTTTTTGCCGCTGCACAGGATGCCGGGCGATGTGCCCTTCTATGGTGCCTGCGGTTTCGTCCGGGTCGCCCCAGATGATAGCGTTGTAGCGGCGCTCGATACTGTGGTCGAAAAACTGCTTGGCCAGGTGCGTCATGGCGTAGTCCGTCTTGGCGACCAGCAGCAAACCCGAAGTGTTTTTGTCGATACGGTGCACCAGCCCCACCTGATCCCGCTCGTTGCCTTTCATCACCGGCAGGCGGTCGCGGTCGAAATGGTAAGCCAGGGCATTGACCAGCGTATGGTCAGGGTGGCCGATACCGGGGTGGACCACCAGGCCGGCCGGCTTGTGGACCACCACGACGTCATCGTCCTCGTAGCGGATGTCGAGTGGGATATTTTGGGGGACGACAGCAGTATCCTCATTCGACCGTTTGGGGACAAGCACATTGATCTCCTGATTGGGCTTGACTTTATGGTTGGGTTTGACGGTTTGCCCATCCACGGTGATAGAGCCGGAACGGATGGCATTTTGCACCCAGTTGCGGGAAACGCTTTCCAGCCGGTCCATCAAGAATTTGTCGATCCGCAGCAGGGACTGCCCCGGGTCTACCTTGATGATCCGCTGTTCGTAAAATTCGTCCGATTGATTGTCTTGTATTTTGCTTGCCATTAGCCTGCAAATGTATATGTTTACCAGCTCATTATGAAACAAGAAACAACGCCCTATGGATGATGTAATACAGTTTGGATCGCTATGTGTTCAGGAGCCGGCCGATCAGCGGACGACCCAGCCTCATCAATTGCCCATCTACGCTACGTCTTCTTTCGCATTTGATAACCTAGAAGAGGGCATGGAAGTTTTCAGCGGGCAGCGGGCAGGGCATTTGTACAGCCGTTTTGGCAACCCGACTATTGACGCCGTGGCGGGCAAAATAGCTGCTCTGGAGTGCTTTGGGGAAGCCTATGAGGGCGCGGGCTATTTGTGCAGTTCTGGTATGGGGGCGATCAGCACGCTATGCTTGGGGCTGCTGAAGCCCGGCGACAAAATACTGACACAGCGCAATTTGTACGGCGGCACCACCGAGCTGTTCCAGAAGATGCTGGAGCCGCTGGGGTTGGAATTGGTCTTGGCAGAGCTAGATGACCTGGCTGTTGTAGAGCGCCTGCTGAATGACCAACCTGGCATACGCATGGTTTACTACGAAACGCCTGCTAATCCCACTTTGACTTGCTTGGACATCCGGGCGTTGAGCAGCTTGGCTGGGCAGCATGGGGCTTATTCGGTGGCTGACAATACTTTCGCAACGCCGGACTTGCAACGACCACTGCAACTAGGAGCAGATTTCGTGCTCCACTCCACCACCAAATACCTGAATGGCCATGGCAACTCCACCTCCGGGGCCATTATCGGCAAAGATGCAGAACGTATGCAGGAAGAGGTCTTCCCAGCCCTCAAACTGCTGGGCACCAACTGCAACCCTTGGGATGCTTGG
Organism: Bacteroidota bacterium; assembly: GCA_009908745.1. Taxonomy (GTDB): domain Bacteria; phylum Bacteroidota; class Bacteroidia; order Chitinophagales; family Saprospiraceae; genus Phaeodactylibacter. The sequence continues at coordinate 2,981 of JAAAOU010000234.1, forward strand.
CTGCTGAACAATGGTATGAAAACCTTAAGCTTACGTATGGAGCGGCACTGTGATAATGCAGAAGCCGTAGCCCAGTACCTGTCACAAAGCCCGCTTGTCAGCCAAGTCCATTACCCGGGGTTGAACAGCCACCCACAGTACGATTTGGCAAAACGTCAAATGCGGCGCTCCGGCGGCGTTGTCAGCTTCGAGCTCAAAGATGGCCTGGCCGCTGGTCGCCGTTTCGTGAATGCCCTCTCGCTCTGCAGCATTGCGCCAACCATGGGGGATATTGACACCCTGGTCATGCACCCGGCTTCCATGTCGCATCTGCGGGTACCGCAGGAGCAACGGCTAGCAGCGGGGATTACCGATGGCATGATCCGCCTTTCTGTAGGCATAGAGGAAGCAGTGGATATCTTGGCCGACCTGGAGCGGGGGCTGCAGGCGGTCTAGGTTTGGCAGCAGTTGTTTTTTTGCATAAAAATACTAGATGATGCACCGTAGGACATTTTTCAAAAACAGTGCGATTGCGGCCGGCACTTTTCTGGCCCCAAACCTCGGGCAAGCGGGCCCGTTGCGTTCCGCACAGCCCTTCCAGCTGAATTACGCGCCCCATATCGGCATGTTCGCCCATTCTGCCGGCGAGGACCCCATCGCGCAAATCCACTACATGGCCGACCAAGGCTTCCGGGCATTTGAAGACAACGAAATGCGCAACCGGCCTGTGGAGCTACAGAAAGCTATGGCAAAAGCACTGAACGTCCGCAGCATGCAGATGGGCGTCTTCGTGGCCC
>JAAAOU010000291.1 GCA_009908745.1 Bacteroidota bacterium
ACGATAATGAAACTGAATACAATCGAAAAAATAGTGGCTATTTTCATGGCAGAAATATTTTTTGGGTATGCGAATGGTCTTGGTCAACTATGCCTAAAGCTAAGCGGCATCCAAGCATAAGTCAACCACCATAGGGGATGGTCCTAATTAAATTGACCTCCATTTCTTGACCGTCAAAATCTGAATAATCCCCATCCGTGGAGATCACCTCCAGCTTTCCAACTATCGTATCCGGGTGGCTAAAATAGCCTTCAAAGCCAATCGTAGCAGCACCGCTTATCTCTCCATCACTCAAATTTAAACAGCCGTAACCAAGGGAAACCCCATACGTCGGCTGAATATTCATGATCCGGATTTTGATACCTAAGCCTTCCGGATAGTCTTCATTGAAAATCAAATCCATATTCATATTTGAGATACCAGATGTCTCCCTTCGTGTAAGTTGACGAACCCGAGGCGTTCCCGACGGAAGTAGCCGCATTCCTTCCAGCGGTTCGTAGGGGAAAGCGATAGCGAAGGTATCAACACACAAAAACCTAGGCAAATACCCTATGAAAGTAAGCTGCTCTGGCAGAATACAGAACTGACGTGAGGGGAAGAATTCTTCATCCTCAGCGGAGGGCTCTGTATTTAAGTGAGTAACTATTGCCTCTTCTGGGCATTCGCAACTGCCGGCTACGCATATTGCTTTTTCGTCCCAGCATTCTGGGCATGGCGATTCTTTTTCGCAAGAAAAAGCCACAAAGCAGCCTAATATCATAAAAAGAACTATAGCATTATTCATGGCAAGAATATTTTATAAGAAGATTGCTCTTCGCCATTAAATACATTAATAAAGTAAACTCCTGAAGGAAGTTGATCGTCAAAATAACTTAATGGAAAAAATACTGTCCCATTACCTACCTGTTTTGTTCGACCAACATACCTGCCATCAACCGATACTAAATCGATTATATACTCTTTTCCAGCAATTCCACCTTCGATTACAATCGCCCTCTCTTGGCTGTCAAAACTCAGTTTGGTTGAGCTTTTATTAAGGGTGGTTCCCTCCTCCTTGATTAAGCTGTGGTTTATTGTAGTTTCACATGGTGGAATTTCATCTCCTATGAGAATATCTTTATCATTATCCTCAAGAATCAGCGCTCCGCTGAATGGAGAAGTTGGAAAACAACAACTGAGCTCATCTTTAAGATGTAGACCAATTGATGACATAAAGTCATTCGTAGTATAAATCGGATGAAATGTCTTTGTGGCATAAATACCAGCTGGTTTTGTGCAACATAGCTCCTCATGTTCATTAGGCTCATTAGGCACTTCATTATTTTCCAAGAGGACCGAAACGCTAAATCCACTTTTAACTTCTGCGCCAGAAGTCCACACCGTTTCTCCTCCAACTTCCATTAAGCTTGCAGCACTCAAGGTAAAATATAGTGGCTTATCCCTTAAGGATGCGCTTACTTCGTTATCTAAAGCATTAGACACTTCTTTTTCTTCACAATCCCCCTCAACCCAAGAAGTAGTAAGAAGATTTTCTAAAGCACCGTATAGCGAACTTTTTTGGTATTCTTTGTAAGCCAAGTCTGCAAGAGTCCCTATGAAACTTTCCGGTGCACCTAGACCAGTAGAATAACCATAAATAGAGAAGCCCACCTTAAGTAAGTCCAAGTAACGCTCCTCCTGAAGGTCCCAGTTGCAAGAGGAATAGACCCTGCTTAAAGAAACGTCTTCATAAATTATCCTGCCACCTGATGTTGTTCCTGCTTGAGGATATTTGGTAGCCACTGTTGCAATTGCCAAGTCCTCTATCAATGCATGTGCTTGTTTCCCATCAGGATTAAGACAGGGAGGATATGCTCCCGGGACATGTGTTTCTGTATGTGACCTAGAGTTATATCTGTATCTAAACGTTAATTCTTGCTGGCAATAGCACTCCCCAGGGGTCCAGTTACCCTCTTTACATAGCTGCCTCAAACGAATTCTTGCAATAGAAGGGCTTTCAGACCTGTCTAAAACTCTTTTTTTAGATGTATTAGTGCACCAAGATGCAGCCCCTGCTAATAAGTAATGTTTCGCTGGTCCCGCATCCTTTTCTCCTTTCATAAACTGATAGGAAAATCCACCTGAATTGTCTTCTGTAATTGTTGGAATAATTTCAGGACCGTCAACTTCGCTGTCTGAAGGTGAAACCTCCGTACCAACAGAGATATTTATCACTCTACAATCACAATCTTCCTCTGTAGTAGGTCCACCAGGACCACCAGGACCTGGGTCTACCGGTCCCAAAATAAAAGCGTTTTGTGGTATACTTCCTTGGGCATAAAGGTCAGAAAGTAGTGCCCCTTTCATCAAAAAGTCTTGCATGAAAGCAAAGCGTTCGTACTTAGAAAGCTCAGGACGGTTCATCAGAAACGTATACAAATCCTGGTTGCCTGCTTCCTGCCAGTCGTATAGTGCTTTGTTGAGCTGATCAGATATGGTAATCATTTCGGTACCTGTGCCCGGGCGGGTATCTAACACTTTGAGCGGCTTCCAATTACCTTTGGTCGTACGGGTAAGCAGCTCGTACTGCCTCCCGGGCAACAACTCTAGTCGAAAATATCCATTATCCGTCACTGTAGGCGTGTATAATCCCGCCTCTTGCGAATCCCCCTGCCGCAGCTTCAATTGATTGTTTTCGAGCAAATGCTGCGCTTGTCCGGCTTTTAAGTAAGCAACCGACTTGGTTTGGAAATGAATAACATGCGCTTCCTCAATTCGGCCAAGCGGATACTCATAATCCTCTAGAAAGGTGGTATCCATCACCAAATCTAGGCTGTCTTCTACTGTGGTTTGTGCTATGCCTGTAAAGTTTAAAGACAGCAGAAATAGGATCGATGTGAGCGCTCGTGCCAACTTCAGTCGTTTAAGCGCCAAAATTAATGAATACAGAATGCGTGATGCGTGATGCGTGATGCGTGATGCGTGATGCGTGATAACATAATTACAGAGTTTTTAAAAGAGAGAATACATTTTCTATGTAAAGATATTACTTTTTGTTTAAGAGGCAAAATAAAAATTTAAAAAAAATCATGCCTGTCTATTAAAGACACTAATTTTGTCAAATCGCCAATATTAAAAATAAACAGTTGCACCAGTATCAGGCTTTCAAATTCACAATCAAACAGAAAACAGATACAGGCATATCTATCTCATTACCAATTATTTACGCCTAAGCACCATTCTCAACATTGACAAGCTTCCCCTTTTACGAGCCTGTTGGGATTTTGGTCTTCTAGGCGAGAACTTGCAATTTTTTGATTAGACAAGTCTTTGATCCCAGACGCTGACGGTCTGGACTATAAGCCCGACATTTATCGTCGGGGGCACGAAAAACGGAGATATTGAAGGGGAACCTTATACTCAAGAACAAGTCAGCAAACCGAGGAGTAGCCCGACCGAAGGAAATAGAGCCCCGTAGAGCAACCAAGTCTTTGCAAAATTGATTACTTTTGAATAAGCGGACAGGTCTAAAAAAAACAACCGACTGGCAATGAGCACCGTGGCCGGAAAATACATCAACCCATTGACTGATTTTGGGTTCAAAAAACTATTTGGGACGGAACCCAATAAGGACTTGCTTATTGATTTCCTGAACCAGATTTTGCCGCGAAGGCATCAGATCATGGACATGACTTATTCCAAGAACGAGCAGTTGGGTCTGGCGGAATTGGACCGGAAAGCAATATTTGACTTATACTGCATTGGTCAGTCTGGCGAAAGATTTATCGTGGAGGTGCAGAAAGCGAAACAGAACTACTTTAGGGACAGAAGTGTCTATTATGCTTCATTCCCGATTCAGGAGCAGGCAAAAAAAGGAGACTGGGACTTTAAGCAAGACCCGGTATATACAGTAGGTATCCTCGATTTTACGTTTGACGACCACAAAGAGGATGAAGAGCTGCTCCATCTCATCGAATTAAAAAACCAAAGGTGCGAAGTATTCTACGACAAGCTGAAGTTCATTTACATTGAGCTGCCAAAATTCAAAAAGGCACAAGAGGATTTGAACAGCCAGTTTGAAAAGTGGCTGTATGTATTCCGGCATCTGTCAGAATTACAAGACCGGCCGCAGCAGTTGCAGGATCGAATCTTTCAAAAATTGTTTGAGGCCGCAGAGATCGCAAAGTTTACACCCGAGGAGAGAGAGGCTTACGAAGAAAGCCTGAAGTACTACCGCGATATCAAAAATGTAGTCGACACCTCAAGAGAAGAAGGGGTGTTGGAAGGCTTAGAAAAAAAGACACTGGAGTTTGCCAAAAAAATGAAAGAGAAAAAAGAACCCATCGAAAAAATCATGGAATATACGGGCCTAAGCAGAGAAGACATTGAAAAACTATGATTCCTGGCCACCGCGGCTATCTGAATCATCTGCGGCAACGCCTGTTCCTGCTATCTGTCTATGGTGAGTAGAGAACTGGATAGCATGCTTTCGAGGGATGTAGGAAGGGGGCGCACGACGATGCACCCCCAGTATAAATTAGCTTACGCCATAGCAACAAACTACAGCGCCGTAGTCCGCACAAAGGTAATAGCCTTGCGCCGGCCGTCGTACTCCGCTTCGTAAGACCCTGATGCTTTGAGGATCAGCTCCCCTTCTATGGTGTTCTCATCTACCATATAGCCCTCGAAGTCGGCGGACATGCCTCCTTTTATTGCTTCATCAAAACTTTCTTCCTCTCCAGTAGGGCGAAAATCCACACAGGCGTAGGAGAAAACATATCCTATACTTCCCATTAGATCCTCAATTTTAATAAAAACGCCTTCCGGTTCTTCCTTTACGGTCAACCATATTGTTGCTTGGTTAACAGCAGACCTTCCACTTGGAAAGGCTTGATCGACTGTCGGCGCAAAAGGTGAGGTCCATTCCTCTTCAAACCTTAGTGGCTCAACCGGGAATTGAACGGCTAAAGTCCGATAACAGCCAATGGTATCAAACTCAGCCAAGAAAGTAAGCTGATCCGGCTCCAAGCAAAAAAGTTGCTCGCGGGTGCCCTGAAGTGAATCGGGCAAACTCCCCCAATACATCCCAGTTTGGTCAATCACAATGGTACCCTCTGGGCACTGGCAAACTGCATCTACGCAAACTGCCTTTTGGTCCCAGCATTCGGGGCACTGCGGCCCAGCCTCTTTCTTCTTGCAAGCAGCAAAAACGATAATGAAACCGAATATAATCGAAAAAATAGTGGCTATTTTCATGGCAGAAATATTTTTTGGGTATGCGAATGGTCTTGGTCAACTATGCCTAAAGCTAAGCGGCATCCAAGCATAAGTCAACCACCATAGGGGATGGTCCTAATTAAATTGACCTCCATTTCTTGGCCGTGCCAACTCCAGCCGGTTAAGCGCCAAGATCAATGAATACAGAATGCGTGATGCGTGATAACATAATTACAGCGTTTTTAAAGAGAGAATAAAATATTCATTTAAAGATATTATTTTTACCTTAAATCTCAAAACAAAAATTTAAAATAACTATACCCGCTTATCAAAAGCACTGCTTATGTCCAATCGCCAGTAGATACAATAAACACTTACCACAACATTAACCCTTACAACCCTCCCAACTTTCCAACCTTACAACCTTCTCAACTTTCCAACCTTACAACCCTTAGAACTCTTCAACCTCCCTCCCCACCATAAGGCACCCGCGCGGCTATGGACCGCCCCAGCGTCAGCTCATCCGCGTATTCCAGCTCGCCGCCGAAGGAGACGCCGCGGGCGATGGTGCTCACCTTGACTTCCTTATCCTTTAACTGCTTTGAAATGTAGAAAATAGTCGTATCCCCCTCAATCGTGGGGTTGATGGCCATAATGACCTCTTTGACGCCTTCTTCTTCCAAGCGCTGTATCAGCGCATCAATATTCAAATCAGAAGGGCCGACGCCTTCGATAGGAGAAATCACCCCGCCCAGCACATGGTATAAGCCGCGGTACTGGCCAGTATCCTCTATGGCCATCACATCACGTATGCCTTCCACCACGCAGATGGTCGTGTCATCCCGCCGCTTGTCTGCGCAGATGGTGCACAGTTTCTCATCCGACAAATTGAAGCAGCGCTCGCATTCCCGGATATTGTCCCGCATGCGCTGTACCGAGGCTGAAAACTGCTGTACGGTTTCTTTGGGCTGCTGGGTCAAGTGAAGCACCAAGCGCAAGGCCGTTTTCTTGCCGATACCGGGCAAGCTGGCGAAAGCGTCAACGGCTTCTTCGATATATTTAGACGAAAAATTCATAGCGTTAAAATTAGCAATATCCGCAGAAATAAAGAGGGCGGGCAAACAATTACCGAGACTAATCCTTCTTTTCTTATATTTGGCGTCCACGATGCCGCTGCCCCGTCATGGAGAACACAGCGGCCGAAACCAGGTTTTAATAATTGACTGAGAATCGTTTATTTTGCGCTTGGCACGCCGCTTAGTGTCAAAAACACACGATTGTCGAAGAACCAAAACATCCGAAGACTATGGCAGAAGTCATACGCATGCCCCGCATGAGCGATACTATGGAAGAGGGCAATATTGTCAGCTGGCTGAAAGAAGAAGGCGAAGAAGTAGAAGCTGGCGAAACCCTAGCCGAAGTAGAAACTGATAAAGCGACTATGGAATTGGACAGCTACTTTGATGGCGTCCTGCTCCACATCGCCGTTAAGGAAGGCCCTGTACCTATCAACGACGTCATCGCCGTGATCGGTGAAGAAGGCGAAGACTGGAAAGCCGCCATTGAAGCCGAGACGAGCGACAACGGCAGCGATGAAGAAAGCGCCCCCGCGGAAGAAGAGCAGGAAGCCGCGGAAGAAGAAGCAGCTCCTGCCGCCACGGCTTCTGCCGAGCCCCAAAGCGACAGTAGCGATGGGGGCAAGCGCATCAAGGCTTCCCCCCTAGCCCGCAGCATGGCCAAAGAAGCCAAGCTCGACCTGGCCGCCATCGACGGCTCAGGCGACGGCGGGCGCATCGTCAAGCGGGACGTAGAGGCGGCTATCGAGCAGCAGCAAGCCGCCCCGCAACCGCAACCCGCACCCGCCCCGGAAGCTCCGCAGCAACCCGCTACCGAACCAGCCAAGGAGGAAGCTCCCGCGGCTCAAGTACCTGAATTTTCGATCTCCGCTACCGGCGACAACTACGAGGAAGTGCCCGTCAGCCAGATGCGCAAGACCATCGCCCGCCGCCTTGGGGAAAGCAAATTCTCCGCTCCGCACTTCTACCTGACGTTGGAAATCAACATGGACAACGCCATCAAAGTGCGCAAGCGCCTCAACGAAGTGGCACCGACCAAGATTTCTTTTAACGACCTGGTGGTAAAAGCCTGCGCGGTAGCCTTGCGTCAGCACCCCGATGTCAATTCTTCTTGGCTGGGCGATAAAATCCGCTACAACAAGGATGTCAACGTCGGTGTGGCAGTAGCTGTAGAGGAAGGCTTGCTCGTACCGGTGATCCGCTACGCGGACATGAAGTCGCTCTCGCAGATCAACACCGAGGTCAAAACGCAGGCTGGCAAAGCCAAGAACCGCAAGCTGTCCATGGAAGAAATGGAAGGCAATACCTTTACCATCTCCAACTTGGGCATGTTCGGCATCGAAGAGTTCACCGCTATCATCAACCCGCCGGACAGCTGCATCCTGGCCGTAGGCGGTATCATCGAAAAGCCGGTCGTGAAGAACGGCGAGCTGGCGGTAGGCAATATGATGAAAGTCACGCTGTCCTGCGACCACCGCGTGGTGGACGGCGCTATGGGCGCGGCTTTCCTGAATACCGTGAAAGAGATTTTGGAAGACCCTATCCGGATTTTGGTGTAGGGGCACATCTTTCCAACTGATAAAACGGAGGGCTTTGGCGATGCTGAGGCCCTTTGTTTTTTGGCTACTTCTGTCTTCGACAAGGCGATAACGGTATTCTGATCCCCACGGGATAGTTGCTTTGGATGCTTTCGTATCATCGTGATTTCAAGATAGGCAAAACTCTATCTTTTACAGAGCGTTTTACCATTAACCAAGTACTTTTCCATGAAAAAAACCGTAGTCCTAGGCGCATCCCCCAAGCCTATCCGCTATTCTTACTCCGCCGTCGAGCAACTCACGTCCAAAGGGCATGAGGCGGTTCCCATTGGCATAAAAGACGGGGCCATCGCGGGTATCGACATCATCAAAGGCACACCGACAGTGGATGATGTGCACACCATCACCCTGTATTTGGGGCCAAAGCGGCAACCCCCCTACTACGACTACATCTTCGGCCTTCAGCCTAAGCGGATTATTTTCAACCCCGGCACAGAAAACCCGGAGTTGATTCAACTGGTGAAAGAGCGCGGCATAGAAGTGGAAGTAGGCTGCACATTAGTCATGCTCTCCATCGGCAACTACTGATGCGTATCCAGCACCCGCTCGCAAGCCTCCTCTAGCATCCGGTAGACCTGCTCAAAGCCGTCGTCGTCCCAGTAAGGGTCGGGCACACTGCGTTCTTCGCCGGGATGCACGTAATCGAGTATCATTTTCACCTTGCCCTCGTGTGATTCATCGAATACCTTGCGGCGAATATCCTCGTAGTTGGAATGGTCCATCGCCAAAATCAAGTCATAGTCATCCAAATCAGCCGCCTGCAACTGACGAGCCCGCTGGTCCGTAATATCCAAACCATACTGGCTGGCGATAGAAATAGAGCGCGGGTCTGGCTGCTCGCCCAGGTGCCAATTGCCGGTTCCAGCGGATTCTACAGCCCAATCTAAGCCTCTTTCCTCAATTTTTTGTTTCATAATACCTTCTGCAAGCGGGGAACGGCAAATATTACCCAGGCAGACCATCAAAATTTTCATAAAAAACTCAGTTTGTTGCTTCATCTTTGCGGTGCTGTTAATAAAACGGTTCCACACCACTGAAAAGTTTTGGGTTATGAAAATCGTAATCGCCGGCGCAGGCGACATTGGCTTTCACCTCGCCGAGCTACTGTCCTACGAAAATCAGGACATCGTGTTGATCGACACCAACCAGGAAGTGCTCGACTATGTAGCCACCCACCTCGACGTCATGACGCTGCGGGGCGACTCTTCCTCTATTGACGTCTTGGAACAGGCCGAAGCTAGCCGGGCACGCCTCGTGCTGGCGGTCACCACGTCAGAAAAAAACAACCTAGTCACCGCCATCCTCGCCAAAAAATTGGGGGCCCGGCAGACGATAGCCCGCGTCAACAACCAAGAATACCTGGCGGACTCCCAACGCGAAACCTTCAAGGAGCTCGGCGTGGACTCACTGATCTCCCCGGTACTGCTCGCCGCCGAGGAAATACAGCGCCTCGTCCGCGAAAGCTCCTTCACCGACCACTTCGCCTTTGAAGACGGCAAAATCAACCTGCTGGGGGTCACCTTGGACGAATACAGCCCGCTCGTCAACCAACAGCTCTTCGACATCAGTGATGTGGATGAAAATGTCAACCTCCGCCCCATCGCCATACTCTCGGGGCACCGCACGATTATCCCCCGGGGCAAAACAGTACTGCGGCAGGGCGACCACGTTTACTTCATCTCCAAGCAAGGCAACCTCAAACGGCTGACCAACATGCTCGGCAAGCGCAAAGTCGATGTCAAAAAAGTAATGATCCTCGGCGGCACCTCGCTTGGCCTAGCCACCGCTAAACGGCTGGAGCAATCCTACGATGTTACCGTCATTGAACACAACAAAGCGTGCTGCAAAATGCTGGCCGAACAGCTCGACAACAGCCTCATCATCAATGGTGACGCAAGCAATATCGACTTGCTGGAGGAAGAAGGGCTCAATCAGATGGACGCCTTCATCGCCCTGTCCAACAACTCGGAGACCAACATCATCGCCAGCCTTACGGCAAAAAACCACGGCGTGTACAAAACCGTCGCCCAAGTGGAAAACAAAGAGTACATCCACATCTCCCAAAATATCGGCGTAGATACCCTCATCAACAAAAAGCTGATCGCCGCCAATAATATCTTCCGCTTCATCCGCAAGGGCAAAGTGGAAGCCATCACCAGCCTGCACGGTGTGGACGCGGAAGTCATCGAGTACATCATCCACAAAAACAACCAGACGACCAAAAAGCCGCTCAAGGACCTGCACTTTCCAAAGACCGCCCTGATCGGCGGCGTTATCCGGGGGGAGGAAGCCTTGATACCGGATGGCGACTTCCAACTACAGCTCAACGACAAGGTCATCGTCTTTGCACTGCCCGAGGCCATCGACCGCCTAGAACAACTTTTTCATTAATCCGCCTGTAGAATCATGATCAACTTACGACCAGTACTCCGGGTCATTGCCGTACTGCTTATGGTCATCGGCGGCTTGATGCTCACCGGTATCCCTTTTGCCTTTTACTACGACGACGGGGATTTTTGGCCCTTGCTCAATGCCGGCCTGATCTGCCTCATTACGGGCATAAGCCTGTGGTTAGCCCCTATCCCGGGCGGTAGTGGCATCAAGAAACGAGAGGGCTACCTCATCGTCGCAGTCGGCTGGCTGGCTATGGTCACTTTTGGCACCCTGCCCTATTTGCTCAGCGGCCTCATCCCCAACCCAGCGGATGCCTTCTTCGAGACGGTATCGGGTATGACCACTACCGGGGCTACGGTTCTTACGGATATAGAAACCGCCCCCAAGAGCTTGCTCTACTGGCGCAGCCTCACGCAGTGGATAGGCGGGATGGGTATCATTGTATTGACGGTAGCAATATTCCCCCTCCTGGGTATAGGCGGCATCGAGCTGTTCGTGGCGGAAGCCCCCGGCCCCACCTCAGACAAGCTGCACCCCCGCATCCGCGAGACGGCCAAACGGCTTTGGCTGATATACGTCGGCTTGACGGGCCTGCTGTTTGTACTGTTAATGCTAGTGGGGTTGAATTTCTACGAAGCCATCAACCACGCCTTCACGACTATGGCCACCGGTGGGTTTTCTACTAAGAATGCCAGCATGGCCTATTACGATTTGCCCCGGGTGCAGTACCTTATCATTTTCTTTATGTTCACGGCGGGCACCAACTATACCGTGATTTACTACGGCCTGAAGGGCAAGCTGAAAAAAGTCTGGCAAAGCGATGAGTTCAGGGCCTATGTGATTATCGTGCTGCTTCTTACCGGCATCGTTACGCTTGGTGTAAAAAGCAATACCGAACTGGGTTGGGAAAATGCCTTTCGCGACAGCCTATTTCAGATTGTGTCCCTCATCACTACTACCGGCTATGTTTCGGCCGATTACACGGCTTGGGGCAACAGCCTGACCATGCTCTTCTTCGTGCTGATGTTCCTAGGGGCTTGCGCGGGCTCTACGAGCGGCGGCATTAAGCTGGTGCGGCACTTGGTCTTTTTCAAGAACTCTTTCTTGGAGTTTAAACGCATTTTGCACCCAAGGGCGGTGATCCCCCTCAAGCTCAACCGGCAGGTAGTGACGGGGCGTATCCTCACCCACATCATCATTTTTTTACTATTGTACCTGATCTTGTTCGTGATGGGCTCCATCGTGGTAGCGGCCTTAGGCTTGGATTTCATGACCGCCATCGGTGCTGTAGCGACCTCCTTGGGCAATGTGGGCCCGGGCATCGGCAATGTTGGCCCCGTTGATAACTTTGCTTGGCTAAGCAGCGAAATCAAGCTGGTCCTGACGCTGCTGATGCTGCTAGGCCGGTTGGAGCTGTTCACGATCCTGGTGCTGTTCACCCCTTATTTCTGGAGGATCAATTAATGGCTATTCCCATTCCGTATGGAAAGCCCCCTCGCGGTCTACCCGTTCGTAGGTATGGGAACCAAAGAAGTCCCGCTGTGCCTGTACCAAATTAAGCGGCAGCCGGGCATCGCGGAAGGCATCAAAGTAGTGCAGGGTGGAAGACAGTGCCAACGTGGGCAGACCGTGCTGCATAGCCGTTTGCAAAACCGAGCGCATAGCGTGTTGGCCATAGCGCAGCGGGGCCTGGAAGATGGGCGACAACAGCAAATTGCGCAGGGCGGGCTGATCCGCGTAAGCTTGCCGCATGTCCTCGAGTATCTCTGCCCGGATGATGCAGCCGCCCCGCCAAATTTTAGCAACCGTTTGCAGGTCTAGGCCAAACTCGTACTCTTCAGCGGCTTCCGCCAATAGGTGCATCCCCTGTGCGTAGGTGATCAGGAACGCAAAGTGCAGCGCTTCGCCCACTTGATTAACCAGCCGCTCTTGATCAATTGTAGGTACTTGCTCTATGGCACGCGTGTAGTGGGGGGCGAGCTTTTGGCGTTCCGTTTTCAACGCGGATATACCACGCAGGGTCACTGCCGCGTCTATGGTCGGCACCGGTATGCCAAGGTCCATAGCATTTTGGGAAGTCCATTTGCCCGTCCCTTTTTGCTTCGCCTTGTCGAGTATCTTGTCGATGAGCCAGCCATCGCCTTGGTCATCCGCTTTCGCAAAAATCTTGCTGGTGATCTCGACCAGAAAAGACTCTAGGGCCCCCTCGTTCCACTTTTTGAAGGTCTCGTGCAATTGCTCGTTGCTCAGCCCGGCAGCATTCTTGAGTATATCGTACGCCTCCGCCAGCAACTGCATCAGGCCGTATTCTATACCGTTGTGGACCATTTTCACATAATGGCCCGCTGCCCCTTGCCCCAGGAAAGCGACACAGGGTTCCCCCTTAGCTTCCGCCGCTACGGCCTCGAAAATCGGCCCAATAATTTGGTAAGCATCTTCTTGCCCCCCCGGCATAATACTCGGCCCGCGGCGGGCACCTTCTGCCCCGCCGGAGACCCCTACGCCCATGAATTGGATACCCTTGGCTTTGAGCTGCTCAAAACGCCGGTTGGTATCTTCAAAAAAGGAATTGCCGCCGTCTATGATCAGATCCCCCTCATCGAGGTGCGGCAGCAAGGACTCAATAACTTGGTCGACGGCGCTGCCAGCGGGCACCAACAGCATGATTTTCCGGGGCGGCTTGAGCATGCCGATGAAAGCGGCCGTATCGGTAGTGCCTTTTACGGCTTTTCCTGCGCCTTCTTGCTCCAAGGCTTCCACTTTGGCTTGGTCGAGGTCTAAGCCAGCGGCGGCGTAACCATTATCAGCGACATTAAGGATGAAGTTGCGGCCCATAACGCCCAGGCCAATCATGCCAAAATCGTAGGTAGTATTCATTATTTGGGTTGGTTTTCCAGTTTCTTAAGCTTTTCCAGACGGCGGTTGTGGCGCTCCTCCCCGCTGAAGGTAGCATTGGCAAAGGCCAAAACCAGCTCGCGGGCCAGCTCCGGCCCGATAACCCGGCCGCCTAGGCACATCAAATTCATATCGTCGTGCTCTACACCCTGACGGGCAGAATAGGTCTCCGTGATCAGCGCGGCCCGCACCCCTTTGGACTTGTTGGCCACGATAGCAGCCCCTACCCCACTGCCGCAAACGGCAATGCCCCGGTCAAATTGACCCGCACTTACCGCCTCGGCCAGAGGGTGCACCAAGTCGGGGTAATCATCGGCGCCATCGTAGGTATGCGCCCCCATGTCTACCACGGCAAAGCCAGCTTCCCGCAGCCAAATAAGGATTTGGTTCTTCAATTCATAGCCACCGTGGTCCGCTGCAAGCCCAATCTTCATGTGTATTTCATATTGTTGATCAAACTAATGGGGGGCTTTCGCCTTTTTAATCATGTACGCCGCAGGGGGAAGATGCCACTGTTTTGCACACAAACCTAAAACAGCGCGAAACTTTGGTAGTTTGATGCCTGTACTTACAGAAAATCAACTTTAACCAATGGACCCACAGATATTCGTCATTTTCGGTGCTTCTGGCGACTTGGCCAAGCGCAAGCTCCTGCCCGCTATACACGACCTGCACTGTAGGGGCTTTCTGCCCGAACAATTTGCCGTGCTGGGCGTCAGCCGGACGGAATATTCCGACGAAGCATTCCGCAAATCGGCTTACACCGATAATGACTTTATTGATGAAAACAAATCGGACAGCTTTGCGGAAAAGCTCTTTTACCAGCCTATTGACACGCTGGACGGCCAGGAGTACGGCAAAGTCCGCCATCGACTGCTGGAAATGGACGAGCGCTTGGGCACGCAAGGCAATTACGTGTTTTATCTTTCCGTACCGCCCCGCTTGTACACCGAAATACCCGCTTTCCTGGCCGGGCATGACCTGAACGAGCATGGGAACGGCTTTAGGCGCCTAGTCATCGAAAAGCCCTTTGGCTACGACGAGGCCTCCGCCCGCCAGCTCAATCAGGAGCTGCAGGAGTACTTCGACGAGGAACAGATATTCCGCATTGACCATTACTTGGGCAAAGAGACCGTCCAAAACCTGCTCGTCACCCGCTTTGCCAACGGTATTTTCGAGCCGCTCTGGAACCGCAATTACATCCACCACGTCGAAATCACCTCCGCAGAAAGCATTGGCGTGGGGGCAAGAGGCGGCTATTACGACAGCTCGGGCGCCCTGCGGGACATGGTGCAAAACCACCTGATGCAAATCGTCGCCCACGTCGCTATGGAACCCCCCATCAATGCCGATGCCGATTCCATACGCAACGAGAAGCTCAAGCTGTTCCAGTCCATACGCCCCATCCGGGAAGACGAAGTAGCGCAGTACGCTATCCGGGGGCAATACATCGGCGCCAAGTACAACGGCGACCAAGTCAAAGGTTACCGGGAAGAAGAAGGCGTACCGGACCATTCTTCCGCAGAGACGTATGTGGCCCTCAAGTTTTTCATAGACAACTGGCGCTGGGCGGGTGTGCCCTTTTACATCCGTACCGGCAAGCGCCTGCCGACCAAAGCTACCGAAATCGTAGTCTACTTCAAGTCGCCGCCCCACCACCTTTTCCGCAATAATGCCGACATGCTGAACATGAACAACCAGCTTATCATCCGGATTCAGCCCGACGAAGGCTTGCTGCTGCAATTCGGTATGAAAGTGCCCGGTACCGGCTTTCACGTCAAAAATGTTGAAATGGACTTTCACTACTCTGACCTGACCGACACGGAAGTGCCAGAGGCATATGAGCGCTTACTGCTCGATGTGATGAAAGGCGACGCCACCCTTTACTCGCGGGGGGATAGCGTGGAGGCTGCTTGGAAATTTGTAGACCCCATACTAAAAGCGTGGAAGAACAACCCTGACATCAAGCTCTACGGTTACCCGGCGGGTACTTGGGGCCCAGATGTAGCTGATGACCTGATAGAAGGCGAGCGCGTCAGCTGGCGGAATCCCTGCCGCAACTTGACAGATTCCCAGAATTTTTGCGAACTTTAAGTGAAACGTTTACATGAGCAAACAACTGACACCTATGCACATTCACACTGCTGATTCCCCTACCCAACTGGCTAAAGACTTTGCCCAGTATTTCGCCGATTGGGTAGCGGACAAGGAAAGAGTCAATATCGCCCTGTCTGGCGGCAGCACCCCCGGCAAGCTTTTCCGGCTCTGGGGGGAAGGCTACGGGCCGGATGTCGACTGGGAAAATATCCATTTTTTCTGGGGGGATGAACGCTGCGTGCCACCGGACGACCCGGAAAGCAATTACAAAATGGCTTATGACCTCTTTTTGGAGCCGCTACAGGTGCCGTCTTGCAATATCCACCGTATCAAGGGCGAGATGCCAGCGGAGGCAGAAGCAGGCCGTTATGCAGAAGAACTAGCAGAAAAATTGCCTGCGGAAAATGGCTACCCGGTATTTGACATGGTACTGTTGGGCTTAGGTAGCGATGGGCACACCGCCTCTATCTTCCCGGACCAGATACAGTTGCTGGACTCGAAAGAAGCTTGTGCGGTAGCCCAGCACCCGGTATCGGGCCAAGAGCGGATCACACTGACGGGCAAGGTGCTGAATAATGCGCGGGAAGTCGTATTCTTGGTTACAGGAAAGGGCAAACAGGAACGCGTACGCGAAATCCTGAATCAAGAGGACACCGCCGGGCAATATCCTGCTAGCCATATTCACCCTAAGAACGGAAAGTTAATGTGGTATCTCGATCAAGCGGCGGCGGAGAAAGCCGTGTAGAAAAGGCTAGGACTCGTGGTGAGCCGCTTTTTCCCAGCAGGGAGCAGCGGCCGGCCACGAATCCTGTCGTTACATCGCCCGCAGTGCCTTCACCAGGTAAGTCAGTGAAAAGGGCAGTGCCACCCAGAACCACTCATTGGCAAAGATGAGTAAGGCGACTACTACAGCCGTAGAAACCAAAAACAGGATCCAATCCATGGCTGTAGACTTATTGTTTGCTTCTGCTTCCATGTCTATTTATAGATTTTAGGCAAAAATAGCAAGTAATCCCAAATGCCCCAAAATGAGGGCTATTATTTAGAATCATTACAAAACCGCCTTGGGCGCCTGACTCATGCCGACCTCCTCATCTGACCATCCTGAATCCTTCTACGCCCGGCTTTTTGCCAAGGCTTACGACCCGGTCATGCGCCAATTGGAGGAACGCTTGCTGTTCTCCCGCCGGCAGGCACTCATCGGGCAAGTCTCGGGTAAGGGGCTGGAAGTAGGGGCTGGCACGGGCGTCAACTTCCCGCTTTACCCCAGTGGCTCCGACGTATTGGCCATAGAGCCTTCCGAAGCGATGCTGAGACAGGCCGCCCGACGCTTGGACCAATATGGCTCCGCTGGTGAAATCAAGCTGATGAAAGCTGGTATAAACGACAGCGCGCTGGATAAACAGATTGCCCCGCATAGCCTAGACTTTCTCGTCTGTACGCTGGTCCTGTGCACCATCCCGGACTTGGAAGTAGCGCTTGACCGCTTTCGTACATGGCTGCGGCCCGGCGGCCGACTACTAGTCATGGAGCACATTCACGACGACCGGCAACCACAGCGCTGGCTGCAGCATAAGTTCACACCAGTCTGGAAAAGACTGGCGGAAGGCTGCCACCTTAACCGGGCAACGGACCAACTGCTAAAATCAGCGGGCTTCCGGGCCATAGAAGAACAATACATCCATACGCGTTTCGTCCCCTTCTATTGGGCAGTACTTGAGCCCCCCGCAAAGTAAAATGCCCCTGCAAACCGGCAGAGGCATCTCGTACAATCATAATCCCATGTGGAGAAGTTACACCACTTCTTTCTTAAAGCAGAAGTGGGCTAAAAATTGCGATTTTTTATCATTTGTTTTTTGGCGTTTCATGCAGTTGTAAAACGATTGGCATCCTCCCAGAATTGTACGTACAGCAAATAATTACAAAAAAACAAGCCCGTTATCCGCATGGCATGCGAGCAGTTCGTATTTTTACCAAGGTTTGTTACTTTTCAGGCGATTAGCGTCAAAAAGTGCAAAGAGGCCATGATGGTGGCACCCATTATGCACTCTACCATTATTCAATATCAAAACTAAATCAACTCATGTCTGTAAAAGCAAAGTACCAACCCGTCCTAGACCTCGGTGAAAAATTTGAAGTAAAAGACGGATACGTCGAAGAAATAGACGGTAAACTCAAGATTGGAGGCACGACCAAGACGCAGTACCACAAAGACTTGATGTGGGACAAGATCAAGGAAATCGGCGGGGAGCAACCTGCTGACTTGCAAGCGGATATCAAAGTGGAAAATACGGATTACTACCACAAACACACCGTACAGAGCGGCGAAAGCCTGTCAAAAATCGCCAAGCACTACTACGGCGACGCCGGCAAGTACATGCACATCTTCAATGCGAATACGGACCAGCTCAAGGATCCGAACCTGATCCACCCCGACCAAGAGCTGACGATTCCTTTCCCGGCCTAAACCATTCAACACCCTGCCGTAGCGCGACTTGCATTCCGGCAGGGTCTCCTTCCTATTCCAGCACCTCTTGCAGTACCTCGTGGGCATGTATCTCCGACAGATTTTCCACATGAAAGCGGAAGAAGTCGATGAGCTTGCGTAGCAGCAAGCGGCGCTGTGTGCTTGTCATCTCCACTTGGCTGCAATCCGCGTAGGTGCTTTTGAGCAAGCGGTCGACCATGCGGCTTTCGTCGCTACCCACGTGGTAACCGTGCGCGGGCGCCTCAGCGACAAATACCCCCTCCTGCAGATCGAAAAAAGGCGTGGCTGCCGACCAACTGCCGTTAGGCACGAAACCAAGGTGGAAACTGAGCTCCAGCAGAAAGTGCAGGTGCAAATTGCCAATCGGCCCCGTCGTGTCATCCAAGAAATGGAAACTGCGGTACAAAAACGCGAACAAACGCGGATTATGCTCAGGCTCGCGGATCGACTTGCGCGCCATTTCTACCATAAACAAGCCCACAGCGCTCTTGCGCACGTCGAAGGGCAGCGAACGGTACACTTCCGCCGGCCGGATTTCCTTGACCCGGTTCAGGCCGCGTTCGTGCTTGTCATAGGCTACCATATCCACCAGTGACATCACCTGCAGCAAACTCGCCCGCACTTTCCCCCGCTTGCTACGCACACCACTGATCAGATAAGAGCGCAACCCCCGCTCCTCCGTAAAGATATCCACGATCAAGCTCGTCTCCCCGTACTTTATGGAGCGGAAAACAATGCCCCTTGTCTTTATTAGCACGACCTACATTTTAATGTGGCTACAAAATACGCAATTCATCGAATAATACCCGCCACTCATCCATTAGGACTGGCGCGGTGTTGCTTTAATCCCTACATTTACCAACGAATTGAGACGGGCGACCGTCTATATTCTATATTACCCGACTTAAAATAAAAAAGTATGAAATCCTTAACCCTCAGCCTTTGGCTGCTGGCTTGTATCAGTATGGTACACGCCCAGCTCAATGCCCGCACCGACGAGTGCCGCTTTGGCTCCCCTGTAGAAAGCAGCACCGCCAGCCAAATCAGCGCCAACTTGCCTACCGGAATCTGGAACGGCCACAACCAATGCGGCCAAACAGTCAGCCTGCACTTCTTTGAAGATGGCCTGGTGCAGTGGTTCACCCAAAGCAGCGGTGAAGAGATGAGCAGCCGCTTGTTTAATTGGAAATGCCTGCCGGATCACCAAGCTGATGCCACGCTCGTACTGGCAGACTGGCAAAGTGGCGAGCCGCTGTTTTTTAGCGTCAAGGCCGACTGCAACGCATTGGCCCTCCAAGGTACGGACTGTAGGCTGCAACTCCAATACACACCGCCCGTCAGCAGGGCGGAGCTGCAGCGCACCAAGCAATTACTCACAGGCAACTGGGAAAACACGACTTACCCCTTTGATTTTGACCCTGAAGACAAAACCGCTTTGCAAGAAGCCTACCTTACCTACCGCTTTCTGCCCAATGGGCGCTTCGAGCGCAAAATCGGCAACCGAGACCGGCAGGTCGAAGAACACGGCCGTTGGTTGCTCGCCAAGGATGGCAAGCACGTTGTGCTGTCTTTCGACGATGGCAAAGCTACGGTCGCTCAGCTGAAGTATGTGCGTGTAGACGAACTCGTCATCCACCACTTGCTGTCCTGCCAGGATGAAACCTTCAATACGGTGGAGAAGGACTTCTTCTTCAACCGGTATTAAGACACTTCTCACAATTTCCTGTTTTATGCCAGAACCAGCTCGGTTAGCCACACTCGTGGCAACCCTTCGCTGTTTCGGTAGTAAAATTCGCC
>JAAAOU010000335.1 GCA_009908745.1 Bacteroidota bacterium
TCTGGCACAGAAAATAAAAGGGTCTTGAGTCGCCCAGGGGAAGCCCAGGGCGCGTACGAGTTTGACGGCGGTGGTATCAGACATACATCGTAGTTTTGGTTTGTCGTAATGTAAAGGTCAGCAACCAAAACAATGTTCAAACAACGATTAGCAAATTGCTTTTACGCGGCTGAAGCGATTGGCACAACTACAGCTCTTTGCGCAGGCGGGCCACTGGTATATTGAGCTGTTCGCGGTACTTAGCCACAGTGCGGCGGGCAATATTGTAGCCGCGTTCTTTGAGCGCTTTTTGCAGCTTTTGGTCAGACAGGGGTTTCTTCTTGTCCTCATTTTCGATGATGCCAGCGAGGATATCCTTTACTTCCAGCGTAGAAACCTCTTCCCCGCCCTCTTTGGCCATGGACTCGGAGAAGAACTCTTTCAGGCGTTTGGTTCCGAACTCTGTCTGTACAAACTTACTATTGGCCACCCGCGATATCGTGGAAATATCCAAACCTGTAATATCTGCAATATCCTTGAGGATCATGGGCTTGAGCTTCCGCTGATCACCGGTGAGCAGGTAGTCATACTGGTACTGCATGATGGCGTACATGGTGCGGTACATCGTATCTTGACGCTGCCGTATGGCGTCGATGAACCATTTGGCGCTGTCGATTTTTTGCTTGATGAACATGACCGCCTCCCGTTCTTTCTTGTTGGCGCGCTTGCCTTGCTGGTTGTTTTTGTAGGCCCGCAGCATATCGCGGTATTGATCGTTGACGTGCAAGTCGGGTGCGTTGCGGGCGTTCAGCGTGAGCTCCAGCTCCCCCTCGCGGTTGTTGATGATAAAGTCGGGGACGACGTACTGCGTAGCCCGTTCACTGCTGCCGCTGGAGTATCCACTGGCGGGTTTAGGGTTCAATTTGGTGATCTCTTCAATAGCCGCGCGCAGTTCATCTTCCTCAATTTCAAGTTTACGCTGTAGTTTGCTGTAGTGCTTTTTGGTAAACTCGTCAAAGTAGTCTTTCACCACCCGTATGGCCAGCTCCAAGTCCTCCCGCTCCTCGAAGTCCAGGAAGTCCTCTTCGTCGTCCATTTCCAGCTTGGCTTGCAATTGCAGCAACAGGCATTCCTGCAAGCTGCGTGCCCCTATGCCGGCCGGTTCAAAACGCTGTATGGTCTTCAACATGTCGACAACCTCATCCTCCGTAGCGAAGATGTTTTGAGAGAACATGAGGTCGTCAATAATAGATACCGGATCCCGGCGCAGGTAACCGTCGTCGTCTATACTGCCGATGATTTGGTGGGCAATGGCTTCTTTGCGCTCGTCCTCCAGTTCCAAAAGCCCCAACTGCTGTTCCAGATGCTCGTGAAAGGAGTTTTCTACCGCCACGGGCACGGTTTTCTCTTCCTCCTCGGCACTGTAGTTGTTGGCCCGCAGCTTGTAAGAAGCCGGATCGTCCTCAATGTATTCGTTGAGGTAATCGTCGAGTTCGTACTGTTCGTCCGTTGCAGCACTTTCCTCCTCGCCGGAGCTTATTTCGGCCAGTTCGTCACGCGCTTCCCCCTCTGCCAAGGCCGGGTTGGCCTCCAGTTCCTCCTCGATGCGCTGATCCAGCGTAGCCGTCGGTATTTGCAGCAGCTTCATCAGCTGAATCTGCTGGGGCGACAGCTTCTGGAGCATCTTCTGGCTTAAGCTCTGCTTCAGCATCCGCGTGTGGTTTTAATCGTAGTTGAATGATTGAATAATACTGCTTTTTTCCCGCTTTTGCAAGCAGCGGGGCACTACTGGGGAGCAAATAAATCAAATGCAAGAACGCAAAATATATTTTATTTTCATAATATAACCATCAAAAAATGTGCCAATCCGGTTAGGAGCCGGCGAAGTACGCCTCCAACTCTTCCATCGTCCGGTCGGGCGCATCCGTGATATCCCGAATCACTTTGCCGCGCTCCAAGAGCACGATACGCTGGCAGACTTCCGTGACGTGGGCCAGGTCGTGGCTAGAAATGAGTAGGGTCTGCTGCTCTGGCAGTTCGCCGATGAGCTGCTTGAGGCGGATTTGGGAACTGGGGTCGAGATTGGCAAAGGGCTCGTCGAGAATGATGATGTCTGGCTCCCCCAGCATAGCGGCGGCAATGCCGATCTTCTTTTGGTTGCCCTTTGACATATCGCGCACGTACTTGCCGCTATCTAAGATCTCGCCGTTGAATAAGATTTCAAAGCGCTGCAAAAATGCCATAACGTCAGCCGGGCTCATTCCGTACAGGCCGCCTACGAAATTGAAGTACTCCTCGGGCGTCAAAAAGCCGATCAAAAATGATTCGTCGATATAGGAACCGGTGTAGGCCTTCCAGTCTTCGGATGCGTCAACCCGAACGGCTTTGGAGTGTACGCTTCCACTCGTGGGTTGAATAAGGTCGAGCAGCAGGCTGAACAAGGTGGTCTTGCCCGCCCCGTTGTTGCCGACCAGGCCAAAGCGTTGCCCGGCTTCTATGGTAAGCTCAGGAATGTCGAGTACGACCGCGTCGCCGTACTGCTTGCTGAGGTTTTCTATTCTAATCATAGCGGAATTACTGTTTGTAGCTGTCAATCAAAATGTGTTTGCGCGCTTGTAACTGTTTTTCTATCTGCCTAAGAATAGGCCGGAACAGTGCCATACCAAGTATACCGATACCGCCCATCGCTACTAATGCCCAAGTTTCGCCCGTGAAAAATAGCAAGAGAAAGTAGATGGGCAGCGGCAGGAAAAAAGCTGGCAGGATCATCAAGAACTGAGACCCACCAACGCCTTCCCAGTTCATAAAAGCACTTTTTGCAGGGTCTACGGCCCGGGTATTGTAGGTAGCTAAAAAAAGCATGATGTATACCGTTGTCCCCGAAATGAACAGGAAAGCGGACAACACTATCGGAAAAAACGCTGCATCAAGGAATCCATAGACCAAGCATACCAAAAAGCCGATAACATTAAAAAACAAGAACAGGTAGTATTTGCCTTTCAAATAATCTTTTAGAGGGGCGTGGCGTGCCATTAGCAGGTTAAAATACCGGCTTTCCCACGCGATAAGAAACTGGCCATAATTGACCATCGGAAAAGACAGCGCAATCAAGATGATGAAGAACCCTAGCCCAGAACTGCCGCCAGCATCATCTCCATCATCCATTATCATCAACATAGGGTACAACAGGAAAAACAGGCTCATGATCAGCATGGTCCGGGGCCGCTTATTGCGCCAGATTTGCCGAAGCTCCAGCTGTAGGAAATGCCCCGCCATCCCCAAACGCCGGAGGGCAGCGATGCCCTTTCCGCTTTGTACCTGTTCGCGCTTCTGCTCCACCGTATCCAAATAGGAGTAGTAATGCATGGCCCGGTACAGTAACCCATAGACGCCCAGCAAAATAGCAATCGGCAAAAGGAGCAAAACCGGCTGTTCAACGATCATCATTATGCCTTGCCCAAACGCGGCTGCAAGGGAAACTACCCCCTGAACATCTAGGGTGACGAGCCCGCCTAACAACACCAGCAGACCAACTATGGCTAGGGGCCGCAGGTTGAATTGGCGCTTGAGGTAGAAAGCGAGAAAATGATTCGTCAGGCTCAGCGCCAAAATCGTGGCTAGCCAAACCGTCCCCGAAACCGTGCCCAGCCTATGGTATACGACTTTAAGGGCAAACGGCAGCGCCACCACCAACGGCATGAGGTTGACGAGATTGAAAACAGAACGGAGCAAGAGAAAGTGGTACAAACGGTTGCGCTTTATGGGCAACAACAGGTAGGGCTGCATATCGAGCACAGGAAAGTTCTGTACCATGAAACGGGCGAACAAGCCGCCTAAAAGGGTGTACAGCAGAAAGCCATTAGCCACCGCTATGATATCTTGCCCGGAAAAGGATTCCGCCAGAATGACATCAAGAAAGTAGCCTATAGCGAGAAAGTTCAGCAGCAGGTACAAGGCGAGCAGCGCCAAAAGGATATTTACGATTAAACTGCGCTCCCAAAAAGGCGAGCGTACCTGAGACAAAAACGAGTGCCGGAGTAAACGGTAAACCATAGTGAGGTGGATTTTCGGTCGTTTTACGCATGCAAAATACGCACGCCCCACTCAACGCCCAATATTTTTCTATGATTCAATCTCCTTTTCCGACGATGGGGCTAGTCTACCTCTTCGTAGTCGATGTAGTCGCCATCGTCATCCGCTTCTCGGCGAGGCCCGTCTTTTCGGTGGTAAATCTTCCCCTCCTCTTCCTGCTGCCCACTGCCCAGGGAGTTCGCCCCGAAGAAGTAGCGGTATAGCAGGTAGACCATCAGGCCGGTGACTAGTAGTTTGAGCATAGCGGCAGTTGTTTTGTTTTTTGCCTGTCCCCGCAAAAATAAGCGTATGGTTTGAACCCGAATGCGGTCTAGGGTTATAATGCATTGCATGCCGCTCCCGACAAAACCCCGCAGGGAGGCAAATGATTTTCCTGCGTGGTTTGTCAAAGAAGGTATACTGAAACAGAAATGATTTGCAGTGCAAAGCGTTTCGTAACGGTATGTATATTTTCTTACTTTTGCATTTCGTAGAACAAAAGGGCGGATAGACAAGTTGACTGCGCCGCCTTTCAAAATCCGAATACCCAATGGGATCCAAAAATCGCATACACACTATAGCCGGCTGGCTGGTTTTCGCCATCGCCATGACCGTATATTACTTTTCGGTCGAGCGAACGGGCAGCTTGTGGGACTGCGGGGAGTTCATCCTCGGTGCTTATAAGCTGCAAGTCGTCCACCCGCCGGGCGCGCCTTTTTTCATCCTCGTGGGCCGCATATTCACTTGGTTTGCAGAAATTTTGTCAGACAACCCTTCCGATATTGCTTTTGCCGTGAACTTGATGTCCGGCATCTGTACGGCTTTTGCCGCCGCTTTTGTCTGCTGGGTCACCATCATCCTCGGCCGCTTTGCGTTGGTAGGCCGGGAGGGCGAGACCGATAGCGGCCAAGATATTGCCCTGGCAGGGGCTGGCGTTGTAGCCGGTTTGACCACTGCTTTTGCCACCTCTATCTGGTTCTCGGCCGTAGAGGGGGAGGTGTATGCCATGTCTACCTTCTTTACCACGCTTACGCTCTGGTCTATGATGAAGTGGTACAGCTTGCCGGATACTCAAAGTGCGGACCGCTGGCTGTTGTTCACGGTATACGCGGCGGGCTTGTCGACTGGCGTCCACTTGCTGAGTATACTGACGTTCCCGGCTTTGGCCTTGTTCTACTATTTCAAGAAAAACGATGCGCCGACTTGGCGGGGGATTATCGTGGCGGCTATCATTGGGGTTGCCATTATCGTCGCCATCCAAAGTTTCGTCATTGTGGGTATTCCCAGCCTGTGGTCGACTTTTGATCTGATGATGGTCAATGGCCTCGGCCTGCCCTTCCATACCGGCATCATCCCGACCTTCCTGATTGTAGCCAGCATCATTGTTCTGCTGCTGATGTACGTGCACGGCAAGATCAGTTCGCCGACACCGATGTATATTCTGGCTGGGGTGTTCGTGCTCATTGCGCTATACGCGGAAAGCGCTATGGGGGGCGGCCGGCTGCTACGCCTGCTGGGCCGGGCGGTGGTTATCGGCTTGCTAGGCTATTTCATGAGCACTATTGTAAACAAATACCGCCGCGAGGCGCAGCTGTTTGCCGTAGGTGCCGCGTTGGTCATCATCGCCTTCTCTACCATCGGCGTGGTGGTAATCCGCGCCAACGCCAGCCCGCCCGTCAACATGAACGCCCCGACGGACGCTATGCGCCTGCTCCCCTACCTCAACCGGGAGCAGTATGGCGAGCGGGCCTTGTTGCACGGCCCCCACTTTGCCGCCCGGCCTATGAAAACGGAAGTAGAGGACCGCTACGGCCGCGACGGGGACCAATACGCCATCGTCGATCAAAAAATATCTTACATCTACCGCGACGCCGACAAGATGCTGTTTCCGCGCATTGGCGACTACACCCAAGGCCGCCCGCGCCTGTACAAACAGTGGTTGGGTATGGAGCCTGGAAAGCCGCTGCCGCCGGGCCGGCCCAATCAGGTAGACAACCTGAGCTTTCTGTTCAATTACCAGCTGGGGTGGATGTACTGGCGCTACTTCATGTGGAACTTCGCCGGCCGGCAAAATGCCGAACAAGGGTACTATCCTTGGGACAAGAGCGCCGGGCATTGGGTTTCCGGCCTGGACATCGTTGACGAAGGCCGCTTGTATAATCAAGATAAATTGCCAGACAAACTAAAGAACGAACAAGCCCGCAACCACTATTATATGCTGCCGTTTATCTTCGGCTTGCTCGGTCTGTTTTTCCATATCCGAAAACGGCAAAACGAAGCCGTTGGGCTTTTAGCACTGTTCGTCATCACGGGAATCGGCATTATCATCTACTCCAACCAACCTCCGAATGAGCCGAGAGAGCGCGACTACGTGCTGGTCGGTTCCTTCTTCACCTTCGCCATTTGGGTGGGCATGGGCGTGCTTGCCCTGTTCGATCTCTTACGCGAACGCCTCAACCTGAATGGCTCTATCGCCGGTGCGCTGGCTGCGTTGGTGGTACTGACTGCCCCGGCACTGATGGGCACGCAGAATTTCGACGACCACAGCCGCCGCCACCATAGCGGTGCGAGAGACTACGCGTCCAACTTCCTCAATAGTGTGGAAGAGAACGCCATCATCTTTACCTACGGTGATAATGACACCTATCCGCTCTGGTACGCGCAGGAGGTAGAGGGTATCCGCCCCGATGTGCGGGTGGTCAACTTAAGCCTGATTGCCGTAGACTGGTACATCAACCTGCTGCGCCGCAAAATCAATGACTCTCCACCGATCAACCTTACGATACCGGCGGACGCTATTCGCGGCGACAACCGCAACCAAGTGTTCTACTACAACCGCTCAGGCCAAGACCGGCCGATGCCCCTGCAACAGCTACTGAAGTTCATTGGCGAAGACCACCCCATCGAGCTGCCTTTCTCTTCCGGTACGCGGGAAGTGGAAAGTTACTTTGACTCCCGTAACATCTTCATCCCTGTAAATAAGCAAAAAGTGCTGGAAGCCGGCGTGGTAGGAGTTGAGGACACCGCCCGCATCGTGGACCGCATTCCCCTAAAGCTACAGGGCAAAGACTACCTTATAAAGGACGAGATGGCCATACTTGATGTGATCGCCTCCAACATCTGGGACCGGCCCATCTACTTCGCAGTGACTTGCCGGCAGGAAAAAATGTTCGGCCTGGATGACTACATGCAGCTCGAAGGGCTCGCCTTACGCTTGGTACCTGTGAAATCAAAAAGCGAGCCGCAGTACGGCATCATCGGTAGTGGCCGGGTGAATACCGATGCCCTCTACGAAAATGTGATGGAAGAGTTCCGCTGGGGCAATTTCGACAAGATGCGCCTCTTTGTAGACCGCAGCTACGCGCCGAGCGTGCAAAGCCATCAGTTGGCGATGCGCCGGGCAGCACTGGCGATGTTGCGCAAAGGGGAGACGGAGAAAGCGGTGAACTTGATAGACAAGTACTTCGAGGTCTTCCCCGATATGAACTTCCCCTATGATTACCGGGCATTCTACATGATCGATGTCTATCTGCGGGCGGAAGCCTTCGACCGGGCGAAACCGCATTTAGAAATTCTGGCAGAGCGCACCGTTGATGAGCTGGAGTTCTACAACTCCCTCGACCCCGATGACCTCAGTAGCGGCTTTATGCAGTCTTACCGACTGGCGATGCGCACGATGGAGGACCTCAAGCGGGCGGCTCGGAATAGCAAAGACACGGCGTTCCAAGAGAAAATCGGCCAAATGTTTGAGCCTTACCGTATGGAGGGCACGGAAAATTTCCCTGGCAATGGCAGACAATAAGCAAACCATAGCTATCGGCTGTGACCACGCGGGCTTCCCTTACAAAGCCCGCGTGGTCCAACTGCTGCAAGACCGTGGTATAGAAGTTATCAACTTCGGGACGGATAGCAGCGACTCGGTGGATTACCCCGATTTTGTGCACCCTACAGCAGAAGCGGTCAGCGCTGGCCGGGCTGATTTGGGCATCGTCATGTGCGGCAGCGGCAACGGGGTGGCTATGACGGCCAATAAGCACCAAAGCATACGGGCTGCCCTCTGTTGGCTGCCCGAGCTTGCTGCCCTCGCCCGCCAACATAATGACGCCAATATATTGGCCCTGCCTGTCCGTTTTATTGCGGAAGATGTAGCCGTCGAAATCGTAGAGGCCTTCCTAAATGCAACGTTCGAAGGCGGCCGCCACGCCCGGCGGGTGGGAAAAGTCGCTTGCCGCTAGCCGATAAGCGCTTCGACGATTTTACGCATCTTGGGTTCCGCGCTGCGCGCTACCGCTACCACTTCTTCTACTGTAGTTTCCGTCAGTTCTTCTAGTGGGAAGCACTTGTTGGTCGCTACGGACATCACCAGCAGCGGCAGCCCCATGTGGCGAGCTACCAACACTTCCGGGATTGTAGACATCCCCACCATATCCGCCCCGATGATATTCGCAAATCGGTACTCAGCAGGGGTTTCTAAATTCGGCCCCTGTAAAGAAAGGTACACCCCTTCGTGCGCCGGTATGCCCGCTTCCTTGGCAAAAGCCAGCCCTTTGGCGTTGAGTGCCCGGTCGTAGGTATGCAGCATATCGGGAAAACGCGGCCCCAAGCGTTCGTCGTTTGGCCCCCGCAGGGGATTCTCCGGCTGTAGGTTGATGTGATCGCGGATAAAAACGATATCGCCGGCTTCAATCTCAGGGTTGACACTCCCGGCTGCATTCGAGATGATGAGGCGTTCAATCCCCAGTGCCGCTAACACCCGCACCGGAAAGGTAATCTGCTTGGCCGTATACCCCTCGTAATAGTGAAAACGGCCAGCCATTACCACCACACTCTTGCCCTTCAGGTGCCCGAACACCAGTTTGCCGGCGTGGCTTTCTACCGTAGCAACCGGAAAGTGGGGAATATCGGCGTAGGGGATGCTCGCACTAACTTCAATATGCTCGGCTAAGGTACTCAGGCCTGTACCCAGTATGATACCATAGGTGGGCTGTATCTGCGTCTTAGCCTTGAGGTAGGCTAACGCTTCTTGTAGCTCATCGTAGGTCTTATTTTCCATGCTAGACGACTTTCATCAGTGTGCGGAAAGCCACAAACTTGCCCTTGTAGCGCTCCGTGTGTTCCTTTTGCAAATCGTAGGCATGCTTTTCCTGATACAATTGGTAGGTCGTCATATTGGGGCACAGGTATTGTACGGCGTAGGTGATGCCGTCCTCCTCGTCTACCCCCATAAGGCGGCAGATCTTGTACTCGATAAACATGCCGGTTTCCATAACGGCTGGCACATGCACCCGTTTCATCCAGCGCAGCCAGTCCTTGTGTATGTCGTGTTCCACCTTGACGGTGACGTTGTAGAGAATTTGATCCATAGGGCGAAGGTACGCAAGATCGGGGGATTTTTAGGCTGGTATGACAAACGTCATAAAGATAGTGGCAGGATGGGTATGCCCCACAAAAGCAAACGGGCTACCCTTCGCTAGAAAGGCAGCCCGCTGCAATATAGTGTATTGGCTTAGACAAGGCTCGAGAAGCCTTATCCTGCATTATTCGTGTTTAGGGACGCAAGTCGCCCAAGACCACACGCTTCACATAAGTGTCGCCTCCTTCCACTTGTACGTGGATGAAGTACATACCACTTTGCTGACCGGAAAGGTCGAAGCGCTCGGTGGCACTCTCAATGCCGTTGACCTGACGCTGCTCGATCAATTGACCAACCGTATTCATAACACGGATATGAGCACTCTCGCCGGTAAGTGCAGTGAGGTTGACGTTCACAACGCCGGTAGTTGGGTTCGGGAACACATTCACGTCACCGAAAGCCTCATTGCTAGAGCTCGTTGGCGCTTCCACGAGGGAGGCGCAATCGCCCATAAGGTTCTCTAGTATGGTGATGCAGGCGCTGTTCTCTGAATCGTATACATAAATGTCGACTCTTTCGTCTATATCGAACGGCCCTACGAAGTAAGTACGCGGGAAGAACACGTTCTGCAGCGCAGGAATACCGCCGTTGTTGCCGATAGTAAGGGTATTAGCGCTACCCAAGTCAGACACGGTTACCTGTACCATGAATACACCATTCGCGCAGTAAGGTACAGCGGTAGCTGTTGCCGTAGGAGGTACACAGTCTGGACCTGGATCGGTGCAGAAGAAGGTCGTTTCAGAAGCGCCAAAGTTACCACCGGAAGCCACTTCGCCACCCGGGCCTTCCAAACTGTAATCGCCAAATCCAAAGCCGCAGCAGATGCCGTCGCCAAAGCTGTCGAAAATCGTGAATTCGTAGCAGCCGACGTCCAAGCAGTATTCTTCTGAAGTTGATTCACCGCTATTAGTGAAGTCATAAGCATTAGATGCTGCTTGCGTACCATTAATATTAGTGATCTCCCAAGAAGTTTCGCTGGCAAAGTTGTCAAAGTTGATATTTACCGTGAACTCTTCACCTTCACACACTTCTTCGCAAGGCGGGCAAGAACCACCGCAGTCAACGCCAGTTTCGTCGCCGTTTTGGATGCCGTCGTCACAGGTAGCAACGTCGTCGCAAGGCGGGCAAGAACCGCCGCAGTCAACGCCAGTTTCATCGCCGTTTTGGATGCCGTCGTCACAGGTAGAGCCACCACCGCCGCTCTGAACGACGATCTCGTAGTCTTCTGAGTCTTTGAAGCCGCTTGTGTTGTCAGCGTCACACGGGCCAGGTACTGGACCAGAAAAATCCATTACCACGCGCATGCGGTAAGTGCCCGGAGTTGATGGCATAGTTACGGTGTTGGAGCCGCCGGGTGCTGTAGAGGCATCAAAAATTGCACCGGCAGTAGTGACGTCTTCCACAATACCAAGGTCCAATGAAGTCTCAAAGGTAAAGTCATTGTCAAAATCAAAGTAGATGACAATGGCCTCATCAAAACCAAAATCAGAGTCCGTAGTCACCTCGACCGTGAAATCTACATTTTCCCCCGGTGTAACCGTAGCCGTACCGTTAATCTGGTTCGCTGTGCTTACGCCGAAAGCGGTGGAGTTGTCCACATCGGCGAAGGACACATTAGTGATCCACTCGTCATCAAAACCATTGATAGGGCCGGTACAGTACTGGGCCTGCAGCGCAGAAGGAGCTAGGGAGAAAATCCCCATAGCTACTACAGCCACTACAAATGTAAATGCGTAATTCAATCGCTTCATAGATGTAAAATGTTTAGTAATAGTGATAAAATTGAGTCAATGATTCTTATCTGATTATCCGCTGGTTAGAACACCCAGCGCAGATTTGAACGCAATACATGATAATCTTGCTAGTACAGAAAATGTACATTTGTGGGGGGTGATGTTTTTTTCAATCTCAATGAAAATTGAGACCGTAAACACTCATATGAAGACAAATATAATATTTTTCAGGAAAAACATCAAGATACAAGCAACAAAAATTTTAGATTCTTTGACAAATACCGTATTTCAAAATAAAGAAGAGAGAAAAGAGGGAATTACTACTTCTTGCGGTCGTATTGCTTCCATCCCTGCTATTATCCAAGCTATCGGTCAAAGAACCCTTTTTTAGCATCAAAGCCGCTTTCACCATCGCTACCCATTATAACGGCTCATGGCGTGCTGCAAGCCAATAGCCCCAAATGCAATACAAGCCTCAGCTGCCCGCTTGATGACTTTCGGCAAGTCTTCACGCTGCTCATCGGACCACTCGCCCAGCACATAATCGACTTGCCGGCCTCTGGAAAATTCATTGCCGATACCCACCCGCAAGCGGGCGTAGTTGTTGCCGCCAGTCACCTGATCGATATCCTTCAGGCCGTTGTGCCCGCCATCGCTACCTTTGCCCCGCAGGCGCTGCTTGCCAAAGGGAAGGTTCAGGTCGTCCATCACAACCAGCAAGCGGTTCTTGTCAATCTTTTCCTTTTGCAACCAGTAATGGACCGCCTTGCCGCTACGGTTCATGTAAGTGGAAGGCTTTAGCAAAACGAAGGTACGCCCGCGGTGCTTCACGGTGGCCACATCGCCCAATTTTTCCGTGCTCCACTCGCCGCCGTGCTTTTCCGCAATGGCATCCACCACCTCAAAACCGACGTTGTGCCGGGTGTTATCGTACTTTGCCCCCATATTGCCGAGGCCCGCAATCAAATACTTCATTGGCCTAACTCTATTATTCCATTCGCTCAAACGCCAGCGTGCCGCCCGCCGTTCCAATAGCAGCGTATTCCAGGCGCTCGCCATCGCAGCTCAAAACCAAGTTGCACTGCACATCTTGTTCGCCTTTTTCCAAAAAACAAAAACCTTCCGGCTGCTGGTCGTTGACAATACAAGGCGAGGTCTGGCACCCCTGATCGGCTTCTAAGCGCGCTGTGTACATTAATCTGTCGTTCGTGTAATGCCAAATTTTCCCGTCCTCGATCCGGATTTGGTAGCCCGGATCGGATACAGATTGCCAATCGCCTTGCATCAGCGGCAGCAGATTGGTGCTAGGGAAGCTGAGGCTCAGCTCACTGACCACCGGCCGGGCTTGGCGCAGCAGCTCATTATCACTGCTCAGGGTCATGTCACCAACCACTTCCATGGGCGTATCCACACCCGCGCTCGGTGCAAAACGTAGGCTTAGGTTATTGGACAACTGCCCGCCTTCCCAATCATTGACGTAGCCCCCGTAGTCCCACTCAAAACCGTATAGCTCAAAGGGGCGGCCATTAATAGCTTCTACGGTGTCCAAGGTGCTGCCGATCGTGATGCCCTGATTCGTAGCCCAATCGGTCGCACCATTGGCACCCAAAATGCGGATGAATGCGGGCCGCTCGGCATCTACCGAGGTTTCCCAGTAGATATCGACCCGATTGCGCTCGTTTTCCGGGAACAAGATGACACCGGGGCCGAAAAAGCCCTCTGACAGGTGCACAGAGTCCGCTTTCGCTAAATCGCCGTACGCCTCCAAGACTGCTGATTTGGAAGCTGACTCTAGCGTTACCAACCCCACTCGCTTGCCGGGCTCGATAGTAAAATCGTAGCGGGGATCCTCCGCTTCACCGGCCGTTTCTTCCGGCGTGCTGCCTGCTTCGGTGCTACTGCTGGGCTGGCAACTACTCGCAACCAGCGCTAAGACAAAAACAGCGTAGAGCTGCCAAGGGTAGTTTCTCATAAAGAAGTAAAGTTGGTTATCGGTTCATTTCCTTGAGCAGCTGTTCGACAGCGGTCTTCAGCTGCGGGTCTTCGCCTTCCGCTTTGCTAGCCGGCGGTTGAGCCACGGTAATATCCGGCACCGCTGGCCCGTGTTCCATATTCTCACCGGTCGCTTTCACATACCAAGCCCGGAAAGGCATCCGCAGGAAGGAGCCGTCCACGAGCCGCTGCCCACCGGTAGAAATCACGGCCCCAAAGGTAGGCTGCCCCACCAAAGTACCCAAATCTAGGGTCTTGTAAGCGTGCGAGAAAATTTCCGCGTTGGAGTAGCTGTTTTCATTGCACAACGCAATCGAGGGTTTCATCAAAGCGGAGAAAGGCAAGCGCTCGCCGTAGGGGTAGTTTTTGCGAAATTGAGCATGATTGGCATCTAGGCGCTCGGTAGCGCCCCGGGGAATGGTGTAGGCATGCTGCCTGACATTGAGAACGGTCATCAGCATATCCGTAGTCCAGCCGCCGCCGTTGTAGCGCACATCGATGACAATGCCTTCTTTGCCCAAGCCACTCGCCATAAGTTCCCGCTCAAAGCGCTCAAAGCTCGACCAGTTCATGCCCCGAATGTGGATATACCCTAGCTTGCCCCCGGAATATTGCTCCGTCAGCGCCTTGCGCATGTCTACCCAGGCTTCGTAACGCTCTGTACTCAGGCTACGCTCCGGGCGTATAACCACCTCCCGTTGATTGCCATCAGCATCGACTACGGTGAGCAAGGTGCGCTCGCCGGCAGTACCTTGCAGTACTTCGTATACATTTTCTGAGGCACTAAGCGCCTCCCCGTTGATGGCAGTAATCTGTTCACCAAGCTGCAGTTTGCTGTCGGTGCGGTCAGCGGGACTCTCCGGCAGAATGTAGGTGATACGGTAGCCCTCCTCATCGGGTACTACCTCTACACCCAGCAAACCGGTGCGGTCCCGCTGCGTTTCTTCGGGGTCGGAACCGTACAAGCCCATGTGGCTGGCGTCCAGTTGGCCGAGCATCTCATTGACCATATCCCGGAAATCCTGTGTGGTGGAAGCTGCCATGGCGCGTGGTTCGTACTTTTCGCGCAGCGCCGGCCAGTCCCGTCCGTGAAATTGGGGGTCGTAAAAGCCCATATCCAAAGCGCGCCAGGCTTCGTTGAAAACCTGCTGCCGCTCGGCCTCGTGGTCAATTTCCATTTCGGCTTGGAAAGGCAGGGAAGTTGGCTTCCCTTTACTGACATCCAGCTTTGACAAACGGCCCCGGCTGCGGAAATAGAGGTGCTTGCCGTCTTTATCCCATTTCAGGTCGCCGATCCGCTTGTCTTCCAATAACGTCTTCAAGTCGCTGCCGTCCCACTTAATAGAATGGAAGTTAGACTCGCCGCCACCACCGCGCCAACCGCCGTTGTTGGTGGAGAAATAGAACGTTTCCCCATCTTCAGAAATGGCTAAGTCGCCTTCGTTGCCCGGCAGGCGGGTGACCTGCTCTAAGCGCTCGTGGATGTCTTCGAAGTCGATGTCCACGACCAGCTCCGTAGTATCTTTCTTTTCATCTTCTTCCCTATTTTCCAGGTCTTCCCAATCGCGCTGCGTCTTTTCCCAATCGGCACGGCGCAGCCACACGAACCACACGTCGCTATCCCCATTATTGCGGCTAGAAAGGAACCCCAGCTTGCTGCCATCAGCACTCCAGACGGGGCTGCCGTCGCTGCGGGGGTGCAAGCTTACATTGACCGGCTCGCGGCTG
The DNA here is from genome assembly GCA_009908745.1 of Bacteroidota bacterium. Classification (GTDB taxonomy): domain Bacteria; phylum Bacteroidota; class Bacteroidia; order Chitinophagales; family Saprospiraceae; genus Phaeodactylibacter. The sequence continues at coordinate 14,917 of JAAAOU010000335.1, forward strand.
CCATCAGCAGCGTGGATGTAGATTTCCCGGTTGAAGTTGAGGTCCGGCATGCTGTACGCCAGCCACTGCCCATCGGGGCTCCAGCTCACGCTTGAGGGCGTCGCCCAGCCGTCGAGTAGTACTTGGCTGTTGCTCAGGTTGCCGTTTTCGTCTATGTCTGCCACGACTAGCTTGCCACGCCCGCGCTGTAGGGCAATACGGTTGCGGTCCGGGGAAAGGGCGAAGGCCAGTTCCTCTTCCACTGTCTTGGTCAAAGCCACTGCCTCCCGCTTTAAGGTGCGGTATAGCCCCGTTTCGTCCTCGTCCGTAGACCGTAGCAGGTAGAGGTCCATATTGCCCGCCCGGTCGGACAGGAAAAGCAGGGTGCTGTCGTTGAGCCAGGCTGTAGATTGATCGCGGGCAGGCGACTTGGTCTGCCGGGCGCTTCGCTTCTGCTCCTTATCAGCGGGCATCAAGAAGAGCTCCCCGCGAATCTCTAGCGCAATATGCTCGTTCTCGGGGGAAAGCGCGTAACCCGACAAATCGCTGGAGTACTGCTTGCGCTCCACGGGGTCAAAGCGGTAATCGGCAGTAACCTCCACATCGACGGCCTTTGGCTTGGAGCCGGGCGAGGTGGGCATGGTCCACAGCCGAGTACCATATTCCAAAACCGCCATTTTCCCATCGGCACTGACGTCAAAGTAGCGAATGCCTTCTTCGTCAAAGTCGGTCAGGGCTTCCGGCTCGGCCTTTTTGTCATCCACATCAATACGGTAAAGGTTGTACCGCTTGTGCTTGCGGGCGCTCAGGAAATAGAGTTGGTGCTTCGGGCCCCAATCAGGGTAGACATCCTGCCCTTCGAACTCCGTGATCTGCCGGTAGCTGTCGTTTTTGGTATCGTATATCCAGATTTGGCGGTTGGCCGGCCCTTGGTAGGCTTCGCGCTCGGGGCGGCAGTTGCCCCGTACAAAGGCCACGTAACGACCATCCGGGGAAGGAGCAGGCATCAAGCCCAATGCGTCCATGTAGCGCGTCGGGGTGCCGCCAGAGGCGCCGATTTGGAAAATTTCTTGCTCCCGCTCTACCTGTGCGTACATTCGGCGCGAGGTAAACAGAATTTGCCCGTTTTTGCCCCAGCGGGCACTGCGGTCACCGGTAGAGTGGTACGTCAAGCGGGCCGGCCGGCCGCCATCAGCAGGCAGCACGAAGATATCGTCATTGCCGTAGCGGTTGGACTGGAACAGCAACTGCTCGTCGTCTAGGCTCCACTGCGGGTGGCTCTCGTAGCTCTCGTGAATGGTCAGGCGCCGGGCTACACCGCCACCGGTATCCGCTACCCAGATATCGCCTTGGTAGGAGAAGGCCAGCCGGCTGCCGTCTTCATTGAGCGCCGGATAACGAAGCAAAGTGAGGTCACTTTCCGTTTGCGCGTTAGCGAATGAGATAGCAAAAAGGGTGATAAGGATAGTAGTAGTTAGTCTCATCGGGAAAATCGTTGATTATGTGGCCGAAAATAACAAGAAATTGTAGAATAAGATTTGGCGAAAGCCAAAATTACGTAATATAAAAGCCATAAACCAGCCTTAGTCCATTTGCAGGAGCGGCTATCGGTCTGTAACTTGCCGGGTAATAAAATCACGAGCGACATGCGGTATCTTTCCCTTCTCCTGCTGCTGTGCAGCTTTTCCCTTTTCGGCCAGCATCAGCAGTGGCTGAAGACTCAACCCCTGCTTACGCCTGCCACGCCTTATTGGGCACAACTGATGTACAGCGACCAGCCCAACCTCCGGCAAGTCGACAGTGCGTACCAAGCCTACTACGCGGCCCACCCTTTTGAGAAAAACACCCATACCCAAAACTACAAACACTGGCGGCCGAAAGTAGCCCCCTTTGCCGACCAAAACGGCGAGCTCCAATGGCCAAGCGCCCAGGCCCAGCGGCAACAAGAAGCGCGCTACCGGCAGCTGCGCCAAGCCCAACCGCCTATGCGGCAGGCCGGCACCTGGACCAACCTTGGCCCTTTTGAAACCTTTAACCAAGGCAACGGGCAGTTCGAAGTTTCTTGGCAGGCAAATGTCTACACCCTTGACCAGGCCGACAGCGACCCGGCGGTACTGTACTGCGGCACGGAGAGCGGCGGGGTTTTTAAATCCACCGACAGCGGGCAACACTGGACGCATATATCGGCCAACACCATGATGAACAACGTGCGCATCGTGCGGGTGGCCCCCAACGAGGCGGCAGTCGCTTACGCCGGGGATTGGAACCGGCTATACCGCACCACCGACGGCGGCAATTCCTGGACGGTACTGCTCGATGCGGCCGACGAAGCAGCCGAAGGCTTGGGTATCAATGCCATTGCGATCAACCCCCTAGATGGCCAACAGCTGATAGCCGCCGGGCAAGGTGGTTTGTGGTACTCAGAAGATGGCGGACAGCAGTGGTCCTATTTGTTCAGCAACCCGGTATACGATGTTGAATTTCACCCCACTCAAGCTAATATCCTCTATCTGGTTCGCGGGCATGCTTCTGAGAAGCGTTGTGAGTTTTTAAAGTCTACCGATGGGGGCGCAAGCTGGGCCGTTCGTCAAAATGGCTGGTACCAACCCGAAGCCGGCCTGGCAGAACGCTCGGACGGCGGGGCTAAAATCGCGGTGTCCCCACTTGACCCGGACCTGGTCATCGCTGGTTTGATCGGCAACTCCAAGCCGGGTGACGACGGGTATATCGGCATTTGGAAAAGCGAGGATGCCGGAGAGAGCTGGACGCTGCTAGGGCCCCACCCCGGCGGGCCATACGAATACAGCGGCGGCCCCGCTACCCACAAAAATATAATGATCAACGAGGGCGGCGGCGGGCCGTACCAAGGGTTTTACGATTATGTGCTCGCCATTTCGCCCTTTGATGTGAATACGGTATACACCGGTGGCGTAAGCCTGTACAAATCCACGGACGGAGGCGCAACCTTCAATGTGATTGGCGGGTACCAGGGCAACACTTGGATACACCCCGACATGCAGGAAATCACCGTGGGCCCCGATGGCGTTTGGCTGGCCACGGATGGCGGTATAGACTTCACCGCTGATGCGTTTGCGACGGTAGAGTCGAGAAAGTATGGTTTGACGGCTTCGGAGTTCTGGGGTTTCGGCAGCGCGTGGAACGAAGACTTGCTGGTAGGTGGCCGCTACCACAACGGCAACGTAGCTATCCGCCCGGGCTATGGCAACGGCCGCTCGCTACGGCTTGGAGGTGCAGAAGCGCCTACCGGTTATGTGCAACCGGGCGGCAAGGGCCTGGCCTATTTTTCGGATATTGCCACCCAGCTCATCCCGCAGAGCCTCAGCGGTGCTACGCAACAGTTCCCCCGGTTGCAACGCTACCCTGCCGAGAGTTACTTTGCCACCCACTCCAGCGAACTGGCCTTTGCCCCGCACTGCTACAACCATATCTACCTGGGCCAGGGCCACCAACTCTGGAAATCCGAAGACGGCGGCAGCAGCTTTGAATTGTTGGCCAGCCTGGGCGAAGAAGGGCAGCCCGTCATGCAGTTTGAAATACCGCGCAGCAACCCGCAAGTCATTTACGCCTACCAACGCGTGGGTTGGTCCAATGCGGTACTGTGGAAGACGACCAATGGCGGCAGCAGCTGGCAGGCACTTGACTTCCCGCAGGGGCCTGATTCTAAAAGGGCGGGCGGCTTGGCGGTCAACCCAGAAGACGAAGATGAAATCTGGGCCTACTTCTCTCATCAGTCCAACGATGGCCACAAGGTATACCGCAGTACGGACGGCGGGCAAAGCTGGGAAAACAAAACTAGCCCTGCTTTGGATGGCCACCGCATACACAGCATGCTCTACCAGGCGGGTACGGACGGCGTGGTATACCTCGGTACGGACAAAAGCGTATTCTACCGCACTGCCGATCAGGACTGGCAGCTGTACAGCGACGGGCTGCCGATGCGTACCAATGCCAATTTGTTCCGGCCATTCTACAAGGAGCGCAAGCTGCGTTTAGGAACTTACAGCAATGGAGTTTGGGAAGCGCCCTTGGTCCAAGCTTCCCGCCCCATCGCCCAGCCCACCGTGGATAAAATGTCGGCCGGATGCAGCCGCGACACCTTCTATTTTGATGATTATTCGGTGCTGGCGCACGAGGGGGCCAGCTGGTCATGGACGTTTGAGCCCGAACCCGCCTACGTCAGCGCCACGGATAGCCGCAACCCTAAAGTAGTATTCGGAAACGAAGGGCAATACGAAGTGTCTTTGACCATTACGAACGCAGAGGGGCAGAGTGACACGAATAGCCTGCCGCAAGCCATCGAAGTGGCGGCCTGCCGGGTAGACAGTATCCCCGGCTTTGCGATGCAGTGTGTGGAGGCCGGCGACTACGCTACGATTGAAAGCCTGCCCGCCGCGGGCCAAAGCTGGACGATTACCGCTTGGATCAAGCCAGATGGGGTACAGCCCGACTATACAGGGATTGCCATCACGGGCAGCGGACCGGCAGCGGGCCTGAATTTCCGGCCGGGCATGGAACTGGGCTATCACTGGCCGGGCGGTGCTTGGGGGTGGAGCAGCGGCTTGACGGTCCCTTTAGACGAATGGTCGTATGTGGCTATGGTAGTGCAGCCGGAAGGCATCAC
>JAAAOU010000061.1 GCA_009908745.1 Bacteroidota bacterium
AAGGACCGGCGGTTCGCCTAGGTTGTCGCGTAACCACCGCCCTAAGCCTTTTTCCTTGTCCGCATACTTGGCGTAAATACCCAGGCGCACGGGCATACCCAGAAAACGCGCGTTGGGCTGCTGACGGACCTCGTTTTGCAGGCGGCTTGAGCTGACGACGGGCGCTTGGCCCCTGAAGTCGATCTCCGCCCCGCCGTACAGCCGCTCGCCATCTTGCAGGACCTTGGTGGGCTGGCAGGACCAGCCGCAAATCGCGATCAAAAATAGCAGGAATAAGGCTCTAGTCATTGCTTTCGGTTGTAGTCTGCGTCGTATCGGGCTGTATTTCGCCAAACGATTTTTTGAAAATCAAGCTCGCTCCGGTGCGTATGCCGTCTGTAAATACATCGTAGTCGGGGCGCCGGAATACCCGCACGCGGTACCGGCCGTCCTCGGTGAGTTTGTACTCCAGCAGGAAATTGCCCGCAATGGCGGTCGTACTTTGCTCCCCGCTTTCGCTGACGCCCAAATTGCCGCCGACCTCCACGGATAGCCGTTCGTCAAACAGCTGCTTCGATACCCCCAGCTCAACCTCCGTAACGGCGGTGTTGGTCTGGTCGGTGATGTAAGAATCTACACCCACATTAATATCTACCCCTTCCACATATTGGCTGGCGAGCCGGTTGAGCTGGCTGCTCACTAAGCTGCTGACGCTGGACAGCGCGATATTCTCACTGGCAGTTGCGAGGTCCCCCCCACCCCCGGAGCTTGTGATAAAGCTATTGAACAGCAGCAGGCCGAAAACTTGTTTGTTCAGCTCGTTCTCGTCTTGCTGCAGGCGGGCGAATTTCTCTTGGACGATATCGGCAATATTCCCGGCCACGGCGCTGCCCGTCTCCAACTCAAAGCTGATATCGGGCGCGGAAAGGGTGCCTTCCATCCGCATGATGACCTTTATGTCTTGCTTCCGGCGGGCAGCTTGCTCCTGCGCGGGGTCTAGGCTTTGTGCCTCGTTGCGGATGAGCGGGTATACGGCTGTTTCGGTTTGATAGGCTGCGGAGACGTTAAAGCGCGCGTCGAGCGGGTCGCCAGGTAGGTACAGGGTGCTGCCTTCCTGAATCTGAAAGGACCGCTTGACCACGCCTTCATAATTCATAGAATACTGGCCGGAAGTCAAAGTAATGGTGCCGGTGGTTGTCAGCCGGCCGCTGGGGTCCATCTCCACCAGCAGGTTGGCATTGCCCTGTGCGGTGAGCTGATCGCCGGTAGCGGGGTCGATAACAGTAGTGATTCTTGCATCGGGCGTCAGGTTGAGGCGCAGGGAAAGGTCGTAGCCCGTGGTGTTGGTTTGGTAGACTTGTGGCGTTTGTTGGCTAGTGTCTTGGCGGTACTCGGAAGGCTTGCCGTAGATGATGAAATCTTCCCGTACAATGGCTTTTTCTTCCGTTAGGGGCAGCACAGTGAGGTCTGTCCCCGGCAGGGTCGTGGTGGTGACATCGATGTTTGGCAGGTCCAGCGGCCCGCGGATTTGCGCATCGGCCCGCACCAAAATTTTTCCGTAGAACAGTTTATTGTCTCCGGCATCGGTATCGAGCACGAGGAAAGAAGGGGCATCGAAGTTTAAGTCCAGCTGTATGTCGTTGAATTGCTCGTGCGTAATACGCCCGCTAAGCGTAGCCCGCCTGTTTTTGCTGTCGTAGAGGGCCATCTGTCCAATCTCCAGCGCATTTTCGCTCAGTTGCACGCGGTGTTGAGGGACTACAAAACGGGTTTGCAGATACTCCACAAAGGTCGATGCGCTATCCAATCCGATTTGGCCCGTTACCACCGGTGCGGAAGCACTGCCTTTTACGCTGAGGTCAGCGGTGATACGCCCCCGGCTGTCTTTGGTATTGCCTAAGCTGAAGAAGTCGACGGGTGCGAGCTGCAGGCCCTTACTGTCGATTTCGAAGTCCAATTCGCCACCCTCTAAGCCGTAAGAACCGGCTAAGTGCAGGTCGTTTGCTGCCCCAGCCAATTGCGATTCGAGCGTCAGTAGGTTTCCTTCGCGGTTGGGCTTCGCCTTCACTTGCAGCCGGCCTAGGGGTTCTTTGTCTATGGTCAAATCATCGATTGCCAAATCCAGGGCGTATTGCAAGTCATTGTCCGGCTGTTTTTCAAGTCGTACATTCCCCTGCAGCAGGCCGCTGAGGTAGTCGGCGTCAAGGTTGGCCAGTTTGGTGAGTTCTTGTATTTGGAAGCGCTCAAAGCCAACTTCTAGTGGGCGATAGCGGCTGTCGTCAGCCACTTGGCTCTGTGCGTAAATTGCTTGATTGTCTTTGGACAAGCGTACATTTTCTGCGTAGATAAATTCGGGCCCAAAACGAAGTTGGTGCGCAGCGGGGACGCTCCAAGCTTCCCCATTGAGGTAGAATGGGGGGAGGACTTGCATCTGAACACCTTCTTTTTCAGCGGGGCTGAGCAGCGTATTGACGGCTAGTTTTCTCGCTATACTATCCCCTGCCACGGACAATTCCACCAACAAGCTATCCCGAAAAAAACGGGCGTCGGCCTGCACGCGTTTCGCTAATTTTTGCCCTCCGCTGCGCAGGGAGCGAGCACGGATTTGGCTTGTCAATTCTTGTAGGTCACCTTTTACTTGCAAGGCCATGCTGTCGAGGTAAATGCCGCTGTAGGCCAAGCTAGGTATACTGCCGTTAAGCTGCAGGCTTCGTTCTTGGCCCCGAAACGAACCCCTTATCCAAGCGGTGTCGAGTTGTTCTAGTGCGGGCAGCAGAATTTGAGTCAATCGGGTTGGGCGGTCCAGCTCCATGTGGAAATCGAAGGCTTGTTTGGCGAAAGCCGGTTCCAAAAACAGACTATCCGTGCTTGCGGTATCTGTTGCCAGAAGGCGTTTGATCGGGAAGAAAGTATCGACAAAATCCAATGCGGCATTAGAAAACTTAGCCAGCTCGTACTGGCCTTTGATCTCGGCTTGGGCGATATCGCTTTGAAGGGCCAATTGCCGGCTGCCGTTTTCCTGCTTACGGGCTTCGAGGCGGATCACGTCGGTATTGTAAGCGGCGGTGTCGTTGCTCAGGTGGACGTTTAGCAGCTCGGCTTGCCCTTCGAGTTGGTCGATTTGCCCGCCCGTGAGTTGCACCTCCGCTTTTGTACGCAAGTGCAGGGGCGTGTCGTACAGTTGAAGCTTCTGCAAATTGGCGGTATCCAAGCGGGCGGTGAAGCGGAATTGGGGCAGGCTGTCGTTGAGGTTGGCCAGGCCGTCAAAGTGGAAGATGAGATTGGGGTCCTCGATATCCAGTTGGCCGTCGAATTGCCGCCCTTCGAGTTGCCCCTTGAGCTGCATGTCTTGGTAATCGTACTGACGGTAGGAGAGGGCTGTGATCGCCCCATCGATCTGCGTACGCAAGCTGTCGAGGCTAAGCCCTTCGCCCTTGGCGCTCAGCCGTAAGCTCGTATTGCCCAAATCGGGATTATCCAGCAAAGCACCCAAGGCTAGCTGCTCGACGCTTAACTCGCCTTGGTATTCTGCGTTGGAGTAGTCATCGTTGAACGCCATTTGAAGGTCTTGTGCCGACTGGCCTGCTTCGGTCCGTAACCGTCCCTTTACCGAAAAGGAGTAAGCGGTGCCGGCTACTTGCCCGTTGTACCGTAATGCGCCCAATGTATCCAGCCGAAGCGGGATGGGCGTGCCAGCCAACGCTTCTAAATCCGCAGCAGCTGTCTTCAGGCTATCGATATC
>JAAAOU010000240.1 GCA_009908745.1 Bacteroidota bacterium
ATATACCGGCGACTTTGTAGACAATAAATTCCACGGCCGCGGCATCATGAAATACGCCAACGGCAATCGTTACGACGGGCAGTGGGTGAACGGGCAGCAGTCCGGGCGGGGTATCTTTGCCTTTGCTAACGGCGACCGCTACGAAGGCCGCTTTGCTGCTGGGCAATTCAACGGGCGCGGCACCATGTACTACTCTGACGGCTCCGCGTACGAAGGGCAGTGGGTGGATAACAAGCGGCACGGCCGCGGGCAATTGCGTTTCCCGGACGGCGAGAAGATCGTAGGCGAATGGGAAAACGGCCAATACCTGGCCGACTGGAGCAAGCTGGCTTACAACGGCGATACCGCTAATCTGCGTAACTGCAACCGTGTGTACTGTGAGAGCGGTTTCGGGAAATACACCTACCAAGACGGCTCTGTGTTCGTCGGGGAGTTCTACAGCGGGCAACCGCAGGGCCAAGGCACGGTATACTACGTCAGCGGCAGCCGTTACGAAGGCCATTGGAAACAGCATACCCCTCACGGCCGGGGCGTCATGTACTACGCAAGTGGCCGGATCGTGGGCGCCATCTGGGATTTTGGCAAGCCCGCCAAAAAGCTTTTCGTAGAGGGGGCCTCCGACAATCAGCCTGCCATACCTATCGATAACGACCCGGATGTCAAAATATGGGCGGTCGTCGTAGGGGCAGCCACCTACACCCACATGCCTACACTGAAATATACCGATGACGACGCGTATCAGCTCTATGCATTCCTGAAAAGCCCACAGGGGGGCGCACTGCCAGACGAAAGGGTGCGCTTGCTCATCGACGAGGACGCCACCTACCACAATATCGTGGACGCTATGGAGTCTACCTTGCTTCGGGCCGACCGCAACGACGTGATTGTGTTCTACTTCTCGGGGCACGGCCTGGAAGGCTCTTTTCTGCCTATCGACTTCGACGGCTACAACAATCAGCTCAAGCACCGGGATATCAAGCGCTTGTTGGAGCGTAGCCAAGCGAAGCATAAGCTGGTATTGGCTGACGCCTGCCACTCCGGGGGCTTACTCTCCCAAAAATCGCCCCTGCGCACCGACCTGCAACGCTACTACCGCGCCTTCGAGCAGACCAACGGCGGCATGGCACTGATGATGTCTTCCAAAGGCGAGGAGTACTCGCTGGAAGATGGCGGCTTGCGTTCTGGCATTTTTAGCCACTTCCTCATCCGGGGGCTGAAGGGGGAAGCTGACCGAGATGGCAACCTGATCGTCAGCGTCCATGAATTATTCAACTTCGTGCACCAGCAAGTCCGCCTCTACACCGGTAATGTACAGACGCCTACCCTTACCGGCGAGTTCGACAAGCGCATGCCGGTAGCCGTCGTAAGGCAGGAAGGGGAGTAGGGCTTGGCTGCAAGGCCGGGCGGGATACCCGATTTGAAGTGCCAAAAATGCAGTCTGGCAAGGTTGTTTCCGTGTTCATGCCTCTGGATTCCGGGTTTTCCATTATATCCTTTATATTTGCGAGCGCACAAAGGACTCATTAGGAGCTCTTGCAATCCAATTTTGCCACTAATAACACAAAACTATGAAACCAACTTTAATGCTGATCGCAGCTTTGCTGATCGTTGTGGGCCTTCAAGCACAGGATAGCGGGCTGCCCCCCAATCCCGAACCCGGTCAGTGCTACGTCCGATGCGTTAAACCTAATGTTTGGGAAGAAGAAGAAGTTCGGGTTTTGAAAACCCCGGAGTACACCAAGCTAGAAGTCGTCCCGGCCGAGTACAAGACCGTAGAAGAAGAAATCATCGTCAAGCCCGCGACCACTAAGTATGTCTACGTCCCAGCGGAGTTCAAGACCGTAGAGGAAGAAATCGAAATCGTCGAACCCTATAACGATGTTACGGTTGAAGCCGCCTCTTTCGCCAATGATACGGAAGACGTAGAAGTGCAAGCCGCTTACGCTAGCTTTGAATACCAAGTGGACATGGACAACTGCGATTTCGACGACCCTCGGGATTGTATGGTGTTGTGCTACGTCAACCACCCTGCTGAAACTCGAACGGTAGCCGTACGCAAAATAGAAAAAGACGCTAACTTGAAGAAGGAGAAAGCCGGCCGCGAAACGACCACTATCACCAAACAGGTTCTCGTCAGCGAGGCCCGCGTAGAAGAGGTGGAGGTCCCCGCGGTAACAAAGACCATTACCAAACAAGTGTTGGTCAAGGACGAAAGCGTGCGTGAAACCACTGTACCCGCTGAGTATGTGACCGAAACCCGGCGCGTGTTGAAGGAGAAGGGAGGCATGGCCGTTTGGGAGCCGATCGACTGCGAGCTGACGAGCTACAACGTGCTGCCTGTCTTTTACGAGCTGAACAGCGCCCGGCTGACCGCCGAATCTCGGGAGGTCATCGACGAAAAATTGCTGGCTCTGATGAAGGCCAAACCGCTCATCAGCGTCGAGATCAATTCGCATACCGACTCCCGCGGCAATGATGAGTACAATATGTCGCTTTCCCAGCGTCGCGCTCAGTCTGTAGTCGATTATTTGGTGTCCAAGGGCATTAACCGCGACCGCCTAATCGCCAAAGGTTACGGTGAAACGCGCCTGACCAACAACTGCGAAGATGGCGTGTCTTGCACCGAAGAACAGCACCAAAAGAACCGCCGCACAGAATTCCGCGTAGTGTCCCGGTAAAGGGAATTACGCCGGTTTTATATCAACGGGCAGTCTAGGGGTTTTTCCTTGGGCTGCCCATTGTTTTTTATTCTCCAAGCAGGTTGAACGAAATCCCCAAGAAGTAACCAAACTCGTAGATGTTTTTCGTAGGCAGCACCCCGCCTAATTCGTAAACATCATCCACTTCGTACCCCTGTGCCAAGCGCTCCACGCGTCCGCCCATCAATCCGGTAGAAAAGACCACGCGTTGCCCCTTGCCTAGTATAAGGCTGGGGCCAAAAAAGTAATTCTGCAAACCGGCATCCTCCCCGCCTATGCCGATGCCTATACCAAAAGTGCCTCCTATAGATACTTGCCCCTTGCTTTGCGGGTAAAAATGGACGAAGGAGGAAATAACTGGCAGAAAGGCATCCTGTACATCCCCAACGATGAGGGAATCCCGTACACTGTAAGCTTGGGGGCGGTCAAAAAAGCTGGTGAAGCTTAAGCCCAAGCTTGCGTTTACCTTTATGCCCCCGTAGGTGTTCAGCTCGATAGCCTGTAGGGAGCGTTCGCGTAGCCCCCGCATGCGGGCAGAATCGGTAGGCTGCAAAGAAAGCCGAAGCTTGGTGATATCCGTTTCTGGCCGTAGGGTAAATTGCCGCTCAAACCGGTGGTCTCTAACCTCCTCGTATAAGTAACCCAAATCCGTCAATTCCAGCAAGTCTAGGCCTTTTACCTCCGACAGCGCCTCGCGCATCTCTTCGGCTGTAGCTTGGTAGTCGCTAACACGGCGCTCTGCCGATTGCTGTGTAGCGTCAAGCGCGGCTTTGTCTGCTGGTGGGATTTCTTCCAGTGCGATGATCAACTGATGGATAGCATCAAGTTGCGACAGTTCTCCCTTGAGGTCAGCGACTTCCGACTCATACTGCTTGAGCGTAGATTGAAATTGGGCGTTGGTGTCTGACCGCTTTATAAGGTCTTCTACCTGAAGCTCGCCTTCCCGGTCCAGCCGAAGCACAGGCTTCAAGTACTCCATAGACAGCCGGCG
>JAAAOU010000462.1 GCA_009908745.1 Bacteroidota bacterium
CCCGCTCCTCCGCTTTGACATCCATCGCCCGGAACAGCTCCCCGATGATCTCGTGCATATTGGAAGCATCCGGCGCGCTCATCTGCTCCACCGTGCCCGTGAAGAGGTTGTCGCCAGCAAAAATACTCGTGTCTTCCGCAAAAAAGCAGAAGATGAGGCGGGCCATGAAGTGGTTCATGTCCTGCTTGCGCTCCGGGGTCGCCCAGTCGGGATTGGCGCGCAGCAGCTCCATGTACAGCTTGTTGAGCCGCCCCGTGGCTTTGATGTCGAAGGAGCTTTCCCGTATCTCCTTCACGGTACTGATGCCCGCCAGCTCAAAGAAGAAGGTAAAGTGCTGATGGAAATCGGGGTAAGCGCAAGCCAGGGTCTCTCCGCTGTTCAGGTTTTCGGCCTGCAGCTCTTCACCATCGGTAGCGAGTACGAATTTGGCTTTGTTTTTAGTGGTTTCCGGGGCTTCCTGCAGTTGCCGCAGCGTATCCGCCACCGCTCCCGGTCCGCAGGTCGCGATGTGTATGTTGTTGCGCTGCAGTACCCCGCCTTCCATCTTAGACTTATTGGAGTTACCCTTCCGCAATCGCTTGACCGTCGTTGCCTTATTCCCATAGGCTTCCAGGAAGGCAAAGGGGAACGCTGCCGGGTCAAAGGGTAGGCTGACCAGCTGGGATACGGCTTCTTCTATTTCTACTGCGTTCATGGTTGATGCTTAAGCATTGCAATTTAATATTTTTCGGGCTACCGGCTCAGCGGCGGCTTGTCCGCAACCACCAGAAAAGGAAGCCAGCCAGTAGCAGCCCTATGAGCCCGAGGAGGTAGTAGCGGGTATTGGAAGCCCCGGCGGAGATGCCGATCGCAGTAGCGGCCTTGTTGTATTTTGGGGTCTGATCTTGTACTATGCCCGGGAAGCGCCGCAGGATATCCTCTTGCACCAGGTTGTTGACAGCTTCCATAGCTTCCCTTTCGGAAGCCTGGCTTTCGGTATAGCGTATTTCATTGAGCTCCAGCTCCAGTTCATGAAAATGAGTGCCTTTCCCCTGATAATCCGCCGTTACAGCATCGAGGGTGAGGGTGGAAAAGGGGCGGTCGCCCGTAAAAAAGTAGAGCCGCCTTCTGATTTGTGTGATACGGATGGTAGGAGACAAGCTTTCGGGGTTGATACCATATTCTTTCAGCCGGCTAATCAGTTTGTCGCGCTGCCCTCTTTTGACCCGCCCCATAAAGGGGAGGTAATCGAGGGGCTCCTCCGCTTTTTGATAGTGCTCCACATCGTATTTGTACTCCCCCCGGCTGAGGGCGTTGCTGCCTTCGCTATCCATTTTGAGCTGTATCAGCTCCCGGCCGTCTTTTTCGCCCCCTGCGCCGGAAAGGGAGAACCGCTGCCGGTAGCGGGCACCGCTGCGGAGCTGCAACAGGCTGAACCTTTGAGTGTCGTAGTATTGGTCAACGAAGGAGTCGGTGGCAACCTGATAGCTGAAGGGCGGGATATGATTGCGCAGGAAGTCAGGCGTGCCGTCCAGGTAAGTCTGCAGCAGGTAATTCCAAACGGAATCCGAGAGGGCTTCGGGCACGCTGAGTTTGACTTCGTTTTCGATCCGCAGGGCATCAATACCACGGCCCGGCGCCTCCTGAGCCACCGCCCGGCTGAAGGAGAAAAGAATCAGGAACATCAAGATTGGCTGGCAGATCTGCCCGCTGTATTTGGTTGCGCTGTAAATTGCTTCGCTGGCTTTGTCCGGAAGGAGGTTTTCAAACATACGATGGTTCAGTTCGTCGTGTAAGGGTTGCCTGCCAAAATAGGAAAAACGGGGCAATTGCACCCTTTTTTTATGGCGCTTTACCTATTTTTACCCTATTAAACAGATGGTGACTGTACCATTAAGTGGAAGCGATGAATATAGATGCCTCCAACAGAACCTACCGGCAGCTCATGGGCAACGGGCTGATCTATACCGTGCCCCGCTTTCAGCGTGATTACAGCTGGACGAGCACGGAGTGGGACGACCTGTGGAAGGATATTGAGGCGCTCTTTGAAGAAGGGGGAGAGCAGGAACACTATATGGGGTATTTGGTCTTGCAATCGAGAGACAGCAAAAACTTTGATGTCATAGACGGTCAGCAGCGTTTAACGACTTTGAGCATATTAGTGCTGACGGTTTTGGGCAACCTGCAGAACCTGATTGATAGCGGTATAGAATCTTCAGGCAGTAGCTATGATTTTGAGAGCGATGTGTACAATATTGAGCACATCATGCCGGAGTCGCTGCAGGAAGCATGGGATCATATCGGCGACAGAGACCATGAACAGTTCCTGTATCGCCTGGGCAATATGACGATACTCAACAAATCGGCAAATCGGGAGATAGGCAATAAAGGGTTCGAAACCAAGCGGGAGGCTTTTGCACAAAGTGAATTCGCAATCACCCAACGGATAGCCCGTGAGAACAACCGGTGGGACCCCGACCGAATCGTAGCGCACCAAAAATGGCTGGCCCGGCAGGCAACGGCTATTTGGAGGATAGCTCAGTTGAGCAACTGAAGCAGAACAACCTGCCCGGCGACTACTTCATGATCCCCATCTCCGAAGTCAAAAACATCAACATCACTTACTACGGGGCTTTACCGGAAGAAGGGCAAGCATAGCTCCTCCCGGTTGGCAAGGAAAGCTTCACTGCTGTAGAATAGCAAGATATTCAAGCAGCTACTATGCAGAAGACAAAACAAAGAGGCAAAAAGCTTATTGGAACGCAGGAACACTTTTTATCGTACTTTAGTACCCAACAAGCCAAAGCCCTATGAGAAAACAAACCCTCATTATCTTCCTGCTGCTCCCCCTGCTTCCCTTCGCCCAGAAGCCGGAGCTGATAGTGCCGTTGGGGCATAGCGACCCGAGCGTGGGCCACACCTACTCACCGGATGGACGGTACATTTTGACCTATGCCTACGGCTACGGTGATGACTCTTCCATCAGGCTATGGAATCTCGATGGTAAAGAACTGCAATCTTTTCAAACTGGGGAAAGGTTCATAGAGTCGGTACGCTTTTCGGCCGACGGGCGTAGGGTTATCGAGTGGGGATCACGGGAAAGGCAAGTGGAAGATTCCCTTGGGCTATATCATTATGCCCACCTTCCGTATATCACCGTCTGGCAGCTCGACGGAGTCATGCTGGCCAATGCCGAGGGTGATCCGGATGGTACGCTTGCGGAAGTAAAAGAAATGTTGCTGGAAGAAGAAGGGGTAGTCCTTGCGCTGCCGGAACCCCAAGAGGAGCCCCCTTTACCCGACAACTTTCCGATCAACGGCTACGCCCGGAGCATGTCCTCCGCTTTTTTTGGCGCGGACGGTAACACCGTAGTTTCAAACGGAGCCTGGAACCTACAGAACAACCGTATCCAAGCTACCGACGAAAGTCTGCCTTTTTACGGTGGCTTTACCGGTGACCTGCTCTGGTCTCCCGACCACGCGTACATTTTTGGCGCGACCGCGGATGAGCCAACGCCTGCTTTATACCCACAGACCGAAGACGCAGCCTCCGCCATTCAGGATAACTCCCCGGATAGCTTTTCCGGGCATACCGGCCCCCTCATCTCAGCCGCATTTTCCGCAGACGGGCAATACATCCTGACCGGCAGTTATCATCAGACTGCCAAGCTATGGAATTTAAAAGGTGAACTCTTGCAAACCTTTCCGGCG
>JAAAOU010000146.1 GCA_009908745.1 Bacteroidota bacterium
ATTGGGAAGTCGGAAATCGGAAAGGGGAAGGCGGAAATCGGAAGGGGAAGGCGGAAATCGGAAAGGGGAAGGCGGAAATCGGAAAGGGGAAGTTGGAAATCGGAAAGGGGAAGTTGGAAATCGGAAGGGGGAAGTCGGAAATCGGAAGGGGAAGTCGGAAATCGGAAGTCGGAAGTCGGAAATCGGAAGGGGGAAGTTGGAAATCGCCCGCCTTCGCTGAAGCTACTGCGGGCAGAGGAAGCTTGCCCTGAAGGCGAAATGACCGCAGGGAGTGAAGTCCTTTAGGGTGGGAGTTGGGAATTGGGAAGTCGGAAGTGGGAATTGGGAAGGCGGAAGGGGGAATTGGGAAGTCGGAAATCGGAAGTGGGAAGTGGAAATAATTGAGAAACAGAAAAAACCAGAACCATGGCAAACTTATCAGATTATAAGACGGAGCCCCGCTACCGGGCGGCCGTGCGCAAAACAGAGCGCCTAACGCCTGTGGATACCGACGAGGTCCGGGAAATACAGCTGGAAGTGCTGGAGCCTGACTTTGACTGTGCGGTAGACCAAAGCTTTGGGGTACTGCTGGACCACAAAGACGAATTCGGCAATACAAAGCACCACCGCTTGTACAGTGTGGCGGATGTGCCGGGTCGGGAAAACGGCCATACCTTGCTCACCATGCTGGTGAAGCGCTGCGCCTATGTAGATGAATTTAGCGGCGAGCGCTATGAAGGGGTCGCTTCCAATTACCTGTGCGATCGGAAAGTGGGGGACAAGATCACCATTACGGGCCCGTTCGGCTTGCCGTTTCAGGTGCCGGAGGATAAGAGTGCGAATCTGATCCTTATCGGCATGGGTACCGGTATTGCGCCGTTTCGGGCATTCGTCAAGCACATGTACCACCACGAGAAAGACTGGCACGGCAAAATCCGCTTGTTCTACGGCGCTCGTTCTGGTTTGGAATTGCTTTACCTCAACGACAAAGACGGCGACCTCATGAATTACTACGATGAGGACACTTTCCGGGCGTTTCGCGCCTTGAGCCCCCGCCCGCATTGGATGGATCCGATAGAGCTAGACAAAGCCATCGAAGAGCGGGCCTCTGAGCTGCTTGAGCTGCTGAAGCGCACCAATACCTACATCTATGTAGCGGGCTACGCCAAGGTGAAGGAAAACTTAGATAAGGCTTTCGCCAAAGTCATGGGTTCTAAAGAGCTGTGGGCGCAGCGCAAAGCCGAGCTGATTGCCGGCAACAAGTGGGCGGAGGTGATTTACTAGAAAATGATTTGATATGACCATTCTTATTGCCATAGCTGCTTTGGGAGGATTGACCTTCTTACTTGCCCTCATGCTCGTACTGGCTAACAAAAAGCTGTACGTGTACGAAGATCCGCGCATTGATGCCGTAGAGGATATGCTCCCGCATGCCAATTGTGGAGCGTGTGGGTATCCGGGCTGCCGGCCCTTTGCTGAGGCCTTGGTGAGCGGGGAGGCGTTGCCGGGCAAGTGCACGGTGAGCACGGAAGAAGGCCGGGAGCGTATCGCGAACTACCTGGGGGTAGCCCTAGGCGGCAGCGAACGGCTAGTAGCCCGGCTGGCCTGCGCGGGCGGGGCCAACGTAGCCCGCCTGCAAGCGCAATACGAAGGCCTGGAAAGCTGTCGGGCGGCCACCTTGGTCTCCGGGGGTGGCAAGGGCTGCAGTTGGGGCTGCTTGGGCTATGGCGACTGCGAGGTGGTCTGTGATTTTGATGCCATAATAATGGATGCGCAGGGCTTGCCGGTGGTGGATATGGACAAATGTACGGCCTGCGGCGATTGTGTGGAAGCTTGCCCCAAGGATTTGTTTTCGCTGGAGCCGATAAGCCATCACCTGTGGGTAGCCTGCAAAAACCAAGATATGGGCGACGAGATTCTCGAAGAATGCGAGGTCGCTTGTACGGCCTGCGGGCGCTGTGCCATGGATGCGCCCGGTGATTTGATCGAGATGGCGTACAATCTGCCGGTGGTCAAACACGATGCCGCCGTCGAAACCAAGGAGCCGATTCAGCGCTGCCCAACCGGCGCTATCGTATGGCTAAATGAGGACGGCAGCGCGGAGAAAGGCAAAGCGGCCAAGAAAATTATCCGCAAGGGGTCACGGGGGATGGGCGTAAGTTGAGTGGTATGATGGATGATGGGATTTTAGGGGAACCTTACTCCTCCTCTTTCGTAAAAATATCACGGAAGGTGGCTTCAATGAGCTGTGCTTCTTGGTCGGTTAAGGGGGCAAATTCTTTTTCGCGGGCTCTTTTGGACAATTTCCCATCATTTTGCTCTAGAAAGCGCAGTAATAGGCTGACCAACCGGTCGGGCATCTCAAAGTATTGATTGATGAACGACTTGAACCCCTCATACTTTCGTAAATAAGCAATCTCTTTCGGAATGATCTGGGTTATGGTGGTCTCTACGCATCGGTAAAGAAACTCGGCCTGTGGGGTAGCATCGAAGAAGCGGTAGTAATCGAAAGTATCGTTCGTCACGTCTACATTATGATCTGTCGTCTCGCGCCATTCCATGAAACGGAGACGGGGGCTGGAATAAGATTGCAGCACAGTACGGTAAGATTGGATGTCCTCGAGTATAGCTGCTGAAATAGGAAAAACGACGCCCTGTTTAGAGAACTGCATTCTTGCTAACACATGATGGGCCAAATAGCGGTGAATACGGCCATTGCCATCTTCGAAGGGGTGAATGAATACGAAGCCGAAGGCAACAACGGCAGCGGCTACAACCGCGTCTATATCACTCTCGGTCAATTGTTTTGCTGTTTTGACCAGGCCGTCCATCAGCTCTTCTAGATCGCTGGGTTTAGCAGAAATATGCTCTGGGATAGGCGTTCCGGATAAACGGTCGTGTTCCCCTACAAACCCACCTCTTTTCCTATACCCGAATTTGACAAACCTTGGGTTCTCAATGACCATCCGTTGCAGCTTTTCCAACATGCTGTGGCTCAATGGACTACGGCCGGCTTGACCAATTGTATTGCCCCACAGGATGGCTCTTCGGTTTTTGGGGTTTTCTCCTTCAATGTTAAAAGAAGCCTTGGAGTCTTTCAGCATCAAATAGGCTGAAGCCCTGAGTACCATATCCGTTTTGATACCTTCTAGATAATGAGCCGTCTGCTTAGAAAGGTCTGCTTTGATGAATGAATTTAGTGTTGCTGTTCTTTTGACAAGTGGACAGAAGCTAGACGTACCAGGCAGATTGTTCAGGACTCGATGCCGTTCTGATTTTTTCCCTTTTATACCGAATTGCAGGGTGGTGTCAAGGACATCGACATAGCGCTTCTTCGAAGATGACAAATCGGGCGTATTGGGTAGCAGCTCACCCAAGACCCACTCAAATAGAAACCATAGTCGGCGCGAATACTGACCCGTGGGCGCTATATTGGTGATTTCTGATAATTGCCGTGTTGTATAGTGTTTACAGAGCATACTAAACACCAATAAATCTACGCCCTCGTACTTAAGCGCGAATACCAAGTGCTGGTATAAGGCTACAAGTTCAGAGGGGGGCTCATTGCGCTCAGGGTCATAAGTTTTAGGGAAGTGTAGAACCTTATATCGCCCATGCACGGTTTGCTTTCGCTTGGATTCAATCACCGCAATGTGATCAGGTATGGGGACTTTGAGCGCAAGCTTGTATATGATCGCTGCATACCCTACCACTTTGATCTGCTCCGGAAGGGCCAAATCATGAAAATTGGGCGCAGGCGTTGAAAAATAGGCGCTCATGGCTTTTTAGTTTGAAAACAAGCGCAATATACGGATAATTAACGGCATACCGTACCCATACGCCAGCCGACCCTGATGCTTTTTTAATAGTAATTAAGAAGTGAAGGTGGAAAAGTAAACCATACCTTCCATGTTACCAGAAAGCATTAAAACTCCGCATTGCCCGGTGTGCGCGGGAAAGCAATCACATCCCGGATATTACCCATGCCGGTGATGAACTGCACCATGCGCTCGAAGCCCAAGCCAAACCCAGCGTGCGGGCAGCCCCCAAACTTACGCAGCTCCAAGTACCACCACAGTTCCTCTTCGGGCACGTCCATTTCCGCCATACGCTCGCGGAGGACATCGAGTCGTTCCTCCCGTTGCGAACCGCCGATGACTTCGCCTATGCCGGGGAAGAGCACATCCATGGCCGCTACCGTTTTGCCGGGGACGTTTTCCTGCTCGTCGTTCATGCGCATGTAGAAGGCTTTGATCGAGGCAGGGTAGTCGCGTACGATGACCGGCTTTTTGAACTTCTTTTCCACCAAGTAGCGCTCGTGCTCAGCCTGCAAGTCTTTGCCCCATTCCACGCCGTACTCGAATTTGCCTTTTTTGTAAGGCTTGGATTTGCGCAGCAGGTTCACCGCCTCGGTGTAGGTGATACGTTCAAATTCATTGTCGACTACAAAGCGCAGGGTTTCAATCAAGCCCATGTTGCGGCGTTGCTCCTTGGGCATATTCCGCTCCATCTTTTCGATGCGCTGGTCCAGAAACTCCAGTTCGGCGCTGTAGTGCTCGAGGATATGGTGGATGAGGGACTTACAGAAGTCCTCCGCCAGGTCCATGTTGTCGAAAATGTCGTAGAATGCGACTTCCGGCTCGATCATCCAGAACTCGGCCAGGTGGCGGGACGTATTGGACTTTTCTGCCCGGAATGTAGGGCCAAAGGTGTACACTTTGCCTAGGGCGAGGGCACCGATTTCGGCTTGCAGTTGCCCGGAAACAGTGAGGTTAGTCGGTTTCTCGAAGAAGTCCTGCTCAAAATCCACAGCGCCCTCCTCGGTACGGGGCGGCTTGTCGATGTCGAAGTTGGTGACCCGGAACATTTCGCCCGCCCCTTCGGCATCGCTGCCAGTGATGATGGGCGTATGCAAATAGAAGTAGCCGTTGTCGTTGAAGTATTTATGAACGGCGTAAGCAATGCCGTGGCGGATGCGGAAGACAGCGCTGAAGGTATTGGTACGCATGCGGAAGTGCGCCTTTTCCCGCAGGAATTCCATACTCTGCTGCTTGGGCTGCAGCGGGTATTCCTCTAGGTTGGTCGCCCCCAGTATTTCGATCTGTTCGGCTAAGAGCTCCACGTCCTGCCCGGCCCCCTGCGACTCGACCAGCTTGCCGGTAGCTTTGACGCAAGCGTGGAAGGATATTTGCTTCAGCACCTCCTCATCAAGTTGCTCGAAATCCACAACGACCTGCAGGGTATTCATGCTCGTGCCGTCGTTGAGGGCGATGAATCGGTTCGAGCGGAAAGCCCGTACCCAACCCATGACAGTCAGCTCCTGCCCGATCAGCCCTTCGTAACCTTCCAGAATTGCCTTTACTTCCGTGCGCTTGCTCATGTGCTCCTATTTTGGCGCGAAAATAGGGGTTTTGTCCACGTTTAGGAAAGAACTTTCGTAAAATATAGAGCTGGATAGGAGGTTAGAAAAAAACCTCCTCGGCGGTGCGGAAGGTATTGGCGTGCGCCTCCACAATATGCGCCAGCCGCTCGGAGTAGCCGCCCCCCATGCTAATAGCTACCGGGAGGTCATTTTTCTTGCATAGCTCCAGGACCATTTCGTCCCGTTTTTTGCAGCCGGCAATGCTCATGCCCAAGCGGCCGAGCTTGTCGGAGTAGATCACATCCACGCCCGAGAGGTAAAATACCTGATCAGGCTGTACCTTATCGATCAGCCGGGGCAGCGTCTCGCGCAAGGTTTTTAGGTAGGGGCCGTCTTCGGTGCCATCGGGCATTCCAATATCGAGGTCAGAAGGGACTTTCCGGTGGGGGTAATTCTTGGCCCCGTGCATGCTGAAGGTGAAAACGCGCTCTTCGTGCTGAAAAATCTGCGCGGTGCCGTTGCCTTGGTGCACATCCAAATCCACAACCAATATCTTGCTGACGATGCCGTGCTTCAGTAAATAATTGGAGGCGATAGCGATATCGTTGAATACACAGAAGCCCTCGCCTTTGTGGGTGAACGAATGGTGGGTGCCGCCAGCTACATTCATCGCCACCCCATGCTGACGGGAAAACAAGGCGCACTGCACCGTGCCATTAGCGATGTGCCGCCCCCGGTAGATGAGCTTTTCGGACATGGGGAAGCCGATGGCGCGAATCTCCTTGCGGCTGAGCGTTTGGTGCTTTAGCTTTTCCCAGTACTCCTTATCGTGCGTCCACAGTATTTCTTCTTCGGTCAGCGGGTCCGGGTGGAAGAATTGGCCCTCGCTCACCGTCCCTTCGTACAGCAACTGCTCGGGGATGAGCTCATACTTCACCATAGGAAACCGGTGTTTTTCCGGCAGTTCGTATTTGTAAATCGGCGAAAACGCGATTTTCAGCATGTCGATGCGTCGTCGTTTAAAAACTATTCCAACAGTGAACTGTAAAGCCCCTGCAAAGGTTTAGGCAACTACCAGCCGCGAATTAGCGCGGTGTTCCCTTTTTTGATCCTCGTGAAAGCAGTACTTTTGCGGCATTATTCTCAAAAATAAAACAGATGCAACTTAGCGAACAGGAAATCATCCGCCGGGAGAACTTACAGAAGATACGTGACCTCGGCATCGACCCATTCCCACCGGAGGCGTTTGAAGTGACGGCTTACGCCAAAGAGATCACGGAAGCGTTCGACGATGAGGGCGACAAACCCAACTTTCAGGATGTCAGCTTGGCGGGCCGCTTGATGGGGAGCCGGGTGATGGGCAAAGCTTCCTTTGCGGAGTTGCAAGACAGCACCGGCCGCATACAGATTTATGTGACACGGGATGAGGTATGCCCGGGCGACAACAAGGACCTGTACAATAAAGTCTTCAAAAAACTACTTGACATCGGCGATTTCATTGGCGTAAAAGGTCATGTGTTCCGCACCCGTATGGGGGAAATCACGGTGCATGTCAAGGAGTTGGTCGTACTGAGCAAAGCGCTACGCCCGTTGCCCGTCGTCAAGCGCGACGAAGAGGGTAATGTATACGATGCCTTTACCGACCCGGAACAGCGGCACCGGCAGCGTTACCTCGACCTGACGGTGAACCCGCACGTCAAAGAGACTTTCCTGAAGCGTAGCCGGTTGATTACTGCCATGCGCCGCTTCTTCGACGACCGTGGTTGGCTGGAAGTGGAAACGCCCATCCTGCAGCCCATACACGGCGGTGCGGCGGCCCGCCCATTTGCTACCCACCACAACACGCTCGATATGCCGCTCTACATGCGGATTGCCAACGAGCTGTACCTCAAACGCCTAATTGTAGGTGGTTTTGAAGGTGTGTACGAAATCGGTAAAATGTTCCGGAACGAGGGTATGGACCGTACCCACAACCCAGAGTTTACCTCCATGGAAATCTACGTGGCGTACAAGGACTACAACTGGATGATGGAGATGGTAGAGAAACTGCTGGAGTACATCGCCATTGAAGTCTCTGGCCATACCAAAGTGGAGTACGATGGCAAGCAGATCAACTACGCCGGCCCCTACAAGCGCCTGAGTATGTTCGAGGCGATAGAGGAATTCACTGGTATCGACATTTCGCAAATGGACGAAGAGGAACTACGGGCTACCTGCAAGAAGCTGCATGTGGAAGTAGACCCCAGCATGGGCAAAGGCAAATTGATCGACGAGATATTCGGGGAAAAGGTAGAGGACAATCTGATACAGCCAACCTACATCACAGATTACCCGATCGAGATGACGCCCTTGGCCAAAAAGCACCGTACGACGGAAGGCTTGGTGGAGCGCTTCGAGCTGTTTGTCAACGGCAAGGAAATCGCGAATGCTTACACGGAGCTGAATGACCCTATCGATCAGCGGGAGCGCTTCGAGGAGCAAGTGAAGTTGGCTGCCCGGGGGGATGAGGAGGCGATGGCGTTGGATGAGGACTTCTTACGTTCACTGGAATACGGTATGCCCCCGACTTCCGGCCTGGGTATCGGCATTGACCGCCTGACGATGTTGATGACGAACGAGCACTCTATTCAGGAGGTGCTTTTCTTCCCGCAGATGCGCCCGCAGCGGAAGGCGGAAGCGGAGGAGACGGAAGCGGAGGAGTAGGATGCGCGGACATGAATGCGGGCGTGCCGTGTACGGTTTTGGCGTTGCCAAAACGCCTTCGTGCCCCTTCGTGTAATTGGTGGCTAATCCTACGTAGCGCCTGCCTAGCGTATTGGTGTAATTGGTGTCCGCAAGACCCTGATAAGCATTGCTTCGTCAGGAACTGCTCCCTTTTTGTGCCGTATGCACTTACATCAGCCGTACAAGCCCATGTTTTTAGCCACTAATGACACGAATTTCCACCGACGAAGCGAAGCTTGTCATGGCCCTAGGGGCACGAATGCAAGCGTGTCGTGTACGGTTTTTGGCGTTGCCAAAACAGCCTTCGTGTCCCTTCGAGTAATTAGTGGCTAACTTTACGCCGTACTTGTCAGTGTACTGTACCCCTCCCGCCACAGCTCCAAGATTCACTTACCCTCAAGCCCCGCCTCCGATATTTTCTTTATTTTGCACGATAATTACCAAAACGCATTTACATGATTACCCAGAAACAACTGACACTACTGCTATTCGTGCTAGCCCTAGGCTTATACGCCTGCGGAAGCGAGCAGCCCCAAGAAGAAGCACAAGAAGCCGCCGAGCAAGCTAGCACAGCCGCCGAAAAAGCCAACCAAACAGCCGAGGAAGCCGCCCAAGCCGCCGCAGAAGAAATGCAAAAGCAAATGAGCGGCGATGGTGAAGCCAAAGAAGTGATCGACTTCCGGAAGCTGAAGGCCGAACTGCCCGCCGAGCTCAACGGCATGGAACGCGTCTCCCACACCGGCGAGAAAGTCGGGGCTATGGGCTTCAAAATGTCGATGGCGGAGGCGAAGTACCAAGAGGGCAAAAGCCAAATAGAAGTAACCCTGATTGACTATGCCGGCTTGGGGGTAGCCAAAATGAGCCTAGCTTCCTGGACGACGATAGAAATAGACCGAGAAACCGAAACAGGCTACGAGCGCACCACGACGATCGACGGTTACAACGCCTTTGAAGAGTACGATAGTCAGCGGAAAGAAGGCAAAGTCAGTATCATAGCGGGCGGCCGCTACATCGTAAACGTAGAAGGGCAAAACGTGGAAGAAGGGGCTATGCGGGCCGCTCTGGAGGAGTTGGACCTCGACGCCATCATGAGCCTGGAGTAGGCGGCTGGCCGGTTTTGCGTTCGAGTACCCGGTGGAACTTCAGCAGGTGCTGCGGGTCCGCTTCGTTGTAGAGGCAAAGGATAAGCGTACTGCGCTTGCGGCGGTCCGCCGGGAACAGAATTTTTACCGGGTTGTGCACATAGCCGTTGTCTTCAAACATCAAGATCTGCTTGTTGCGCGTTGGCAGACGGAACAGCTTCAGCTCCTCGGCATCTTTTGGAAGCGGGATGTCCTCGTAACCTTCCTCCTGCAAGAACTGACGCACCATCTCGTAGGTAGCTTCCAGCTTGGAGCCCCCGAATACAGTGCGGTATTCGTACCCATCGCTTTCGCCGCCCAGGTACTCGCTACCGGCCGGCGGGAAATCTTCGCGCAGAGGCATGACGCTTGGTTGTGATTGTGGCATCTCAATTATCATGTGCAAAGGTAGAATTTGAAGGCTAAATTTATTGCAAAAAGCCCATCTTTTCTAACAAATTGTGTAAAAATACATTTCTTTATCCTTTTTCCAACAAAGTATACCGTATGCAACGTACCGCTTACCGCCTGAAAGCTGGCAGCCTGGCCAACCTGAAAGCTACCGAAGAGGACTTACCGCCACCCGCCGCCGGGGAAGTGACCGTGGCGGTGCGTGCCATTGGCCTGAATTTTGCGGATATCTTTGCCATCTGGGGGCTATACGGGGCTACGCCAGAGGGCAGCTTTATACCGGGGCTAGAGTATGCCGGGGAAGTAGCCGCGGTAGGGGAAGAGGTAGAAAGCGTTCAAGTAGGAGACCGCATTATGGGGGTGACACGCTTTGGTGCCTACGCTTCCCACCTGAATATCGATGCCCGCTATGTGATACCGCTGCCGGCCGGCTGGAGCTACGAAGAAGGCAGCGCTTACCTGGTACAGGTGCTTACAGCTTACTACGGGTTAAAGCAATTGGGGGCTATTCAGCACGGGCAGACGGTGCTCATCCATAGTGCGGCAGGAGGGGTCGGCATTTGGGCCAACCGTATCGCCAAGCAGCACGATGCCTACACGATTGGCAGTGTGGGCAGCGCGCATAAACTGGACTTTCTGCGGCAGGAGGGCTACGACGAGGGCATTGTACGCAGCCGCCACTTCGGGCACGATTTGAAACAGGCACTCGGTGAGCGGGAGCTTCACCTA
Source organism: Bacteroidota bacterium (assembly GCA_009908745.1). Taxonomy (GTDB): domain Bacteria; phylum Bacteroidota; class Bacteroidia; order Chitinophagales; family Saprospiraceae; genus Phaeodactylibacter. Next base: position 10,327 of record JAAAOU010000146.1, read on the forward strand.
ATCATGGAGTGCATCGGCGGCAAAGTTCTGGAACAAGGCTACGAGCTATTGGCACCGCAGGGGCGCATGATCGTGTACGGCTCTGCCCGCTACGGTTCGGTGGGCAACCGGCCCAATTACCTCAAGCTACTTTATTATTACCTCACCCGGCCCAAGATCGACCCGCAGAAGATGCCGGAGCATAACAAGAGCGTGATGGGCTTCAACCTGATTTGGCTTTACCACCGCGCCGGGCTGATGCACCAACTGCTGGGGGAGCTTTCCGAATTGGACCTCGGTAAGCCGCACGTCGGGCACACCTTCGCGTTTCAGGAATTGAAAGCGGCAATTTTGAAATTTCAATCGGGCAAAACGATCGGTAAGGTGGTGGTGAAGGTTTAAAGCTCCAATCCATCCAAGTCGCCGAGATCAGGCTGTTTAAAATGCTTTTTGGTGTAGGCGCGTTGCTTTTGCCGTTCCAGCACGATACGGGCCAGTGCTTCATTAGCGGGTTCAGTGCATAGGGGCGATAGGGCGTCGTGCACCTTCTTTTCGGAAATGTCTAGGCGGTACATGTTACTCAGCAGCACCTCCAAGTCGTACTCGATCATGTACGCGATCTGGTCGGCAAGCAGGCGCAGCAGGTCCGCTTCCGTGGCGACCGGTTCTTTTTCTTCCAGCTCGAAATCCCGTAGGATCAGAGCTTTAGTGTCTTCCAGTTCATTTTGGTTGTGCTCAGCCATGTCGCAATTTAAAAAATGAAAAGCTGACCCGCTTCCATTCAAAGCCATTTTTTGGTAAGGTTCGCGCACTCGGTACTTCTTCTAACCGTAGAGCCGCCTGCCCTGATTGGGGCCTCTCCCGGGCGTATTTGAAAGTAGGAAGACTGGAAAAGATACAGTATTAGATCATGGTGATTGCCAAAATCACCATGATCTTAAATATCTACAACGTCCCCCGCAGCTCCTGCTCCCGCTCAATCGCTTCGAACAAGGCTTTGAAGTTACCCTTGCCAAAAGAACGGGCACCTTCGCGCTGAATGATCTCGTAGAAGACCGTCGGGCGGTCCTGTACCGGCTTAGTGAATATCTGCAGCAAATAGCCCTCGTCGTCCCGGTCCACAAGAATGTTAAGGCGCTTGAGTTCATTCAGGCTTTCGTTGATCTCGCCCACGCGGTCCGTCACCGTCTCGTAGTAGGTATCCGGCACCCGCAGGAAGTCTACGCCCCGCTTGCGCAATTCATCAACCGTGTGGATAATGTCATCCGTAGCCACGGCGATATGCTGTACGCCGGAACTCCGGTAGTAGTCCAAGTATTCCTCGATTTGGGACTTCTTCAACCCTTTTGCCGGCTCGTTGATTGGAAACTTGATAAAGCCGTTGCCGTTCGAGACTACCTTGCTCATCAGGGCGGTGTACTTGGTGGAAATGTCCTTATCGTCGAAAGTCACCAGCAGTTTGAAGCCCATGACGTCCTGGTAGAATTTCACCCATTCGTTCATTTGCCCCAGCTCTACATTACCTACACAGTGGTCGACGTACTTGAGGCCGATCGGTGTGATTTCCATCGGGCTTTCCATAGGCATAAAGCCGGGCATGAAAGCGCCCTTGTAGTCGCTACGCTCTACAAAAGTATGTATCGTCTCGCCGTAGGTGTGGATAGAGGCAGTAGTGACTTTGCCGTGCTCGTCCTCTGTAGTGTTGGGCTGCCGGTAAGGCTCTGCGCCCCGCTTGACGGCTTTGTTAAAGGCATCGGTGGCATCGTCTACCCACAGCGCCAGTACTTTCACCCCGTCGCCGTGCTTGCGTACGTGCTCGGCGACTTCGTGCTCTGGGGTTAGCGACGCCGTCAGTACAAAGCGGATTTTATCCTGCTGCAATACGTAGGAAGCGGTCTCCTTTGCCCCCGTCTCCGGCCCGCGGTAAGCGATAAGCTTGAAGCCGAAGGCGGTTTGGTAGTAGTGGGCGGCCTGCTTGGCATTGCCCACGTAAAATTCTATGTAGTCCGTCCCGCGTATGGGGAAGGTGTCTTGATTGGTGTCTGTATTCGATTTGGTCAGTGTATCCATGGCTTTTTATTTCTGGTTCAAAAATGCTTTGTTGTCGTTGGTCAGCACCCGGCGTTTATGTTCTGGCTCTTCGCCGAAGTTCAGCAGCATACCTACTTCTACGGTGGTCGCGTTGAGGTAGTTATAGAGCTGCGCTTCGTCATCGGGGTGCAGGGTTCTCTTTGCTTTGAGCTCTACGATGACTTTATTTTCGACCAATATATCTGCAAAATATTCTCCAACTTTTTCGCCTTCGTAGTATACTTTGATCCGTTGCTGCTGGACGGCTTGTATACCCATTTTCCTCAGCTCTATCATCATGGCGTTTTCGTAGACTTTCTCTAGAAAGCCGTAGCCCAAGGTGTTGTAGACCTTGTAGTATGCCTTTAGGATGTCGCTGGTCAGGGCGGAGTGGAGGTAGTTTTGATTGATCATTGGTATTGGTTTTAAGGTTATAAATGATTGTTCATGTTTGCTCTATTGGCTGTGGTTTGAGTAGTGTTTCCATCTTGCTATGTGCTGCAGTATAGTACACTGATGGAACTGATTGCACTGATCCTACTGATTTGTGCGCCCCGTTGGGTCCCACTGCCGGGCGAAGCCTGGCAAAAGATCAGTCCAATCAAAAAGATCAGTCAGATCAGTGTTTCCATCCTGCCGTGTATGCCGCGTGATAGTACACTGATGGACCTGATTGTACTGATCATACTGATTTGTGTGCCCCGTTGGGGCACACTCGCAGATCAGCTCAATCATAGAGATCAGTCCAATCAGTGTTCCCATCCTGCCGTGTACGCCACGTGATAGCACACTGATAGGGCTGATTGCACTGATCATACTGATTTGTGCGCCCCGCTGGATCACACTGGCAGATCAGTTCAATCAAAAAGATCAGTCAGATCAGTGTTTCCATCCTGCCGTGTATGCCGCGTGATAGTACACTGATAGAACTGATTGCACTGGTCATACTGACTTGTGCGCCCCGTTGGGTCACACTCGCTGGCAGATCAGTTCAATCAAAAAGATCAGTCAGATCAGTGTTTCCATCCTGCCGTGTATGCCGCGTGATAGTACACTGATGGAACTGATTGTACTGATCATACTGATTTGTGCGCCCCGTTGGGTCACACTCGCAGATCAGTCCAATCAAAAAGATCAGTCAGATCAGTGTCCCCATCCTGCCGTGTATGCCGCGTGATAGTACACTGATGGAACAGATTGTACTGATCATACTGATTTGTGCGCTTCGTTGGGCCACACCGCCGGGCGAAGCCTGGCAAAAGATCAGTCCAATCATTAATTACTAGTCACCCCCTCCGGCAACCAGCTCTGATAATACCCTTTATCCTCCACGGCCAGCGCCTGCTCCGTCAGTTGCAGCGGGCGGAAAGTATCGACCATCACCGCCAATTCCTCGGTGCCGGTTTTGCCGATGCTCTTCTCGGCTGCGCCTGGGTGCGGGCCATGCGGGATACCGCCGGGGTGCAGCGTGATCATCCCTTGCTCCACATGCTTGCGGCTCATGAAGTCACCGTCTACGTAGTACAGCACCTCGTCGCTGTCGATATTGCTGTGGTTGTAAGGCGCAGGGATAGCCAGCGGGTGGTAGTCATACAAGCGCGGTACAAAGGAGCAGATCACAAAATTGCGGGCTGCAAAGGTTTGGTGCACGGGTGGCGGCTGGTGTACCCGGCCGGTTATGGGCTCAAAATTGTGGATGCTGAAAGCGTAGGGATACACATAACCGTCCCAGCCCACCAGGTCGAAGGGGTGATTGAGGTAATAATACGGGTACATCTGATCCTGCTTCTTGATGTAGAACAAGAATTTACCCTGTTCATCGTGCGTTTCCAACTGCCCCGGCTTGCGGATGTCCCGCTCGCAGAACGGGGCGTGCTCCATCAGCTGGCCGTAGTCGTTGCGGTAGCGGTTGGGGGTGGTGACCGGGCTGGCCGACTCGACGATAAACAGCCGGTTGTCCTCGCTGTCGAACTCCAGCTGGTAGGTGGTACCGCGCGGAATGACCACATAATCGCCGTACTCAAAGTCCAGCGTGCCGTACATCGTCTTCAGCCGGCCGTTGCCTTTGTGGATGAAGATGACCTCGTCCGCGTCGGCATTTTTAAAGAAATAATCCGTCATGCTCTTGCGGGGGGCGGCCAGGATGATCTTGCAATCGTCATTGACCAGTACCGGTTGACGGCTTTTCAGGTAATCATCCTGCGGTTCCACCTTGAAGCCGCGCAGGCTGCGGTGCTTCAGCTGTTTGTCCACTACCACTTTAGGGGCTACCGAGTAGGGCTCCCCAACCTGCACGATTTGAGTCGGCGGATTGACGTGGTAGAGCAGTGAATGCAGGTCGCTAAAGCCTTCCGTAGAAAACAGCTCTTCGTGGTAAAGGCTGCCGTCCGGCTTGCGGAACTGCGTGTGCCGCTTGGGAGGCACTTGGCCCATGCTGTAGTAGTGCATAATCCGGTGTAATTTGGTTTAAAAAATTTGGTCTATTCTGTTTCCTCAGGGCTGAGGTTGTTAAATACCATGTCCAGCGTGCCCATCAGCTCCCCCATCTGCTGTTGGTCCAGCCCTTTCCACGCCTTTTCCCGTGCCCGTTCGATGATGGGCAGGACTTCGGCTATCGTTTGCCGGCCCTGTGGCGTGAGTTGGATGCGAAACCGCCGCCGGTCGTCCGGGTCGGTGGTGCGCTGGGTGAGCGATTTTTTACACAGCAAATCGATGATGCGGGTAATCGTCGGTGCATCCTTGAATGTAGCCTGCGCAATATGGAATTGGCTCAGGCCGTCTTTTTGATTAAGCACCTGCAGGACGACCCACTGATCAATGGTGATATCTGCTCCAGCAGCCGTCAGGGTCTGCTGGAAAAATTGCTTCATCCGCTTGGCGGTTCGCTCTAGGGTGAAGCCGGGCATGTCGGAAGAAGTGATAGGCATCGCTTTTGCTGTAGTTGGACTAGACAATTGGCATAATTTTAGTTACAGCAAAAATAATTGCTGTACGAACTAATTGCAAGTTTTAAGCCAGCTGATTTTTGAAAACCGGTTATCGGAGTGCCCGCAGTAGCTCCGGCCGGCGCAATTGCACGATCAGCTGGCCGCCAAGCAGCAACAGCTCCTGTTCCTTTTCTTCGATGGTATACTTCGTACCGATATGCGTCAGCAATTCGTACAAGATTTGCTTGTCGGCATCGGTTAAGGGCTGCTGGGCACGCAGCAACCGAAGCAGCCGGTCTTGCTCGGCTTTCAGCTCGATGACTTCTGGCAGTGGCGCGTTGTTGTCTTCAAGCAACACATTGAAGCTGAAAAACACCTGTTGTATATTGTAGGGCCGGCAGGCTTCCAGTACATCCCGCCGCAGCGTAGCCCGCCGGGCATCGAGGCCGCTTGACGGCAGCCGGGCGGCTACACCCAGCGAGAAAAGCGCGCCTTCCTTTTTAGAAAAGGTATAGCGGTTGCCCACAGCATCGGCGTCGATGATCAGGAGGACTTTGTGGCTTGCAGCGTCTTGCCTTAGGGCTTCCAAAGCGGTGTGGTAGCCAATATTGTCCGTCATCGCCCCATCAATAAGGTGCAAATAGGGCCGTTCTTTGCTGTAAGCGCTGCTGAGGGTAGAGTTGGAAATCAGCACCGGGAAGCTGCCACTGGCTTTGATGCCTACGGACAGCGGCACCTGATACGGGTCGAGGTTTTTGTTTTCGCGTTTGCGCAGCCGGTGGGTATAGCCGGTAATGCGGTAGCGGTCCAGAATGCCAGGGGTGAATGGGAAAATGGTCATCGTATTCAAGGTGGAGCTATTGGCGATGTGCATCGGCAGGCGCACGGGCGCATTGGATGCACGGGGGATAAAGCAGTCGCTCAGCAGGATACTACGCTCCGGCAAGCTATCGTTTTTCCGCCGGTAGCGGTAGCCCAGCACTTGGTTGTCGATCGCGCGCTCCAAGCCATCGCCATCATCTACGGGGGTAAACCAGAGCAGGGGGTTGAAATTAGCCCGCAGCAGAGCACCCGTGTAGGAATAAGCTAGGGATTCCCGGATGTTGATGGCCAGATGCTCTTCCAATGAAAAAGGCGACTCCCGTTGCAAGTTTTGATGCGTAAACAAGGCATTGAGGTAAGCCCCCGCTGCAAAGCCGCCCCCGGATACGGTAGAAAGATAGTCCACTTCTTTGAGCAAGTTGCTATATTGCTTGTTCTCGAAGTCTTCTAGCCCCAGCATTATACCGACGCCCAGGTTAGCGGCCCGAGAGCCGCCTCCAGAAATGGCCAGGGCGATGCCCAAACTGCTGTCTTGGCCAGGCCGCAGTTGCATGCTTTTGTAGCGTTCCAGTTGCAAAGTGGGGACCTCTTCCCCGTCTTTCACAAATTGACTACGGTCGGGGTAAATCTTTTGGCTGCAGCCTAAGGCCAAGCTGGCCAGCAAGCCAATGAGGATGTAGTTTCTCATGTCTCGTATTTGGTTTTCAGCAATTCTTAGACAATTTCCAAAGTACGAAAGAAAATAACACAGCAAAAGGTGTTTTCTCAAACCAAGCGGCTGTAAATTGTTATATATTCACGAAGATGAGGACCGACGACTTCAAAAATATAGCTGATACCATCCCCCATCAACCGGGGGTCTACCGCTTCATTGACAAAGAAGAGGTAATACTGTACGTTGGAAAAGCAAAGGACTTGCGTAAACGCGTGGCTTCTTACTTTGGGGAGCGGCGCGACCGGGCCCACCGTACCCGCGTGATGGTGAAGAATGCCCGCCGTATTGAGTTTACCGTGGTAGAAACGGAGGCCGATGCACTGCTGTTGGAAAACACGCTCATCAAAAAGCACCAGCCGCGCTACAACGTCATGTTGCGGGACGACAAGAGTTATTCCTATATCTGTATCAAAAAAGAGCGCTTCCCCCGCGTATTCATCACCCGGCGGGTTATCCGCGATGGTTCCACTTATTTTGGGCCGTACACCAGCAAGTCGCGCCTGAAGATTATCCTGGAGCTCATCAAGCGGCTGTTCCCCCTGCGTACCTGCAGCCTGAATCTCACCGAGCGCAACATCGAAGCGGGCAAATTCAAGGTCTGCCTAGAGTACCACATCAAAAACTGCATGGGTCCCTGCGAGGGCTTGGAGAGCGAGGACGCCTACAACGAAAAAATCGACCAGGTCCGCAACATCCTGCGGGGCAACTTCGGGGCAGTCAAGCAACACTTCAAAGCCGTGATGGAGCAACACGCTGCTAATCTAGAGTTTGAGAAAGCCCAGCGCATCAAAGACAAGCTCTCGGCATTCGAGGACTACCAGGCCAAGTCGACCGTGGTGAGCACGAAAATCCGCGACGTGGACGTCTTCTCCATCGTATCAGAAGAGAAGGATGCCTACATCAATTACATCAAGGTGGTCAACGGCGCCATCATCCATACCCATACGCAGGAATTGGTGAAAAACCTAGACGACGATGACGAGGCCGGGCTGCTGCAGTACGCCATACCGATTATCCGCGACCGTTTCCACAGTATCGCGGAGGAGCTCATACTGCCCTACGATATCCCGCTGGAGGATGAAAACCTGCAAGTGACCGTCCCCAAAATCGGCGACAAACGCCGGCTGTTGGACCTTTCGGAAAAAAACGCCAAGTACCACGCCCTGCAACGCCAAAAGCAGCGGGCTAGCATGCGGCGGAAACAAACCTCCGCCGAGCGTATTCTGCGTACCCTGCAGGCCGACCTGAATATGGACGCGCTGCCGTTGCACATCGAGTGCTTCGACAACTCCAATATGCAGGGGGCCTATCCGGTGTCTTCCTGCGTGGTCTTCAAAAACGCGAAACCCAGCAAGAAAGACTACCGCCACTACAACATCAAAACAGTACAGGGCCCAGACGATTACGCCTCCATGCGTGAAGTAGTCCACCGCCGCTACCGCCGCCTGCTCGACGAGGGCGAGGCCTTGCCACAACTCATCATCATCGACGGGGGCAAGGGGCAGCTGAGTGCCGCGGTGGAAAGCTTGAAGCTGCTGGGGATTCTGGAAAAGGTCACCATCATCGGTATCGCCAAACGGCTGGAAGAAATCTTTATGCCGGGCGACTCCGTGCCAATTTACATCGACAAAAAGTCAGAATCGCTCAAGCTCATACAGCAGGCACGGGACGAGGCCCACCGCTTCGCCATTACTTTCCACCGCAACAAGCGCTCCCAAAACTTCACCGGCTCCTCGCTGACCAATATCCCAGGGGTAGGGGAGAAGACGGCGCAAAAGCTGCTGGCCCACTTCGGTTCCCTCAAACGGGTGAAGGAAGCCGGGGCCGCCGACTTGTCCGAAGTCGTAGGTTTGAACGTAGCGAAGAAAGTAAAAACGTATTTTGCAGCCGAAGACGAACAAGAAACCACATAGACTATGGCAGACACTATCATCGTAGGCGCCGGGCTGGCTGGGCTGAGCGCCGCCAACTATTTGCAGCAGCGCGGTCGAGACTACCTGCTGTTGGAAGCGGACGCGGAAGTCGGCGGGCGGGTAAAGACCACCAAAAAAGACGGCTTCCTGCTCGATCACGGCTTTCAAGTACTGGCCACGGCTTACCCGGAAGCCCAGGCTTTGCTCGACTACGGCAAGCTCGACCTGCGTGCGTTTCTGCCCGGTGCCATGCTGTTGCAAGCCGATGGCTCCGTAGACCGTATCGGCGACCCGCTGCGGGACTTCAGCAGCCTATTGCCCACCGTGCTGGCCAAGGCGGGGGGCTTGGGCAGCAAACTTGGCATACTGCGGCTCCGCAACCGCTTGAAAGGCATGTCGCTAGATGAGATTTTTGCGCAAGCGGAAAAACCGACCATCGAAGCCCTGCGGGAGGACTACGGTTTTGGCGACAAGATGGTCGAGCGCTTTTTCCGCCCTTTCTACAGCGGTATTTTCTTAGAAAAAGAGCTGCGTACCAGCCGCCGGATGTTCGACTTCGTTTTCAAGATGTTTGCCGAGGGAGACGTGGCGGTGCCCAACAAAGGCATGCAGCAAATCCCCCTACAACTTGCCGCCAACTTACCAGCGGATCGGCTGCAGTTAAGTACCCGCGTGCAACAG